>NZ_JAINFC010000490.1 GCF_020740835.1 Streptomyces sp. UNOC14_S4
GGCCGGGGTCCCGGCGGCGGGGGCCGGGGTCCCTGCGGTGTAGCGCAGGCCGGCCAGAGTGGCGAGCAGGGCCGTGACGATCATGTAGACCCAGCCGTGCCGGAAGGCGCCCATGGTGGGGTGCTCCGAGCTGCCCAGGATCGCGGTGAGCAGGGCCACGCCCAGCGCCGAGCCGATCTGACGGGACATCATCAGCGTGCCCGAGCCGACCGAGAGCTGCTCGGCGGGCAGCGCGCTCGCGGCGCCGAACAGGGCGGGCTGGATCAGCGCGTTGCCCGCGCCGACCAGGATCGCGCCCGGCAGGTACGTGGCGGCGTAGGCGGGGGAGGAGTCGGCGGTCGCCAGCCACCAGGCGCAGCCCGCGGCGAACACCAGGCCTCCGGCCACCGCCGAGGTGCGGGCGCCGATCCGCTTGATGATCCTCCCGGACTGTGACGACAGGATCATCACGGTGACCGGGGTGGGCGCGATGCCGAGGCCGGCACGCAGGACCGTGTAGTGCCACTGGCCGGTCAGGAACAGGGCCGCCTGGAAGAGCATCGAGGCGAACGCCAGGTAGTAGAGGAAGATGCCTGCGGTGCCGACCCTGAACATCCGGTTGGCGAAGAGCGCGGGGCTGATGATGGGCGCCGGGCTGCGGCGGACGTGCCATACACAGACGGCCGTCAGCACCACCGCGGCGACGAAGCAGACCACCGTACCGGGGGCGGTGTAGCCCCAGTCGGGTGCCTCCACGAACGCCATGGTCAGCGCTCCGGACGCGAGCAGGATCAGCGCCGAGCCGAGCAGGTCGAGACCTTGCGAGGCCTTCCGGGCCACGTTCGGCAGCAGGCGCACACCGGCCACCGCGGCGATCGCGCACACGGGGACGTTGATGAGGAAGATCCACCGCCAGCTCAGCTGCACCAGCAGTCCGCCCAGGACCGGCCCGCTGCCCGCCGCGACGGCGGCGACGGCCGTCCAGATGCCGATGGCCGTGGAGCGCTCGTGCTCGGGGAAGGCGGGCAGGGCCAGACCCAGGGAGGTGGGCACCAGGACCGCCGCCGCCACCGCCTGCACCACACGGGCCACGATCAGGACGGTCAGGCTGGGCGCGATCGCGCAGCCGACCGAGGACAGGCCGAAGAGGAGCATGCCGAGAAGGAAGCTCGCCTTGCGGCTGGTGTCGTCCGCGAGCCGCCCGGCGGGGATGAGGAGCGCCGCGAGGACGATCGTGTAGCCGTTCAGCACCCAGGACATCGAGGCCATGGACGCTTCGGGAAAGGACTTCTCCAGCGCGGGGAACGCCACGGTCACGGCGAACAGGTCGAGGATCGCGAGGAACTGGGCGGCCGACGCGACGGTCAGCACCAGCCAGCGCCGTGGATCTGCCGGTGGGGCCGCGGGGGCGGCGGCCGTATCCGCCGTGCGGGTTTCGGGAATCGAGGTCATGGCCGTATCCGTCGTCTCTCCGCTGGTCGAGGCTGATCGAGGGGGCAGGGACCAGGGAGGGCAAGGGGGAATGCGCCCCTGGTCGAAGGGGATGCGATGCGCCCCTTCCTTGGCCGAGAAGCGGTGCGCCCCTCCACTATCGCCACCCGGCTTCACCGCTTCGAGTGGCAGAACTGCCAGCAGTCGCTACATTACTGCCATGAATGATCACTCCGGGGGCCCCGGGACCGTGGCCGTGGCCGTGACCGACGGCATGCCGATCCTGGAACTGGCCGTCCCCTGCCATGTGTTCGGCACCCCCAGGCCCGATCTGCACACCCCCTGGTACGACTTCCGGCTGTGCAACCCCACGGGCGACGACGCGGCACCGGCGCGCCAGTGGTTCACCACCGACACCCCCTACGGCTACCAGGAGCTCGTCGAGGCCGACACCGTCATCGTCCCCGCCAGCGCGGACGTCCGCGGCCGTCCTCCCGGGCGGCTGCTCGACGCCGTCCGCGAGGCCCACGCCCGCGGGGCGCGGATCGTCTCGCTGTGCTCGGGGGCGTTCGTGCTGGCGGCCGCCGGCCTGCTCGACGGGCGCCGGGCGGCGACCCACTGGGAACACGCCCCGCTGCTCGCGGAGCGCTACCCCCGCATCGAGGTCGACCCCACCGTCCTGTACATCGACGACGGCGACATCCTCACCAGCGCTGGCAGCACGGCCGGGATCGACCTGTGCCTGCACCTGGTGCGCAAGGACCTGGGCTCCCGGGTGGCCAGCTCGGTCGCCCGCCACCTCGTCGTACCCGCCCACCGGCCCGGCGGGCAGGCCCAGTACATCGAGGCACCGCTGCCGCCGAAGGAGACCGACGACGGCCTGGCCCCCCTGCTGCACTGGGCCGCCGAGAACGTGCACCTCCCGCTCACCACACCGGAGCTGGCCCGGCGTGCCGGGATGAGCGAACGGACGCTGGTCCGGCGGTTCCACCAGTCCACGGGCACCACCCCGCTGCGGTGGCTCCAGGCACAGCGCATCGCCCGCGCCAAGGAACTGCTGGAGACCACCGACCAGCCGATGGACAGGATCGCCGAACAGTGCGGCCTGGGCGGCGCGGCCAACCTCCGGCTCCACTTCGCCCGCAGCGTCGGCATCTCCCCCAGCGAATACCGCCGGAGCCACCGCGCCGACCGCCACGAACGGGCCGCGGTCGCCGGGAACTGAGGCCCTGGCGCCCACCCCTCCTTGCACCAAAGTCGAGTACCCAACTCCCTTGCACGGCAGGTAGAAACAAGACAATCACCTTTGATGAAAGGGACCACTTCCATGCCTGTCATCAACGTCGACATGTGGCAAGGGCGGAGCGAGGAGGACAAGGCCGTCCTGGCGCGCGAGCTCACCGACGCCTTCCAGCGCGCCTGCGGCAGCACCCGGGAGCGCATCTACGTCATCATCCGGGACGTGCCGAAGGAGAACTGGGCGATCGGCGGCGAGATGTGCACCGAACTGCCGACCGTACCGCCCGCCCGTACGGCGGACTGACCCCGTGGCACCCTCCGAGCGCCACGAGACGGGAGACCGCGTCCGCAGGGAGGTGCTGGGGGACGAGCACGTCGACTCCATGCTGAGCGACTGGCCGCCCGCACGCCCCCTGCTCGACCTCATCACCGAGTTCCCCTGGGGCTCGGTCTGGGCCCGCGAGGGCCTCGACCGCCGCACCCGCAGCCTGCTCAACCTCGCACTCCTCACCGCCCTGAACCGGCCGGAGGAACTGCGCCTGAACGTCCGCGGCGCGCTGCGCAACGGCTGCACCGTCGAGGAGATGGCCGAAGTGGCCCTGCAATGCGCCGCCTACGCCGGTGCCCCGGCGGGCATCGCCCTGATGAAGGCCGTCCACGAGATCGCCCGGGAGACGGACTGACCCGGTGGCCGAGGGCGCGGACGAAGGGGGCGGGGCCGGGAGAATCCCGGCTCCGCCCCCTCGCCATACGGGCCGCCGCGTCGGCCGTCAGCGGGCGGTCGCGCTCAGCTCCGCGTCCCGCTCACCCGCGCCGACGGCGCTGGCGACACCGGCCAGGCGGGTGGTGCCGTACCGGAGGCACGAGCGGGCGATGGAGTCGCCCTGGAGCAGGGTCCGGGAGTTGACGTGCGGACGGGCACCGATCGCGGTGACCCACTGCACCGACTCCACCGGAGGGCCGTACGAGAACCGCGCCGGGTGCGGAGTGCCCTGCCGGTCGATGACCTGGAAGGTCACATCGGTGACGTCCAGCCCGCCGGTCTCGTAGCCCGGCCCCGTCTCGTCGGGGATGACGTGGGCCCGGCAGCCGCCCGCGGCCAGCAGCGAAGCCAGCAGCGGGTCCGTGGCGCGGCGCACGTCGGTCGCCGGGAGATGCGCCTCCACCAGGGCCGCGGCCCGTACCGTCGCGTCGGGCACCTGGGGCGAGACGGCGACGAAGGAGCCCGTCCCCTCGTCCGCGGTCACCCGCATCCGCGGGCCCAGCGGGCGCACCACCCCCGCCTCGACCAGGGCGAGCAGCTCGCGTACGCGGGTGGCCGGGGGGCCGCTGGCGGCGTAGTTGTTGAGCCCGCTGAACCAGCGGTCGACGTGCTCGCGGTACGAGGCGCCGCTCAGCCCCCGGTGGGAGATCACCTGCCGCACCTCGTCCCGCAGGTCGCGCATGACCGCGGCGGCCGCCTTGACCGCGCTGACGTGCGGCCCCAGGTCGGAGTGGCGGAGGTCCTCGGCGAGCACGCCGAGGATCCAGTCGCGGTAGTCGTCCGGGCCCGTGAACTCCCGCTGGTCGGCGGGCCGGTCCAGGGTCTCCCAGTCCCAGCGCAGACCGGCGTCGGGCACCAGCTCGCCCAGCAGGGCCTCCATCTCCGGGGTCCCCCAGTCGAGGCGGGGGTACTCGGCGAGGAGCCGCTCGTATCCGGCCGGGTCGCCGTGCTGGAGCAGGGCCTTGTAGTAGTTCCAGGCGACCTCCTTCGCGACCAGGGGGAACAGATCGCGCCGGAAGTCGGTACGGCCGGTGCCCGCGCCGCCGCGCAGCCGGGCGATCTCGTCCGCGGACAGGAACGTGGCCTGGTAGCGGGGAACGATCTCCTGGCGTATCTCCGCCCGCGCCCGGTAGGGCACGCCGCGCCCCGAACCGGCGTGGATGACCGGCTCGTTCCCGCTGGGCAGATACGTGAGTCGGCCGTCCTCGGCGGGGACGAAGCGGCCGCCCCTGCCCTCGGTCAGCAAGGCCATGTAGTCGTAGAAGTTCAGTCCCAGGCCGCGCAGGATGACGTCCTGCCCCGCGCCGATCGGCTCCAGGTCGGCCTCGGCGGGGCTGCTCGGCGAGACGTAGTGCAGGCCGTGCCGAGCGGCGAAGTCGACGAGCGCCAGCTGCTGCTCGGTGGGGTCGACGTCGTAGTGGCCCTGCGCGAGGATCACGGCGTCGACGGTCAGCGGCTCCGTCCCGTCCTCCAGGCCGACCCGCTGCATGCCGTCCGGGGTGTCGGTGATCCCGGTCGCACGCGTCCGGTGCACATGGACGCTCACCCCGGCCGGGGCCCTGCCGGCGATGTCCGCGAAGGCCCAGCCGAGGTACTCGCCCTGGAACGCGCGCGAGGCGTACGACCACGGTTCCATGACCGCGGCCTCCGCCTTCGTCTCCTCGGTCACGTCGGTCACCCTGCCCTCGGCGACCATGCGTGCCCACTGGTACTGGGTGGGGCCGGGCGTCAGCGGGCCCTCGCAGGTCACCGTCGTGTCGGTGAACACCGTCACGTCACCGGCGACCGTGTTCATCAGCAGACGGCGCGACTGGCCCTGCTGCCACACCCGGCCGCCGCCGACCGGGTACGGGTCGACGATATGCACCTCGACCGGCGAACCCGCGGCCATCTCGGGGGCATTGGCACAAATACGTTCCAGGGCCACGGTTCCCCGGGGCCCCGCTCCGACGATGCAGATGCGGATGGCGCTCGATGGCATTACAGCACTCCTTGCTGAGGGAAAACGATGGCCGGCTCGGTCAGCCGATGACGGTCCAGGTGTCGTTGCCGTGGAGGAGGGCGGTGAGGTCGCCCTTGCCTTTGTGTTCGATGGCGGTGTCGAGTTGGTCGGTCATCTGGGTGTCGTAGACGGGGCGTTGGGTGTTGCGGAAGATGCCGATGGGGGTGTGGTGGAGGGTG
>NZ_JAINFC010000491.1 GCF_020740835.1 Streptomyces sp. UNOC14_S4
CCCCCAGACTCCGTCCGGGAGGTGCCCCCAGCCGTGCGGAACGCCTGCCCACAAACGGGAGGTGATGCGCAAGCGCAGCCGCCGGGGCGCGCCCCGTCAGGGGCGCGGGGAACTGCGCGACCAGCCGTCGACGACCCGCAGCCGCCCACCGGGCCCGGGTGGCAACCCGGTAGGCGCCGGGGGCCCGGGGGCGGAGCCCCCGGTGGGGTCACCCCTCGCGGAAGGCGGCCAGAAGACGCTGCGCCGCCGCACTCGCCGGCAGCGCGCCGCCGCGCACGGCCGCTTCGAGCGAAGGCGCCAGCCGCCGCACCTCGGCGTGGGAGCGCAACTCCGTGAGCAGCTGCTCACGGACCATCGTCCAGACCCAGTCCACCTGCTGCTCCCGGCGCCGCGCGGCGAGCGCCCCCGTCGCGTCGAGGACGCGCCGGTGCTGCTCCAGGCGTTCCCAGAGCGTGTCGAGGCCCGTGCCCTCGCGGGCGCTGCACGTGAGGACGGGCGGGTTCCACGCCGCGTCGGGGGCGCGCAACAGCCGCAGCGCGCCCGCCAGTTCCCGCGCCGCGGCCTTCGCGTCGCGCTCGTGCGGGCCGTCGGCCTTGTTCACGGCGACGACGTCGGCGAGTTCGAGCACGCCCTTCTTGATGCCCTGGAGCTGGTCGCCGGTGCGGGCCAGGGTGAGCATGAGGAAGGTGTCGACCATGTCGGCGACGGCCGTCTCGGACTGGCCGACGCCGACGGTCTCGACGAGCACCACGTCGTAGCCCGCCGCCTCCATCACGACGATGGTCTCGCGGGTGGCGCGGGCCACTCCGCCGAGCGTCCCGGCGGTGGGCGAGGGCCGGACGAACGCGGCGGGGTCGACGGCGAGCCGTTCCATGCGGGTCTTGTCGCCGAGGATGCTGCCGCCGGTCCTGCTGGAGGAAGGGTCGACGGCGAGCACGGCGACCCGGTGGCCGAGCCCGGTGAGCATCGTGCCGAGGGCGTCGATGAAGGTGGACTTCCCGACGCCGGGCACACCGGTGATGCCGATGCGCCGGGCCCCGCCCGCGTGGGGCAGGAGCTCGGTCAGCATCCGCTGGGCGAGTTCCCGGTGGTCGGCGCGGGCCGACTCGACGAGGGTGATGGCGCGGGCGACGACCGCCCGCTTGCCGTCCAGCACACCCTTGACGTACACGTCCGGATCGATCGTGGGCGCCATGGGATCACAGCTCGTGCCCGAGGGCCCCGGCGAGGGTCCCGAGCAGATCGCTGGCGGCGTCGGGGATGACCGTGCCGGGCAGGAACACCGCGGCGGCGCCCATCTCCCGCAGCGGCTCGACGTCCTGCGGGGGGATGACCCCGCCGACGACGATCATGATGTCCTCGCGGCCCTGCTCGGCCAGTTGCTCGCGGAGCGCGGGCACGAGCGTGAGGTGGCCGGCGGCGAGCGAGGAGACGCCGACGATGTGCACGTCGGCCTCCACCGCCTGCCGGGCGACCTCCTCGGGCGTCTGGAAGAGCGGGCCGACGTCGACGTCGAAGCCGAGGTCGGCGAAGGCGGTGGCGATGACCTTCTGGCCGCGGTCGTGGCCGTCCTGGCCCATCTTGGCGACGAGGATGCGCGGCCTGCGGCCGTCCTCCCGCTCGAACGCCGCCACCAGCGCGCGCGTGCGCTCCACGCCGGACGACGATCCGGCCTCTTCCCGGTACACACCGGAGATCGTACGGATCTGTCCAGCGTGCCGCCCGTACACCTTCTCCAGGGCGTCGGAGATCTCACCGACGGTGGCCTTGGCGCGGGCCGCGTCCACGGCCAGGGCCAGCAGGTTGCCGTCGAGCCCCTGGCCCGGGCCCGACCCGGCGGCGCGCGTGAGGGCGTTCAGGGCGTCCTGGCACGCGGCCTCGTCGCGCTCGGCGCGCAGCCGCCGCAGCTTCTCGATCTGCTGGGCGCGCACGGAGGAGTTGTCGACCTTGAGGACCTCGATCTGCTCGTCGCTGTCGACCCGGTACTTGTTGACGCCGATGACCGGCTGCCGCCCGGAGTCGATGCGGGCCTGGGTGCGGGCCGCCGCCTCCTCGACGCGGAGCTTGGGGATGCCCGCGTCGATGGCCTGGGCCATGCCGCCCGCGGCTTCGACCTCCTGGATGTGCCGCCAGGCGCGGCGGGCGAGGTCGTGGGTGAGCTTCTCGACGTACGCGCTGCCGCCCCACGGGTCGATGACCCGGCAGGTGCCGGACTCCTGCTGGAGGAGGAGCTGGGTGTTGCGGGCGATGCGGGCGGAGAAGTCGGTGGGCAGGGCCAGCGCCTCGTCGAGGGCGTTGGTGTGCAGCGACTGGGTGTGGCCCTGGGTCGCCGCCATGGCCTCGACGCAGGTGCGCGTGACGTTGTTGAAGACGTCCTGCGCGGTCAGCGACCAGCCCGAGGTCTGCGAGTGGGTGCGCAGCGACAGCGACTTGGCGTTCTGCGGGTCGAAGCGCTTGACGAGCTTCGCCCACAGCAGGCGGGCCGCCCGGAGTTTGGCGATCTCCATGAAGAAGTTCATGCCGATCGCCCAGAAGAAGGAGAGGCGGGGCGCGAAGGCGTCGACGTCGAGCCCCGCGTCGATGCCCGCCTTCAGGTACTCCACGCCGTCGGCGAGGGTGTAGGCGAGTTCGAGGTCGGCGGTCGCCCCGGCTTCCTGGATGTGGTAGCCGGAGATGGAGATGGAGTTGTAGCGGGGCATCTTCTGCGAGGTGTACGCGAAGATGTCCGAGATGATCCGCATCGAGGGCCGGGGCGGATAGATGTAGGTGTTGCGGACCATGAACTCCTTGAGGATGTCGTTCTGAATGGTCCCGGCCAGCTTCTCGGGCGGTACGCCCTGCTCCTCGGCGGCCACGATGTAGAGCGCGAGGACGGGCAGGACGGCCCCGTTCATGGTCATCGACACGCTCATGCGGTCCAGCGGGATGCCGTCGAAGAGCCGGCGCATGTCGTAGATCGAGTCGATGGCGACGCCCGCCATGCCGACGTCGCCGGTGACGCGCGGGTGGTCGCTGTCGTAGCCGCGGTGCGTGGGCAGGTCGAAGGCGACGGACAGGCCCTTCTGACCGGCCGCCAGATTGCGGCGGTAGAAGGCGTTGGACTCCTCGGCGGTGGAGAACCCGGCGTACTGGCGGATGGTCCACGGCTGGTTGACGTACATCGTGGGGTACGGGCCGCGCAGGTACGGCGCGATGCCGGGGTAGGTGCCGAGGAAGTCGAGGCCGCGCAGGTCCTCGGCGGTGTAGAGGGGCTTGACGCCGATGCCCTCGGGGGTCTCCCAGAGCAGGTCCTCGGGGCTGTGGCCGGTGTTCTCCTTCAGCGCCGCGCGCCAGGCCGCCGGGTCGGCGGGGGCGGCGGCCGCGGGCCCCAGGTCGATGCCGGAGAAGTCGGGGATCGACATCACGCCACTCCCATGCGGTCGAGGACGGAGGAGAGGACGGCAACCGCGTTGCCGCCGGCGAAGACGAACTCGTCGACTCCTGCCTTCGCATAGGCCTTCTGCTGCTCGCCGCGCGGCTTCCCGGCCAGGAAGACCTGGCGGGCGCCGGCCTGTTCGAGGGCCGCGGCGACGGCTTCGGCCTGTTCGGCGTAGAGCGCGTCGCTGGAGCACAGGCAGGCGATCACGGCGCCGCTGCGGGCGAAGGCCTCCGCGACGGTGGCGGCGTCGACCGGCACGAGGACGGGCTCGATGCCGCCGGCCTGGAAGAGGTTGGCGGCGAAAGTGGCCCTGGCGGTGTGCGCGGCGGCGGGGCCGAGCGCGGCGAGGAAGACCCGCGGCCGGGCGCCGGTGGCGGCCAGGTGGGCGTCGGAGCGGGCACGCAGCCGCTCGTACGCCTCGTCGCGGCGGACCCGGGGCAGGCCACCGGACAGCGGCCGGGGCGCGGGTTCACGCTCCAGGGGCTTCTCGGTCAGGTTCGGGAACTCGCTGACACCGGTGATCGGATACCGCCGCTCGGCGGTCCTGTCGCTGCACGCTTCCCAGTTGTCGGCCAGGCTCTTGGCCAAGTGCCCCTCGCGCAGGATCGCCGCCTGGCCGCCCAGGCGCTCGATCCACTGGAAGAACTCCCAGCCCGCGCGGGCGAGCTCATCGGTGAGCCGCTCGACGTACCAGGAGCCGCCCGCAGGGTCGATGACGCGGGCGAGGTGGGACTCCTCGAGCAGGATGGACGAGGTGTTGCGGGCGATACGGCGGGCGAAGGCGTCGGGCAGGCCGAGCGCCTCGTCGAAGGGCAGGACGGTGACGGAGTCCGCGCCGCCCACTCCGGCGCCGAGGCAGGCGACGGTGGTGCGCAGCATGTTCACCCAGGGGTCGCGGCGGGTCATCATCACCGAGGAGGTGACAGCGTGCTGGCGCTGCGCGGCACTCGCGGTGGCGGCGCCGCTGACCTCGGCGACGCGGGCCCACAGGCGGCGCGCGGCGCGGAACTTGGCGATGGTCAGGAACTGGTCGGCGGTGGCCGCGTAGCGGAACTCCAGCTGGGCACAGGCCTGGTCGACGGTGAGGCCGGCAGCGGTGAGCGCGCGGAGGTAGGCGACGCCGGTGGCCAGAGCGGCGCCCAGCTCCTGGGCGGCCGAGCCGCCCGCCTCGTGATAGGGCAGCGCGTCGACGGTGAGGGCGCGGATGCCCGGACGGTCACGGAGGCACCGGGCGGCGAGCGCGGCGGCGGCCGCGAGGGACTCGGCGGGGTCAGTGGTGCCGCCGGTGCGGGCCAGGGTGCCCAGCGGGTCGGCGCCGAGATTGCCCCGGGCGGCGCCGGGCGGCAGGCCGCGTTCGTCGTGGAGCGCCAGGAGCCGGTGTGCGGCGGCTTCGAAGTCGGCGCCCGGGTCGAGGACGACGGGAGCCAGGTCGAGGTAGACGCCGTCCAGGGCGGCCGGGAGTGCCTCGATGGGCAGTCCCGCATCGCCTGTGGTGAGCCAGAGGGAGGTGACGCCGTTCTCGAGGTCGGCGAGGACGGCCTCGTTGGCCCGCCCGGGGTCGGGATCGGCGTGGTGCTGGCGTACGTCCCATCCGGAGACGGCGGTGCCCTCGGGCCGGCCGCCGCGGACGAAGGGCGCGAAGCCGGGGTGGCCGGCCGCGGGGGCACTGTCGTCGGCCGTGTAGAGCGGGCGGATCGTGGGCCCGTCCAGAAGCGTGATGGACAGCGCTTCCTCTGCAGCCGGACCCTCGGCCACGGTGCCCGCTTTGCTCAGCACGCCTTCGACGAGGCGTTGCCACTGTTCGCGGGTCGCGTCCGGGAATTCGGCGGCCAGGGAGAAGCCTTCGTCAGGCAGGACCGTCATGGGGGGAAGGCTAGGGCGCTCGCGCGTGGCGTTGCAGGGGAACGTGCTGTGACCTTTGCCTCTTCGCCTGCCGCGGGCTTCCGGACGGGGTGCGGCCTGGCCTGTGACCGGGGCTTCGCCCCGGGTTCCGGCGGGGGCTGCGCCCCCGGACCCCCGCGCCCAACGGGCTGCCTCGCAGGGCCGGTTCGCGGCTGCGGATCGTTTCGTGGCTGGTTGCGCAGTTCCCCGCGCCCCTTACGGGCGCCTCCGCGCCGGGGCGCACCCCCTGAAACCCCCACCTGCCCCCCTAGTTTCGCCCGCCCGAGCACCAC
>NZ_JAINFC010000492.1 GCF_020740835.1 Streptomyces sp. UNOC14_S4
GATTCGGGCCGCCGCCCACCCTCGAACCGCTCCCAGGGGCGGAACCCGGGGCGGAGCACGCCGAGCGCGGCGCGTACGAGCGCGGCGCGCGGGTCCGGCGCGACATCCTCGGCGACGGTGACCCGGACCGCTCGGAGGGCAACGGCGGCTTCGGCGCCGACTACGAGGAATTCGTGACCCGGTACGCCTGGGGCGGCCCGTGGGAGCGGCCCGGCCTCGACCGGCGGACCCGGTTCCTCATCACGCTGACCGCCCTCACCGCGGGCGGCCACCTCGACGAGTTGGCCCTGCACACCCGCGCCGCGCTGCGCGGCGGTGTCACGCCCGGCGACATCGAGGAAACGCTCCTGCACGCCGCCGTCCACTGCGGGGTGCCCGCCGCGAACGCCGCTTTCGCGGTCGCGCGCCGCGTCGTCGCGGAGGAGGCTTCCCAGGCGTAGCCCCGCGGCACCGCGGCCCCGCGTAGCAGTATGGGGATCATGAAGCTGACGAAGAAGAGCCACGCGTGCGTCCGCCTGGAGAAGGACGGCCGCACGCTCGTCATCGACCCGGGCGCCTTCAGCGAGGAGGACGCGGCCGTCGGCGCGGACGCGATCCTCGTCACGCACGAGCACCCGGACCACTTCCACGAGGACCGGCTGCGGGCCGCCCTGGACGCCGACCCGGCCGCCGAGCTGTGGACGCTGCGCAGTGTGGCCGAGCAGGTGTCCGCGGCCTTCCCCGGCCGGGTGCACACCGTCGGCGAGGGCGACACCTTCACCGCGGCGGGCTTCGACGTGCAGGTGCACGGGCAGCTGCACGCGGTGATCCACCCGGACATCGCGAGGATCACCAACGTGGGGTACCTGGTGGACGGTTCCGTCTTCCACCCCGGTGACGCGCTGACCGTCCCGGAGGTCCCCGTCGACACGCTGTTCGTGCCGGTCATGGCCCCCTGGAACAAGGTGTCCGAGGTCATCGACTACCTCCGGGAGGTCCGGCCGCGGCGGGCGATCGACGTCCACGACGCGCTCCTCACCGACCTGGCCCGGCCGGTCTACGACCGGATGCTCGGACCCGACGGGCCCGGGGTGGGCACGGCGCACTCCCGGCTCGCGCCCGGGGAGAGCCTGATGCTGTGAGGCCGTCCGAAGCCGTCGCGCCCGGCCGTCGCGCCCGGTTGTCACACCCGGCCGTTAGGGTTGGCCCATGCGCATCGCCACCTGGAACGTGAACTCGATCGGCGCCCGTCTCCCCAGGCTGCTGGCCTGGCTGGAGAGCACCGGCACGGACGTGCTGTGCATACAGGAGACGAAGTGCGCGGCGGACGCCTTCCCGTTCGACGAGCTCCGCGAGCTCGGCTACGAGGCGGCGGTCAACGCCACCGGCCGGTGGAACGGTGTGGCCCTGCTCTCCCGCGTCGGCCTGGAGGATGTCGTCACCGGCCTGCCGGGCGGCCCGGACTACGAGGGGGAGCAGGAGCCCCGTGCCGTCTCCGCGACCTGCGGCGGCGTCCGCCTCTGGTCGGTCTACGTGCCCAACGGCCGCGAGGTGGAGCACGACCACTACGCGTACAAGCTCCGCTGGCTGGAGACGCTGCGCGACGTGGTCACCGCCGACGCCGAGGGGGAGCGCCCCTTCGCCGTGCTCGGTGACTTCAACATCGCGCCGACCGACGAGGACGTCTTCGACCCGGCGGTCTTCGAGGGCGCCACGCACGTCACGCCCGCCGAGCGTGCCGCCCTCGCCGCCCTGCGGGACATCGGCCTGTCCGACGTCGTGCCCCGCCCGCTGAAGTACGACCGCCCCTACACCTACTGGGACTACCGCCAGCTCTGCTTCCCCAAGAACAAGGGCATGCGCATCGACCTCGTCTACGGCAACGCCCCCTTCGCCGCGGCGGCGAAGGACGCCTACGTGGACCGCGAGGAGCGCAAGGGCAAGGGCGCCTCGGACCACGCCCCGGTCGTCGTCGACCTGGACGTCTGAGCACGCCCTCGCCGCCCTGGCGTGTCCTTCTGTGGTGCGTCCTTCCGCCGTCAGATCAGCGTGCGCAGGTCGATCGAGTCGGCGAAGGCCCGCATCCCCGCGTCGTTCGGGTGCAGGTGGTCCCCGCCGTCGAGGGCGGGCAGCATGCGCTCCGGGTGCCGCGGGTCACGGATGGCGGCGTCGAGGTCGAGCACCGCGTCGTACGTGCCGCCACCGCCCGCGCGGATGTCCCGGTTGATGGCGACGCGCTCCGCGTCGGCCTGCGGCGTGCAGTCGTGGAAGCCGCCGCAGGGCGCGATCGTCGCGGCGGCGAAGCGCAGGCCGCGCTCGTGCGCCCGCGCGGCCATGGCCCGCAGTACCGGGATCACCTGCTGTGCCGTCGTGCCCGCGCGGATGTCGTTGACCCCCTCGAAGACGATGACCGTCCGGGCCGACGTCTGTGCCAGCACGTCCCGCTCGAAGCGGTGCCCCGCGCTGACCCCGCTGAGGACGGTGCTCGTGTTGTCGCCCGGGTAGCGGTCGGTCACCACGCGGTTCCCGGAGATCCCCTCGTTGAGCACTCCGAGGCGCGGCAGCGCGTGCTGGGCGCGCAGCCGCCGTCCCAGCAGGTCGGGCCAGCGCCCGTTGGCCCCGGGCGTCGACCGCTCGCCGTCGGTGATCGAATCGCCCAGCGCGACCACGGAGCCCGCGCCGTCGGACACGTCCACACCGGTCAGCAGCGGCCAGGAGTCGAGCGGCACGCCGAACGCCCCCGCCCCGCCGTCGCCCGTGCGGTCACCGGCGCCGTCGGCCGTCATGTACGACACCTGGTTGGTGTAGCTGTGCACCGGCAGCGCCCGGACCGTGCCCGGCAGGTGGAGGCTCACCAGCAGGTCGGCGTCCTCCGGCACCCGGAACCCCAGGGGGTCGCTGAACTGCTGAGCACCCGCCGGGATGTCCGCGCCCGCCCGGCCGCCGAAGGTCAGCTCCCGGGGCTTCCCGGCCGCCGCCGCGCCGTGCCCCCGGAGCGCGATGGTGGCGTGCCCGATCCGGACCGGGCGCGGTGCGAACGTGTTCTCCAGCCGGATCCTCGTCCGCGGCCCGCCCGCGCTGCCGTGCACGACCAGCCGCAGTGTCCGGTCCGTCCACGGCCCGACGGCGGCGTACCCCGAAGGTGAGGCCGCCCAACTGCCGGTCCACCCGTTCGTGGGACCCTGCACCGCCAGCGAGAAGACGTGCAGCGTCCGGTCCTCGTCCGGGGACTCCGGCAGCACCACCGAGTCGATCTCCCGGCCGCGCAGCAGCGGGACCGTCACCGCGTACAGCCGCGTCGTCTCCGCGCGCGGCCCGGCCGGGGTCATGACGTGGGGGAGCCCGACGGCCTTCGTGGTGAGCGGGCCGCGCCGCCAGTCGGGTGCCGTCAGCCGGTACGCGCTCCGGGAGCCGTCGCGGTAACGGACCGTTCCCACCCCTGTGATGTCCCCGCCGGGCCCGCCCGCCGTGGTGCCCGCCACCAGGAAGGTGAGCGCCCCGCCACGTCCGCCCAGCCGGACGGCCTGGCCGGCGGCTCGTACGTTGTCCGGCCTGCCCTCGGCCGCAGGGGGCCGGCGCAGGGGCGAACGGTCGATCAGCAGGGTGCGGCCCGGCGTCCAGCCCGCGGCCGCGAGGTCCTGTGCGGGGAGCGCGTTGCCCTCGCCGTCGAAGTCCGCCTGGCCGGGCAGGGCCGCATCGCCGATCGCCGTGTTGTCGAAGAGCCGCTCCAGGGGGAGCGGCTCTCTGTCGCGTCGCGCGGGGTCGGCGAGTACCGGGCCCGCCGTCGAGGCGACGGCGCAGAGCGCGCCCGCCACGACGGCCCCGGCCGCTGTCCACCGTCTGCGCCGTCGTCCCCGTGCGAGCTGCGATGTCCGGAGCATGCGTGTCATGCCTCCCAGTTCCCCACTGTCGAATGTGGCGGGATGAAGTTAGGGAGACACCTGGGCAACGTCAAGGAAGCCATCCGGCCACGTCGGGGGCCGCGCGCCTGTGGTGGGGCCCTCCGCGCGAGTGCGATCCTTGCCGGTATGAACATTCCCTTCCTGGACAGTTGGCGCAAGCGACACGCCTCGGCGCACGGCGTGGCCCTGGCGGACGCGGTCGACAAGGAGCCGGAGGGCCTCGCCGAGCTGCTGTCGGAGTGCGAACTGCTGCGCGCGCACGCGCAGTCGGCCGGGGTGGAGCTCGACGACTCGCCGACGTCCCTGGAAGCGCTGGACCAGCTCCAGCCGCGCTGGCGCGAGGACCCGGAACTGCTCCCGTGGCTCGGCAACGACGCGGGCCTGTACCTCGGCACGGTCGTGGTGCGCACGGTCGAGGGAGCGGGCTGGTGGATCCGCTCCGACGGCCAGCCGGTGCTCCGGCTGGGCAACGGGCGGGAGATCGACGTGGTCGAGGCGGGGCAGGGGTGGGCGGCGGACGGGGCGCCGGAGCTTTCTCAGTTGTATGCGGAGCTTGCGGAGAGCTGAGACCGTCCACGGGTGCAGGTCCGGTGGGTCGGTTGCGCCCACCGGGGTGCGTCTTGCGCTGCGCGCGCGGCTGCGGGTGCGTTTGTGGCTGGTCGCGCAGTTCCCCGCGCCCCTGATGGGGCGTGGCCCTCGGACGTTTGCCTGCGGGCTGGTCGCGCCCACGCGGCGGAGCCGCACTATGTCACAGCCCCGCGCCCCTGGTGGGGCGGGGTGCTCGGGGTCAGCTCACGAAGGGGATGTCGTACTCCAGGCGCCAGCGGTCGGCGCGGACCACGATGTCGGAGGTTTCCACCGCGCGGCCGTCGCCGTCGAAGTGGGTGCGCTCGATGACGGTGACGCACTGGCCCGCCGCGCAGCCGAGTGCCTCGGCCTCCGGGGTCGTCGCGGGGCGCGAGCCCACCAGCTCCTGGGCCCGGACGACCCTGATGCCGATGGCCGCGAGTCTGCCGCGCACCCCGCGCCGGGCGTAGGGGCCGCGCTCGGGCAGCACCACGTCGGTGCCCTCGGTGATGGCGAGCGGCTCCCAGCTCGTGGCGAGCTGCACGGGGTGGCGGTTGGCCAGGTACTCGTACTGGGTGCACAGCACCCGGTCGCCCGCGCCGATCCGCAGCCGCTCGGCGACCCGCTCGGGGGCGGCCGTCTCGCTCGACTGGGCCTCCCAGGTCAGTGCGGTGTCCTTGGCCGTCATCCGGGCGGCGAACGGGGAGTCGACCGCGCCGGTCGAGCGCAGCAGGCTGCCCAGCGGCGCGCGGTCGGTGACGAACACGCCCCGGCCGAACTGGCCTTCCGCGTATCCGGCGGCCTTCAGGACGCGTACCGCGCGGTCCACGGTCTGGTCGCTGGCGGCGTATGTGCGCTTGAGCTCGGACCGCGAGGGGATGCGGTCGCCCACGGCGAGTGCGCCCTCGTCGATACGGCGGCGCAGATCGTCCGCGATGCGCTGGTAGACGGGCCTGCTGTCGCCCACCGTCGGCTCCTTCCCCCGGGGTTGCCCCTCCGTCTTCCCTCAGGCTAGGTACCCAGGCCGGTCTGCGTACCTAGGCCGCGACGATGGGTAACCCGGCGGCGTGCGTTGCCCCCCAGGGCTCCGCCCCGGACCCCGCCAGGGGCTGCGCCCCTGGACCCGCGG
>NZ_JAINFC010000493.1 GCF_020740835.1 Streptomyces sp. UNOC14_S4
GGGGGGGGGGACATCCCCGTGGCCGTAGGGAAGGCGCGGGCGGACCGGACCCCACCTCGGACTTCAAGATCACCTGGGTGCAGAATGACCCACATGTCGATGACCAATACACCTATATCGGCGGCGATCGACGACGCTCCACTGATCAGCCGCACCCTGGCCCGTGCCTTCGGCGACGACCCGATGATGCGCTGGTTCTTCCCGGACGACGCCACGCGCGAGGCAGGGCTGGGCCGTTACTTCACCACGATCTTCACCCGGCAGTACGTCCACCACGCCGTGTGCGAGCGCACCGACGCCGCGGCCGCCTTCTGGGCACCGCCGGAGGCGCAGGCCAAGGCCGTTCCCGACGCGGAGACCATCCAGGAGCTCCAGAACATCCTCGGTGATCAGGCCGCCCTGTTCAGGGGCGCCGTCGAGACGGCCGCCGAGCATACGCCCCAGGAGCCGCACTGGTCCCTCGCGGTGATCGGCGCCGACCCGGCCGCCCGCGGTCAGGGGCACGGCGCCGCGCTGCTCCGCTCGGGCCTCGCCAAGGCCGACGCGGCGGGCCTGCCGGTCTACCTGGAGTCCTCCAAGAAGTCGAACCTGCCCTTCTACGAGCACTTCGGCTTCACCGTGCGCGAGGAGCTGCGACTGCCGCAGGACGGGCCGACGCTGTGGTCGATGTGGCGCGAACCGCGGCGCCCGGCCGAGCTCTAGAGCAGGGGGAGACGGCGGCCGTTCCCCCTCGGTCCTTCAGTCATCGAGCAGCTGCCACGCGGTGAGGGCGAGTCTGGCCCGTAGCAGCCCGGTGGGGTCGGTGAGGTCGATGCCCAGGGACTTCCCGATCTGTTCGAGCCGACGGGCGACGCTGCTGTGGTGCAGGTGGAGAAGACCGGCGGCCCGGCGCAGCGAGCCGGTGGCGCAGTAGGCGTCCAGGGTCTCCAGGTCCTCCGGGTCGTCGGCCACGCGGGCGACCGCGGCCACATCGGCGTTGTCCCGCGCGGAGTCCTGGGGCACCTGTGCGAGCAGCGCCAGCGCCCCCAGGTCGGCGTAGTGGACGACCGGCCGGCGTGACGTGGCGAAGCGCAGGGCGGTACGGGCTTCCCGCCAGGACCGTTCGGGGCTGTCGGCGGCGCCGATGCCCGCGCGTACCCCTGCCGGAATCCGGGCCGGGTCCACGGTGGTGGCCAGGATGACGCCCACGTCCGCGAGCGGTGCCGCCTTCACCGGGCGGGCCGGGCAGACCAGGCCGCCGACCCGGTCGAGCGGAAGCCGCGACCGTACGGCGACGGCGTGGACGGGCAGGCCGACGGCGAAACCCAGCAGCCGCAACGCCCGGGCCCTGGCCGCCTCGTCGCTGTCGGCGCTGATCACCAGTTCGACGAGGGCGGGGTCGGCCATGGTGGTGCGGGCGGGTCCGTACCTCTCGACGGCCGTCGCGGCGGCGATGGCCAGCCGGTCCAGCAGCACGTCGTCGAGCGCGCCGGGCGGGCCGGGGCGTTCCAGCCACACCGTGCCGATCTCCTCGTCGTCGAGGGTGATCGGTGCCGTGGTGGACGCGGGGCCCGGCGGGACGGACGCCCGGGTGCCGTCGGACGCCATACGGATCGCCCGCCCCGTGCCGTGGAGCCGGATCCCGGCCACGCACTCGGCCAGGCCCGCCGAGGCCCGGGCGAGCGCGGGGAGATCCACGCGTCGGCGCATCAGCGTGTCGTAGAACGCGACGACGCGCACCGCGCCTTGGACATGCGAATCCAGTTGCGACAGCCGTTCGGCCAGTGCCTCCATGGCAGGAGGATACGGCCCCACGGCGAGGGAGGACGGGCCGCGCCGATCGGCGCGGAATCCGGGCGGGATGCCCGACGGATGGCGGATGTTCGCGGGGGCGCCGAGCGCGACGATGGTGGGTATGGATCCCGAACTGGAAGCATTCATCCCGTTGTTCCCTTCGGCCGACGTCTCCGACCCGGTGACCGCGCGCCGCGACTTCGCCGAGCTGGGCGCCGCGATACCGGCACCGGACGCGGACCTGGAGATCGAGGACCGGACGGTGCCCGCCGATCCGGACGTGGCGGTACGGATCTACCGCCCGCACCGGGCACAGGGCGCCATCGTCTGGATGCACGGCGGCGGCTGGATCATGGGCAATCTGAACACCGAGCACCCGTGGGCCACCCGGGTCGCGACCGGCTCCGGCGCGGTGGTCATCTCGGTGGACTACCGCCTGGCCCCCGAGCACCCGTTCCCCGCCGCCCTGGACGACGTCTACGCCGTGCTGACCTGGACGGCCGAGCGCGGGGCCGAACTCGGCGTCGACCCCGGGCGGATCGCGGTCGGCGGCCACAGCGCGGGCGCTGGGCTCGCGGCCGCGGTGGCGCTGCGGGCCCGTGACGAGCAGGGGCCGCCGATCCACTTCCAACTGCTCAGCCAGCCCGCGCTCGACGACCGGCAGGAGACCTGGTCGGCCCGGAACTTCACCGACACGCCCTGGATGAACCGCGCGAAGGGCACCGCGCTGTGGCGGCACTACCTCGGCTCCACGCCCGCCACGCCGTACGCCGCCCCTGCCCGAGCCACCGACCTGTCCGGCCTGCCGCCCGCCCACATCGCCACCGCCGAGCTCTGCCCGAACCGCGACGAGGACATCGACTACGCGCTGCGCCTGCTGCAGGCGGGCGTCTCGGTCGAACTGCACCAGTGGCCCGGCACGTTCCACGGGTCGCAGGCCATCCTGTCCGCGGAGGTGTCCCAGCGGCAGATCGCCGAACTCGGCGCCGCGCTGCGCCGTGGCGTGGCGGAGTGAGCCGGTCCGTACCCCGGCTCCCGGCACACCGGACCGAAGATCACCACAGGAGAGAAGGAAAGGAAACCCTGCCATGAGCGCCACACCCATCGACCTCTTCACCTCCTTCGTCAACCTTCGGCCGGACGGCCAGGCACACGCCGGGCCGCAGACGTTCGACCCCGGGCGGGACGGCTGGCACGTGATGACCTTCCACGTGGAGACCGATGCCGACGTCCACGCCGACCACTGGGAAATCCACTCCGACGCGGACGAGCTCGTGTCCTGTCTCACCGGCGGGATACGCATGTACTTCCGTCCGGAGCAGGAGGGAGAGGGTGAGGAGGAGGTGAAGCTGACGGCCGGAACCGCGGTCGTCGTGCCGCGCGGGCGGTGGCACCGCATCGAACTGGACGCCCCCAGCGACATCATGTCCTTCACCGTGCTGCGGGGGAGCCGTCTCGAGGGGCGGGCCGGATCCTAGACCGGGACGTCGGGGTCCGGCCCGCGAGACCTGTCCCGTGGGCCGGACCCGTACGGGGCGCCGTACGGGGGTCGGCGCCCCGAACCTGTCCGGTCGGCCGGTCAAGTGCCCGGGACCGTACGGAGGTTCTGCGGAACTCGGGTGCGTGTGGGGGGTGCAATCCGGATGATGGCGCCTATTCTGGATGCCGTGGGACGACATGAAGCGGCACGGTCGACGGGGTCCGGTACGGGGCGATGGCAGTTCGCCGTCCTGGTCGGGGCGTGCGGAGCGGTGGCCCTGACCGCCCTGCCGCTGGCGATGGCCGGTCGGCCGGGCGGAGGCGCGGCGCCGAAGCCGGTCCGCCGCCAGGAGGGTGCCCGGCCGGGCTGGGGCTTCACCCATACCCAGTACAGCGCGGACCACGGCGAGCCGGAGGCCACGCGCCGGGCCACCGGCCTCCTCTCCGCACGGCCCCTGACGCAGAACCAGCACATCATGGGCTGGGGCGCGGAGAACCCCGAACCGGCACCCGGGCGCTACGACTTCCAGGCCCTCGACGAGCGCGTCGCCCTCATGCGGGCCACCGGCGCCACCCCCGTCCTCACCCTGTGCGGGGCCCCCGACTGGATGAAGGGCGGGCGGAAGGGGCGCACCGACTGGTCCCGGCTGGAGGCCGCCCCCGACCGCCGGCACTACAAGGACTTCGCCCGGCTCGCGGGCGTGATCGCCCGCCGCTACCCGGACATCCGGCACTTCCTCGTATGGAACGAGCTGAAGGGCTTTTACGACGAGCGCCGGCGCCGCTGGAACTACGAGGGGTACACCGAGCTGTACAACCTCGTGTACGCGGAGCTGAAGCGGCAGAACCCGGCCAACCTGGTCGGCGGACCCTATGTCGTCGCCGATCACGATCCCCCCGGCGAGGGGAACGGGACGCCCGAACTGCGCGGACCGTGGGGAGACTTCGACCAGCGCTCGGCCGACGTCGTCCGGTACTGGAACGCGCACAGGGCGGGCGCGGACTTCGTCGTGGTGGACGGCGCCAGCTACACCCGGGAAGGCCACCGGACGATCCCCGACGAGTTCGCCGCCACCGAGAAGTTCGCCGACGTCACCCGCTGGCTGCGGCACGTCACCGGGCTGCCGGTGTGGTGGGCCGAGTGGTACGTCGAACCGCCCGCCGAGGACGACCGGCCGGGCGGCCGGGACGGCTGGAGCGAGCAGCACCGCACCGCCGTCCAGGCCGTCGCGATGATGCGGCTCGCGGCGAGCGGCGCGTCGGCCGCCTTCTACTGGAACCCGCAGCAGGCCGGGGACGACTGCCCCGGCTGCCTGTGGCGCAGCACCCGGCTGCACGACGGGGGCCATGAACTGCCGATGGCACGGCTGCTGAGCCGGTTCGCCCATGAATTCCCGCCGGGCAGCGCCTTCAGGCAGGCCGCCGTCACCTCGGGCGCCGGTGCCAGGGTCGAGGTCCTCGCCGACGACGCGGCCGTGCTCGTCGTCAACACGGAGCACTGGCCGGTCGCGGCACGGGTGGACGGGCGGGAGCTGTCCCTGGCTCCGTACGAGGTGCGCTGGCTGACCCGCTGAGAGGGGAGCCGGGATCGGCTGTTCGTCATGCTTTGACATCGTGTGCGTCATGCCTCCCCCCGACGGGCTCGCGGCACCGTCACCGCGACCGCCCTGCCCATCCGGCTCCGCGCGTCGGTCACACGCCCGCGGTGGGCGTGAACAGCCCCAGGCGGTGGGCTGTCGCGGCGGCCTCGCCGCGGCCCGAGGCGCCCAGTTTCGCCAGGATGTTGGAGACGTGCACACTCGCCGTCTTCGGCGAGATGAACAGCTCCTCGGCTATCCGGCGATTACTGCGGCCGAGCGCCACCAGCCGCAGGACGTCCTGCTCGCGCGGGGTGAGCCCGAGCGGGCCGCCGCCTGTCGTCTGCCGCGCGCCGCGCACGGGGGCGAGGGACAGCCGGGCGCGCCGGGCCAGTTGTCCGACGGCGTCGCCGAGCGGGCGGGCGCCGAGACGGACGGCCGTCCCGTGGGCGGAGGCCAGCAGCCCGGCGGCTGTTTCACCGGCACCGTCCTCAACGGGTGGAGCACCGTCCTCCCCGGTGAGCAGCGCCTCCGCCCACCGGTGCCGCGCCTGTGCCAGCTCCAGGGGGCGGCCGAGCGGTTCGAAGGCGGCGCAGACCAGACTCCAGCGGCCGGGGTCCGGCCGGCCCTCGGCGCGTCGGAGTTCGGCGTCGAGCAGCAGACCGTAGGCCCGGCGGAGCGGCACCGCCTGGGGCAGCTTCGCGGCCTCCGCGCGGACGCGGTCCAGGAC
>NZ_JAINFC010000494.1 GCF_020740835.1 Streptomyces sp. UNOC14_S4
GTGCCGTTGCGCGCGGCGGGCCGCGGGTCGGCCGGGTGGCTGGGCGCCGCCGAGGCCGCCGAGGCCGCGGTCTCCGGCAGGGGCGCGGAGAGGATCGCGGCGATCTCGGGGCGGGGCACGGGCGCGGGTGCGCACGGTCCGGTGAGCTCCTTGGCCCGCACGGCCCGGGTGATCCACACCCGGTCCAGCACCCGCCGCTCGTCGGCCTCGGCCACCAGGTCCTCGGACTGGTTGTAGTCGCCGTCGGCGGCCTGCACGGCCCACAGGTGGACGGCGACGCCGTGCTCCTTGGCGGACATCAGGCCGGGCAGCAGGTCCCCGTCGCCGGTGACGAGCACGATGTCCGAACAGGCGCGGTTGCGGGCGAGCTCGGTGAGCTCCGCGTGCATGGCGGCGTCCACGCCCTTCTGGGCCCAGCGGCCGTCGCTGCGGGTCAGGGCACCGAGCCGGACGGTCACCCGGGGCATCACGCGCAGCCTGCGGTGCTCGGGCTGCGGGACCCGGTCGGGGGCGCCGTCGAACCAGTAGATCCGCAGCAGGGGCCGTTCCGTCTCCGCCTCGGCGCGTTCGCGGAGGCCCTGGATCAGGGTCGTATGGTCCACGGTGATCCGGGAGCGGGCGGGCTCGCCGGCCAGCAGGCTCGCGGCGGCGCCCAGCAGATACCCGGCGTCCACCAGGACGACGCAGCGGTCCACGTTCCACCCTCTTTCTGTCCGTCAAGCGCGGTGGGCCCCCGGCACGGTCGTGCCCCGGTCTTCGCTCGGCTTTCCAGGAGTCTGCCCGACCTCGCGGGGGTTATCAGTCCGAACTGGATCTTCGGCGTGGCGGATACGGGTGTTCAACGGTAAGTGCACGGATCACGCACGGTAATTACCCGAAATGCACGCTTCGTCGGTGCGTGCGAGTGTGTTCGGCGGGGGGAAACCCCGAGTGGAGGCACAGCATGGCGAAGAACAGGAAGCAGAACCGGAGCCAGCAGGCGGCCAGTCCGGCGGAGCGCGGCCAGCAGCAGGCGCAGAAGTCCTCGATCGAGGCCCAGAGCGAGCAGCGGCAGTCCCAGGTGACGCCCGGCGACGTCGCGCGCAAGGGCAAGCAGAAGCGCTTCGGCCACAACTGACGGGCCACTGACGGGCGGCCCGTCGAGTGGCTGGCGGGCGGCGGGGCCGCGGAGGGCCCGCCGTCCGGTCACCTCGTCGGCGCCTTGAAGCGCGCGTGGGGCGCGCCCGGAGAACCGGGCGCGCCCCACGCATGACATGACGGGACTTGTCGGGCAGCGGGCTCAGCCCGCCAGGCAGGACGGGCCGAGCAGCACCTTCAGATCGCCGAAGAGCGCCGGGTCGGGGGTGACCCGGTGCCGGTCCAGCCGGAGCACGGTCGTCTTCCGGGGGCCCTGGAGCTTGATCCGCACCTCGGTGGAGCCCTTGTGGTGGCCGAGCACCTGCCCGAGCCGTTCCACCAGCGGCGGGGTGACCTTCACCGTGGGGATGGTGATGATCACGGGGGCGTTGGTGCCCGCGTTGGAGAGGTCGGGGACCATCAGCTCCATCGCGACCAGGCGCGGGATGTCCTCGCGCTTGTCGAGACGCCCCTTGACGAAGACGACGGCGTCCTCGACGAGCTGGGTGGAGACCAGCTGGTAGGTGGCGGGGAAGAACATGCAGTCGATGGAGCCCGCCAGGTCCTCCACGGTGGCGATGGCCCAGGCGTTGCCCTGCTTGGTCATCTTGCGCTGGAGGCCCGAGATGATGCCGCCGATGGTGACGATCGCGCCGTCCGCGTGCTCACCACCGGTGAGCTGGGAGATCGCGGCGTCGGCCTTGTCGTTCAGGACGTGCTCGATGCCGAAGAGCGGGTGGTCGGACACATAGAGGCCGAGCATCTCGCGCTCCTGGGCGAGCAGGTAGGACTTCTCCCACTCGACGTCGGAGAACTCCACGTCCAGCCCGAAGCCGGGGCCGTCGTCCGCGGTGTCGTCGCCCATCCCGCCGAAGAGGTCGAACTGGCCCTCCGCCTCCTTGCGCTTGACCGCCACCACGTTGTCGATCATCGGCTCGTAGTGGGCGGTGAGGCCCTTGCGGGTGTGCCCCATCGTGTCGAAGGCGCCGGCCTTGATCAGCGATTCGACGGTGCGCTTGTTGCAGACGACGGCCTCGACCTTGTCGAGGAAGTCCGGGAAGGAGGCGTACTTCCCCTTGGACTTGCGGCTGCGGATGATCGAGTCCACCACGTTCTGGCCGACGTTGCGGACGGCGGTGAGGCCGAAGAGGATCACGTCGTCGCCCTGGGCGGCGAAGTTGGCCTCGGACTCGTTGACGTTCGGCGGGAGCACCTTGATGCCCATGCGGCGGCACTCGTTGAGGTAGATCGCCGACTTGTCCTTGTCGTCGCGCACGGAGGTCAGCAGCCCGGACATGTACTCGGCGGGGTGGTTGGCCTTGAGATAGGCCGTCCAGTACGAGACGAGGCCGTACGCGGCGGAGTGCGCCTTGTTGAACGCGTAGCCGGCGAAGGGCACCAGCACGTCCCACAGCGCCTGGATGGCCTCGTCGGAATAGCCGTTCTTGCGCGCGCCCGTCTGGAAGATGGTGAAGTTCTTCGCCAGCTCGTCGGGCTTCTTCTTGCCCATCACGCGGCGGAGGATGTCGGCCTCGCCGAGCGAGTACCCGGCGATGATCTGGGCGGCCTTCTGCACCTGCTCCTGGTAGACGATCAGGCCGTAGGTGACGTCGAGGACCTCCCTGAGCGGCTCCTCGAGCTCCTTGTGGATCGGCGTGATCTCCTGCTGCTTGTTCTTGCGCAGCGCGTAGTTCGTGTGCGAGTTCATGCCCATCGGGCCCGGCCGGTAGAGGGCGGACACGGCGGAGATGTCTTCGAAGTTGTCGGGCTTCATCAGACGCAGCAGGGACCGCATGGGCCCGCCGTCGAACTGGAAGACACCGAGGGTGTCACCGCGCTGGAGCAGCTCGAAGGTCTTGGGGTCGTCGAGCGGGAGGGCCAGGAGATCGATGTCGATCCCCTTGTTGGCCTTCACCATCTTGACGGCGTCGTCCATGATCGTGAGGTTGCGCAGGCCCAGGAAGTCCATCTTCAGCAGGCCGAGCGACTCACAGCTCGGGTAGTCCCACTGCGTGATGGTCACGCCGTCGGTGTGCCGCACCCAGACGGGGACGTGGTCGGTGATCGTCTCGCTGGACATGATCACGCCGGCCGCGTGCACACCCATCTGCCGCACCAGGCCCTCGACGCCGCGCGCGGTGTCGATGACCTTCTTCACGTCCGGCTCGTTCTCGTACATCCCGCGCACCTCGCCCGCCTCGCTGTAGCGCGGGTGGGAGGAGTCGGTGATGCCGGAGAGTGGGATGCCCTTGCCGAGGACGTCCGCGGGCATCGCCTTGGTGATGCGGTCGCCCATCGCGTACGGGTAGCCCAGGACGCGGGCGGAGTCCTTGATCGCGTTCTTGGCCTTGATGGTGCCGTACGTGCCGATCATGGCGACCTTGTCGGCGCCGTACTTCTCCGTGACGTACCGGATCACCTCGGCGCGCCGGCGCTCGTCGAAGTCGATGTCGACATCGGGCATGGAGACGCGCTCGGGGTTGAGGAAGCGCTCGAAGATCAGGCCGTGCGGGATCGGGTCGAGGTCGGTGATGCCCATGGCGTACGCGACGATCGAACCGGCCGCGGAACCACGGCCGGGGCCGACCGCGATGCCGTTCTTCTTCGCCCACATGATGAAGTCGGCGACCACGAGGAAGTAGCCCGGGAACCCCATCTGGATGATGACGTCCATCTCGTACTCGGCCTGCTTCTGCCGGTCGTCCGGGACGCCGCCGGGGAAGCGGCGGGCCATGCCGAGCCGGACCTCCTCCTGGAACCAGGTGATCTCGGTGTAGCCGTCGGGGACGTCGAACTTCGGCATCAGGTCGCGCTTGTCGAACCAGCCGGTGGTGTCGACCTGCTGGGCGACCAGCAGGGTGTTGGCGCAGCCCTGCTGCCAGGCGTCGGAGGAGTCGATGGCGTACATCTCCTCCGTCGACTTCAGGTAGTAGCCCGTGCCGTCGAACTTGAAGCGGTCCGGGTCGGAGAGGTTCTTGCCGGTCTGGATGCACAGCAGGGCGTCGTGCGCGCCCGCCTCGTGCGCGTAGGTGTAGTGCGAGTCATTGGTGACCAGCGGCGGGATGCCGAGCTTCTTGCCGATCTCCAGCAGGCCGTCACGGACCCGGCGCTCGATCTCGATGCCGTGGTCCATCAGCTCCAGGAAGTACCTCCCCTCGCCGAAGATGTCCTTGTAGTCGCTGGCGGCCTGCATGGCCTCGTCGAACTGGCCGAGGCGCAGGCGCGTCTGCACCTCGCCGGACGGGCAGCCCGTGGAGGCGATCAGGCCCTCGGACCACTGGGAGATCGTCTCCTTGTCCATACGGGGCCACTTCGTCAGCCAGCCCTCGGCGTAGGCGTCGGAGGACAGCCGGAAGAGGTTGTGCAGACCGGTCTTGTTCGCCGCCCAGATCGTCTTGTGGGTGTAACCACCCGAACCGGACACGTCGTCGCGCTTCTGGTGCGGCTGGCCCCACTGGATACGGCGCTTGTTCCGCCGGGACTCGGGCGCCACGTACGCCTCGATGCCGATGATCGGGGTGATGCCCGACTTCTGCGCCGTATGGAAGAAGTCGTACGCGCCGTGCAGGTTGCCGTGGTCGGACATGGCGATGTGTGTCATGCCCATGTCCTTGCAGGCATTGAACATGTCCTTGAGCCGCGCCGCGCCGTCGAGCAGCGAGTACTGCGTGTGGACGTGCAGGTGCGTGAACGGCGGCTTGGACGACACGGTGGGGGACCTCCGGCGGAACGGTTCCGGCCCTCGAGGGCCGGAAGGAACGGCAGCATTGAAGGTTACCGGCAGCCACTGACAGCCGTGCGGCTCCGCTGGTTCCGGGGGCGCCTATTGGGGTGCCTCTTGCGCTTTGTGCGCGGGTGCGGGCCGGTGGGGGCTGGGCGCGCAGTTCCCCGCGCCCCTTACGGGGCGCCGCCCTGATGCCTTTAGTGGGGGCTTATCGCCTGGCATGACACACTCGGTCCTCGTGGACATATCGGCGGCATGGTTGCGGACGGCGCGCGCGGGGGTTTTCACCGCGCTGTGCGTCGTGCTGTCCGCGGGCTCCCATGTGCTGCTGTCCGGCGCGCCGCTGCCCGTGGCCACCGTCGCCGCGACCTCCGCCGCCGTCTTCGCCCTCGCCTACGCGCTCGCGGGCCGGGAGCGCCGCTTCGGGCACATCGCCGCCCTGCTCGTCCCGCTGGAACTGGCCGCCGACGCGGTCTTCACCGTCGGCCAGCACACCTGCTACGGCGCGAAGGGCCACCCCGTCCCCGGCGCGCTCACCGTGCTCTGCGGCGGGGGCTCCCTCGACGGCCCCTGCGGGCCCCTCACCGCCGACCCCGGCACCGCCTGCCGCCTGCTGCTCGCCGCGCACGTCGCGGTGGGTCTGCTGGCCGCCGCCTGGCTGCGCCGCGGCGAGCAGCAGGCGGCAGGCGGTGCCGGGGTCGGTGGTGAGGGG
>NZ_JAINFC010000495.1 GCF_020740835.1 Streptomyces sp. UNOC14_S4
GGCGTAGGCGTCCGCGGCCGACTCGTGGGTCGGCCGGACGTCGGCTGCGGCATGTGCCTGGGCTGCGGAGTCCCAACGGCCGTAGAAGAACGGGACGGCGGCGTCGAAGTCGGCGTCGGTGGCGGTTCCGGACCAGATGGCCTCATAGGCATCGCGGGCCGACGCGAACCACGGCTCGGCCGTACGCAACGTGACCACCTCCCGCCGGTGCTCCTCGGTGAAGTCGACGCCGAGGGCGCGGGCACGGGCCGTGATCAGACTGAGGGTACGGATGCGCTGCGGATACCGGGCGGCGTAGAGGAGCGCCAGGTCACCGCCCGCCGAGTGCGCGAGAACGTCCACGCTGTCCCACCCGAAGTGCTGTCGGACGGCCTCGACGTCGTCGACCTGCCGGTCGCAGCGGTACGTGGCCGGATCGCCGGGGACGCGGGAGTCGCCGGTGCCCCGCAGGTCGAGCATGACCAGTTGCCGCCGCCTCGACAGTCCGCCGAGGTCTCCGAGGTAGGCGGACGCGCGCATCGGTCCGCCCGGCAGGCAGAGCAGCGGCTCGCCTTCGCCCATGACGTGACAGGCGAGTTCCGTTCCGTCGGCAGCGGTGATCGTGAACATGACGCCATCCTGGTCACCGGTGGCGGCCACAGCAAGCGGTTCGGACACCAGGGAGATGCCTTGGGAAATCACGGACGGTCGGCACAGATACCGTCAGGCGGTCGGCCTCCGCGTGGCCGCCGGTGCCGTCCGGTACCGCCCCGGCGTTGCCCCGAACTCCCTCTTGAAGGCGTGGGAGAAGGCGTACGGGGTGCCGTAGCCGACACGGTGGGCAATAGCGGCCAGAGGCTCGGTGGTGTCGCGCAGCAGACCGGCGGCAAGCCGCCGTCGGGTCCTCGGCCGGGCGGCGGCCGAACGGGAGCTCGTCGTCCCGGCGCACTTCGGCGGAGCGGGCGCGGCGGAAGTCCGCCGGGAGGGCGACGGGTTCGCCCTCGCGCAGTGGGCGGCCTACGCGGCGGAGTAGACAGCGGGGCGGACGGCGAGGCAGACGGCGGCGCCGGGGTCACGCCGCCGTGCCGAACCACGCCTCCGCGAGGGAGTGCAGCGTCCCGTCCGCAGGTACGCGCAGTTCCCTCATGTACCAGGGGAGGTTGCTGTAGACGTGCAGCAGCGTGTACGCGAGCAGCCGGTGCGGCTCGAAGACGTGGCCGTACGCCCTGGCGAGCCGGGCCAGCAGGGCCGGGTCGCCGCGGGTGACGAACAGGCCGACGGCCACGAAGTCGTACGCGCGGTCGCCGATCATGGCCGGTTCGAAGTCGAAGAGCCCGGTCAGGCGCCACCCGGCGGGACCGGCCCCGCCGGGACCGGCGAGGAAGTGCTGCCGCATGACCTCGGTGTGCAGCAGGGAGCGGCGCGGTGTACGCGGCAGCGGTACCGAGGCGAGGAAGTCCGGGATCTGTTCCAGCCAGGCGGCCGACAGCCCGTGGGAGCGCTGCTGTTCCACGGCTCCGGCACACCGGCGGTCCAGGAAAGCGCCCCAGTCCCCGGGGCCGAGGACGTCCTCCAGCGGACCGGTGGCGAGGGAATGCAGTGCCGCCAGGGTCTCGCCGATGTCGCTGACGAGCCGTTCGCGGTCACCCGGCGGCACACGGTCCCAGGCGTGGGCCAGGTTCCCGCCACGGAGCCGGGACATCAGGACGTACTGCCAGCCGTTCTCGTACGGGCCGAAGTCCCGCACGCGCGGTGTCGGAACCGGCAGCCGTCCCTGGAGGTGGGTGAGGACATGCCCCTCGGCGATCCCGTCCCGGGCGGAGGCCGAGGGGAACAGCTTGAGTACATGCTCTTCGCCCACCGCGTAGACCGGCTGTGTCCCGTCCGGGAAGCGGGCCAGCGGCGCACCGGCAAGACCGAGGCGCGCGCAGAGATCCTCCGCGCCACGTCGCATCACCGTCTCGTCGGGGACGACCGCGTCCCACTCCTCGTCCGTGTTCACCGGCGGCAGCATGGGCCGGACGGTATGACGGGCGTTGTCGAGAAGCAACGGAATTTCTTCCTGCCGCCTTCAGCCGCAGGCGTTCCGGTAGGTGACTCCGGGCAGCAGTTCGCGCCATTGCTTGCCCGGCATCGGCGCGTCGCGTACCGAGCACAGGGTGCGGGTGAGCCGGTCGGAATCGGTGCTCACCACGAGGCTGTTGACACCGAACGCCGCGAGGGGCCCCGACGCCTTCAGGAAGAGGTCGCCGGCGGGGCTCACCTCGACGACGTTCATGTCCTGTTTTCCCTCGGCGAGCACGAGCTGTTCGTCGTCACCGCCCGGACGGGCGCCGTCCGGATCGGAGATACGCCAGATAGCCAAAGCCGTACCGGCCGAGGCCACCAGCAGCCGACGGTCCCGGGCCACATGCAGGCTCTGCATCTTGGAGGCGGGGCCAGGCAACGCCACGCCGTGGAGCTGGGGGTTCCGCAGGTCCCACAGCAGCGGGCGTCCGGCCTTGGAGAGGGTGGCCAGGGTGCGGTCGGAGGCAAGACGGGAGACCGTCCAGTCCCTCTCGTCGATCGAACCGGTCAGCCGTGCGGTGCCGTCGGCGGCCAGCGACCATACGTGTGCGTGGGGCTCCTCGACCGACTTCGTGTTCTCCCTGCTCACCAGGAAAGCCGCGCTGGGGTTGCCGAACGCCGCCGACGGCCTTTCCTTCACCGTGTCCGCCCGGCGGGGGTGCCGGGCGTCGCGAACGTCCCACAGCTGCGTCGCCTTCGGGGTCATGAGCACGAGCACGCGTCCCATGAAGCCCGACAGGATCCGGCCGTCGGCCTGCGGCCACGGCACCTCTGCGATGCGCTCCGGGCGATCGATATCGCGGATGTCCCAGATCCCCATGGTCTTTTCGGAGGGGCCGCGCAAGGACAGCAGGGTCCCGTCGCGGTTCACGCTGAGCTCCACCGGATTCTCGTCGGCCACCGCACCACCGCGCACCACGAACTCGTGCCCGGACCACAGAGCGCCGTTGTCGAGGTGCCACAGCTTGAAGCGCGTGCCGTCACTGTTCTGGCTGAGGAGGAACCGGCCTTCCGCGACGATCGTGGCCTTGTCCCACGGCTGCGACAGCCGGGCGACCCTCTTGGGGACCCCCAGGCCGCCGATGTCCCAGATTTCCACCGGTCTCTCGTCGCGGCCCTGACCCCCTGTCACCACATGGCGCGCGGCCGGGTCGAATCCCTTGCCCGGGGATTCCCCCGGATACTGGATCGTCCCCGGGACCGAACGTGGAGGAGCCTCGCGCAGGGTGATGCGCCCGGTGTCGTCGCCCACCATCACCCCCCGGCCGTCGGGCTGGTAGGCGAGGGCGGTCGCCTTGCCGCCGATCCCTATGTCGTCATCGTCAACAGGGCCGACGTAGTCGGAGTACTCGAAGAACTGGGCCTGCCGGGCCGCGTCGGCCGCTCCCGCCAAATATCGCCCGTCGGGGTGGAAAGCCAGGGACTTGTACATTCCGGAGCCGCTGAGGCTGCCGTAGGAACTGCGCGTCTCCGATTCCCGGGGGTGCGCCGGGTCCGTCGTGTCCCACGTCGTCAGCTTCTGCTTGCCCCCTCCGACCAGCAGTCGTCCACCGGGGCGGAAGGCCAGGGCGTACACCGACGCGTCCTTCACCGTGGCCAGCGGTTCGAGCGTACGGGCCCGGCTGCTGTCCAGCAGCCGCAGGCTCTCGTCCTGCACCGACGCGGCGAGTACGCGGCCGTCCGGGCTGTAGGCCACCTCCCCGACGATCCGGTCCGCCTTGTCCTCGGCGATCTGGACCGGGGTGGGCACCGGGTGGACGGGATCGCTCAGGTCCCACAGCCACACCCGCCCGTTCTGGACCGGTACCGCGAACGTACGGCCGTCCGGGCTGAACGCCACGCCGCGGGAGATCGCGTCACGCCCGGCGGGCACCCTGGCCACCTGGCGGGGGTGGAGCGGGTCGGCGGTGTCCCAGACGAAGAGCGTGTCCCGGGTGGCTCCGGCGAGGTAGCGGCCGTCGGGGCGCCAGGCGGCGGCCACCGGGTTCCCCGTCCTCAGCACGGGGCCGGCGGCGGGGTGGTACGGGTCGCTGGTGTCCCACAGGCGTACGGTGCCGTCCTTGGACGAGCTCGCCAGGACGTTCCCGTCCTTGTGGAACGCCAGCTTCAGGATCTCCCCGGTGTGCCCTGTCAGGCCGCGGGTCACCGGTGACAGCGCGCTCCGGAGCAGAGCCGTCCGTGCCTCGACCGTGTGCGCGGCGCGGTACGCCGCGAGGCTCAGGTCGAGTGCCGCGGCGGGGTCCAGCGGGCGCATGGCCTCCGCCTGGCCCGCGATGAGCTTGGAGTCGAGCACCGCGGCCTGCCGTTGGGACCGGTCCCGTTCGATGACGGCGAACGTGCCGACGCCGGTGAGGAGCAGCGCCAGGCAGGCCGCGACGGCGGTGAGGACCACGCGGCGGCGCCGGGTGCGGCGGGCGGCCCGTACGGCCGCTTCGGCGAAGGCACGTTCCGTCGCGGTCAGGGTGATGCTCGGGCCGGGCTCCCCGGTGGCCGTCAGCCAGGGCCGGATCCGTTCCAGGCGGCCGCCGGTGTAGAGGTAGCCGGGGTCGCGGCCGTGGTCGTCCCAGGCCGTGGCGGCCTCGGAGAGCTGCTGGTGGGCGAGGAGTTCGGCCCTCGCCTCGCGGATCCAGGAGCGCAGCCGGGGCCAGGCGCGCAGCAGGGCCTCGTGGGAGATCTGGGCGCCGTCCTGGTCGACGGTGACCAGGCGGGCGGCGGCGAGGCGGTCGCACACGTCCGTGACGAGCCGTCGGCCGTCCTCCGGGCGTCCGGCGAGCAGGCCGGGCAGGTCGACGCGGCGGCGTACGGCTTCGGCGTTCGCGGTCAGCTGGATCATGCGCAGGAGGAGTTCCCGCAGCGCGGTGCGGGCGGTCGGGTCCAGCTCCTGGTAGAGGGCCTCGGTGGTGGTGGCGACGGACTGGCGGATGCCGCCGGTGGCCTGGTAGCCGACCAGGGTGAGGGTGGCTCCGGAGCGGCGCAGCCAGGTCTCGCGCAGGGCGTGGGCGAGGAACGGCAGCGCGGTGGCCTCGGGTGCCTCGTCGGCCGGGCCGTCCCCGCCGGAGTCCTGCCACAGGTCGGCGAGGAGCCTGTCGACGAGCCCGTCCTCCAGGGTGAGGCCCACGGCGAGGGCGGGCTGTTCGACGGCGGCCCGCAGTGCTTTCCCGCGCATGGGCGGGACGGTGAACTGGCCGTGTTCCAGGGCCCGTACGAGCTCGGGGTGTGCCAGGCAGTTGCCGTAGTGGTCGGCGCGCAGGCCGAGGACGACGCGGGGGCGCGGGGCCGGGTCGTCCTCGGCCGCGCACAGCGCGCCGACGAACCGGGCGCGTTCCTCCGGGTCCGTGCAGCGGGTGAAAATCTCCTCGAACTGGTCCACGACGAGCAGTCGGCAGGCGGGGAACCCGGGCAGCGGGGCGGGAAGCCGCCGCCCCGCGAAGAGTGCCTTGTGGACCTCGTCGGCGGGGTGCCCGGTGGCGTGGGC
>NZ_JAINFC010000496.1 GCF_020740835.1 Streptomyces sp. UNOC14_S4
CTCCGGCCCCGCCCCCTCCACCGGACGTCGTCTGCCCGTAGGGGGCACCTGCGCCGGTTGTCGGCTCTCCGCCCGTCCAGGTCGCGCCCCGTCGGGGGGCGCCCCGTAAGGGGCGCGGGGAACTGCGCGAGCAACCACGACGCGCTTGCAGTCGCCGGACGGCAGGGGCGACCGAGCTCGCAGGCGGCTTTCAGGGGCGCGGGGAACGGCGCGAGAAGTCCCCACCGGCCCGCAGACGCCGGACGAACACAGCACACCGAGCTCGTAGGCGGCATTGAGGGGCGCGGGGAACTGCGCGACCAGCCCCCACCGGCCCCGCAAGCCGCGCGCAGCGCAAGTCGTACACCGTTGCGGCGGTGGACATCTCGCGTGCAGCGAGCGGACACACGCACCGCTTATCACTGACTCCGCCCCGTCGTCCCCCGTACTCCGATTCCCAGGAGACCCCCGTGACTCCCTTGTCCCGCCGTGGCTTTCTCGGCGCGGCCGCCGCGCTCGGCGCCGCTTCGGCTCTCCCGTCGTCGATCCAGCAGGCCATGGCCGCGAGCCCGCGCCGCAGTAGCGGCAACGGCACGCTCGACGACGTCGAGCACGTCGTGATCTTCATGCAGGAGAACCGATCCTTCGATCACTACTTCGGAACGCTCAGAGGCGTACGGGGCTTCGGGGACCGGTCCCTGGTGCGGTTTCCCAACGGCTCCGACGTGCTGCGCCAGACCTCGCTCGGGCCGCTCGGCGGCAGAGTGGTGACGCCCTGGCACCTGGACACGGCGGCCACGGACGCGCAGCGGGTCCGCGATCTCGACCACGGCTGGTCGGGCACGCACAGCGCGTGGAACGGCGGCCGCTACAACAACTGGATCCCGGCCAAGAGCGCCTGGACCATGGGCTACTACCAGCGCGCCGACATCCCGTTCCAGTTCGCGCTCGCCGAGGCGTTCACCATCTGCGACCAGTACTTCTGCTCCGTGCAGGGGCCGACCAACCCCAACCGGCTCTACCAGTGGACCGGCACGGTCGACCCGGGCGGCAAGCGCGGCGGCCCGGTCACCGACAACTCGGAGAAGGGCTACAGCTGGACCACCTACCCCGAGCGGCTCCAGGCGGCCGGGATCTCCTGGCGGGTCTACCAGCAGCAGGACAACTACGACGACAACCCGCTGGCCTGGTTCACCCGGTTCAGGAACGCCGGGCAGGACTCCCCGCTGTACGTCAACGGCATGCAGCGGCGGTCCGCCGACGCCTTCGGCCAGGATGTCGCGAACGGCACGCTCCCCGCCGTGAGCTGGGTCGTCGCCCCCACGCAGCAGTCCGAGCACCCGGCGTACCCGCCCGCGTACGGTGCCGACTACACGGCGAAGTACGTGCTGGAGTCGCTGGCCGCGCACCCCGAGGTGTGGGCGAAGACCGTCGTCTTCCTGAACTTCGACGAGAACGACGGCTTCTTCGACCACGTCGCCCCGCCGGTGCCGCCGTCCGGCACGCCGGACGAGTTCATCGGCGGCACGCCCATCGGTCTCGGGCCCCGGGTCCCGATGACCGTGATCTCGCCGTGGAGCCAGGGCGGCCACGTGCACTCCGAGGTTCTGGACCACACGTCGCCGCTGCGGTTCCTGGAGAACTGGACGGGCGTCAAGGAGCCCAACATCTCCGCCTGGCGGCGTACCGTGTGCGGCGATCTGATGAGCGCGTTCGACTTCGGTTCGAGGGCTGCTTCGTTCCCGTCGCTGCCGGACACGACGGCCCTCGTCGCCGCCTGCGACAAGCAGCACTCGCTGCCCGAGGCGAAGCCGCCCGCCGCCGCGCAGCGCCCCGTCCAGGAGGAGGGCACCCGCCCGGCCCGGCCGACGGGCTACGGCTTCGACACCACCTCCTGGACCGACACCGCCACCAACCGCCTGTGGTTCAAGGTCGTCAACACCGGTCAGCTCGGTGCCGGGTTCACCGCGTACGCCGTGAACCACCGCGCGTACGAGGCGTGGCACTACACCGTGCCGGTGGGAGGCAGCGCGAGCGACTACTTCAGCGCCCTCACGTACGGCGGCGGCAAGTACGACGTCGACCTGCACGGCCCCGACGGCTACCTGCGGGGCTTCAAGGGCGACGTACGGACCTGGACCGACCCGAAGAAGGGCCACCCCGAGGCGTCCGCGACGGCCTCCTCCGACGGCTTGCGGCTCCTGCTGGCCAACGGCGGCGGTACGGCGGTCGTCTTCACCGTTCCGGACGGTCGGACAGTGTCCGTAGCGGCCGGCGGGCAGGAGGAGATCGTGCTGGCAGTGCCCACGGACGGCCACTACGACGTGACAGTGACGGCGGATACGGGCGACGGCTTCGAACGCCGCTTCGCGGGCCGCGTCTTCCCCTGAGAGCGCCTCATCAGGGGCGCCCCGTAAGGGGCGCGGGGAACTGCGCGACAAGCCCCCACCGGCCCGCAGCCGCACGCCGAGCGCAAGACGCAGCCCGGTAGGCGAAGGGGGTCCGGGGGCGAAGCCCCCGGAGGTCAGCGATTGAGGTGGGGCTCCCCTGGGGAAGATGGCGCCATGGTCGACGGGGAGCAGATGTCACACGCCCAGCTCGCCGAGCTGCAGATCACGCGTCTGCGCCGCACCCTGCGGCACGCCTACGACCACGTCCCGTTCTACCGCCGTTCCTTCGACGCCAGCGCCGTGCGCCCGGAGGACTGCCGGACGCCCGCGGATCTCGCCCGGTTCCCGTTCACGACGAAGGCGGACCTCCGCGAGAACTACCCGTACGGGATGTTCGCCGTGCCCCGCGCGGACGTGCGGCGCATTCACGCGTCCAGTGGTACGACGGGCGTGCCGACCGTCGTGGGTTACACGCAGCGTGACCTCGACACCTGGGCCGAGGTGATGGCGCGGTCGCTGCGGGCGGCGGGGGTGCGGCCCGGGCACACGGTGCATGTGGCGTACGGCTACGGGCTGTTCACCGGGGGGCTGGGCGCGCACTACGGTGCCGAGCGGCTCGGCTGCACGGTGATCCCCGCGTCGGGTGGGATGACCTCGCGCCAGGTGCGGCTCATCCGGGACCTCCGTCCGGAGGTCATCATGGTGACGCCCTCCTACATGCTCGCTCTGCTCGACGAGTTCGAGCGCCAGGGGGTCGACCCGCGCTCCTCCTCGCTGCGGATCGGCGTCTTCGGGGCGGAGCCGTGGACGGAGGGGATGCGCCGGGAGATCGAGGGGCGGTACGCGCTCGACGCGGTGGACATATACGGGCTGTCCGAGGTCATGGGGCCGGGCGTGGCGCAGGAGTACGTGGAGACGAAGGACGGGCTGCACATCTGGGAGGACCACTTCTATCCCGAGGTCGTGGACCCCGTCACGGGCGAGGTGCTGCCGGAGGGCGAGCACGGGGAGCTGGTGCTCACCTCGCTGACCAAGGAGGCCATGCCGGTGGTGCGCTACCGCACCCGCGACCTCACGCGGCTGCTGCCCGGCACCGCCCGGGTCTTCCGGCGGATGGAGCGGATCACCGGGCGCAGTGACGACCTGATCATTCTGCGGGGCGTCAATCTCTTCCCCGGGCAGGTCGAGGAGATCGTGCTGGCCGTGCCGGGCGTGGCCCCGCACTTCCAGCTCCGGCGCACGCGCGAGGGGCGGCTGGACCGGCTCACGGTACGGGCGGAGGCGCGGCCGGAGGCGTCGGCGGGGCAGCGGGAGGCGGCTGCCCGTGAGATCGCCCGCAGGGTGAAGGACGGCATCGGGGTCTCGGTGGCCGTCGAGGTCGTGGACCCGGGCACCCTGGAGCGGTCGATGGGCAAGCTGAGGCGCGTCGTGGACGACCGCGCACGCGGCCGCTGACGTCGTCTGCGTCCGCCGACGTCTAGACCGCGCGTTCTCTGCCCTGCCAGTACGGGTCGCGCAGGCGTCGTTTGTAGAGCTTGCCGTTGGGGTCGCGGGGCATCGAGGCGATGAATTCCAGGGACCTGGGGCGTTTGTAGCCGGCCAGGTGGTGTGCGCAGTGGGCGAAGAGTTCGGTGGCCAGCCGCTCGTCGGGGGCGTGGCCGTCGGCGGGTTCGACGACGGCCCGTACCTCCTCGCCCCAGTCGTCGTGCGGGATGCCGAAGACCGCGGCGTCGGCGACGGCGGGGTGGGCGAGCAGCACGGACTCGATCTCGGCGGGGTAGATGTTGACGCCGCCGGAGATGATCATGTCGATCTTGCGGTCGCGGAGGAAGAGGTAGCCGTCCTCGTCGAGGAAGCCGAGGTCGCCGACGGTGAAGAAGTCGCCGACGCGGCTCCTCCGGGTCTTGTCGGCGTCCTTGTGGTAGGTGAAGCCGCCGGTGGTCATCCTCATGTAGACGGTGCCGAGTTCACCGGCGGCCAGGCGGCGGCCCTCGTCGTCGAACACGGCGAGCTCGCTGACGGGCCAGGCCCGGCCGACCGTACCGGGCTTCTTCAGCCAGTCCTCGGCGGTGGCGAAGGCGCCGCCGCCCTCGCTGGCCGCGTAGTACTCCTCGACGCAGCTCCCCCACCACTCGATCATCGCCCGTTTGACGTGGTCGGGGCAGGGGGCGGCGCCGTGGAGGGCATGCCGCAGGGACGACACGTCGTACGCGGCCCGTACATGCTCGGGCAGTGCCAGCAGCCGGTGGAACTGGGTGGGGACCATGTGGGTGTGCGTACAGCGGTGCGTCTCGACGAGGCGCAGCATCTCCTCCGGTGCCCATTTGTCCATCAGCACCAGCCGGTGCCCGAGGTGCAGGGACGCTCCGGCGAACTGCAGGACGGCCGTGTGGTAGAGCGGCGAGCACACCAGGTGGGTGTTCCCGTCGAACGGCTTGATGCCGAAGAAGCCGAGGAATCCGCCGAGGTGGCTCTCCTCGGGCGGCCTCCCGGACAGGGGGCGGCGGATGCCGCGGGGGCGGCCGGTGGTGCCGGAGGTGTAGTTCATGACCTGGCCGAGCGTGCGGTCGGGGGGCGGGTCCTGCGGATGGCCCGCGAGCAGTTCCCCGTACGGGCGGAAGCCGGCGATGTCGCCGACGGCGTAGCGGCGTTCGGGTTCCGGCCCCACCTCGTCGGCCGCGGCGGCCACAGCGTCGGCGAACCGTTCGTGGGCGATCAGGGCCTTGGCGCCCGAGTCGGCGAGGATCCAGGCGATCTCGTGGGCGACCAGGTGGTGGTTGACGGGAACGAGATAGAGACCGGCCTGGGTGGCGGCGAGGTAGGCGGTGACCATCTCCTCACCGTTGGGGAGGACGACGGCGAAGGCGTCCCCCGGGCGCAGTCCCGCCGCGCGGAGGGCGTGGACCAGTTGGTTGGCGGCGGCGTGCAGTTGCCCTGCGGTGCGGGTTTCCCCTTCGGGGGTGACGAGGGTGGTGCGGTGCGGTTGCGCCGTGGCGTGGGCCCAGAACGACATGGGTGCCCTCCTTGTGTGACCGGGGCTTCGCCCCGGACCCCGTGGTCGGTTGCGGTCCGTGGTCCCGTTTGTGCCCACCCGTTCCGCCGTGCGGAACGCCTGCCCACAAACGGGGGGGGGTGGGGCGCAAGGCG
>NZ_JAINFC010000497.1 GCF_020740835.1 Streptomyces sp. UNOC14_S4
CCCCTGGGAGGGGGCTGGGGGCGGAGCCCCCGGAGAAATACCCACCCACAGCAACCCCCACCCAGCCCGTCCGGCGATTGAGGACGCGGCCGGAGGCCGCTCCCGCCCGCAGGGCGGCGACGGCGGGAAGCCGACACGGTCACCGCCGCGGCACGGACGGCTGAGCCGAAGCGGCCAGCGTCCCGCACAGCGGGGCGGCTTCCTGCGGTGTCGCGTAAGGGTCCGTTCCCGCCGGGCCGTCCGTCGTGGGGCGCTGGCCCGCGAGCAGCGGTCGCAGGAAGCCCGCGTCGTCCGCCGAGCAGGACTGCGGGCCCGCCTCGACGGAGCTCTGGAGGACGGCCAGGCGGTGCTCCTGGAGCCCGTCCCGGTCGAAGCGGAGGCGCACGTCGCGGCGGACGGTGAACAGCGACACGCCGTCGTCACCGACCGCCTTCGCGGGCCGCAGGGCGTAGACGAAGGTGTGGTCGCCGGTGACCTCCAGGGCGCCCGCGCCCGCCTCCTTCACGGAGAAGACGCCCTGGGCCCGCACGGGGGTGTCGGCGAGGGCGACCTGGGCGGGGTCGAAGCGGATGACCCAGCCGGTGGCGGCGTGCTGCCCGTCGGTGGAGGGGCGGTCGAAGCTGCGGTCGTACTGGTCGAGCTGGGCCGGGTCCAGCAGCAGCCGTACCGAGCGCTGCGCGCCGCCCACCAGCACGGCCGGGTCCAGCGCGGACTTCACGGTGTACTCCTTGGCCAGGGCGAGGGCGGCCATCACCTGGCTCTCGGAGAAGTGCTGCGTGCTGCGCGCGGGCGGCAGGGTGACCCCGTCCACGCCCTGCCGGTACTGCGCCGCGGGGCTGTGGTCGAACAGCTCCCCCGCCGTGCCGCCGGGCACCGCGTCGCGCGGGGCGAGCGGGACGACCGTGGCGTGCATCGGCTCGGCGGCGGGCACCGCCGGTTCCTTGTACGGGTGCCGCAGGCCCATGTAGACGGCCGTGCCGAAGGCGAGGGCGATCAGTATCACCAGGAGGAGTATCTGTCGCGAGGTGCTGACCCGCGCCCACACATGGCGGTTGCGCACGGCGAGCGCGTGGTCACCCATCCGCTCGCGTGCCGAGTACTCCTGGAGCCGGGCAGCGCGGATGAACGATTCGTCGAAGACGACGGATCGGTACTCGTCATCCCCACCGGGGACACCTTCGGGCGTGCCCCCTTCAGGTGGGTCTCCAGGCCCGTCCATACCTCAAGAGTAGGTCCGCCGGGGCTTCGGTAAACGCGCTGGTACACGACAAGTTATGGGCAAAATCCGCCGTCCGCGGTGCGTGCATGCGGCACCCGCCGGGGCGTCCTCCGGGGCCGCTCAGCGGCGGGGCGCGGCGGAGGCCACGGGCGGCTCGGAGTCGGCGGACACCGACGGCAGCGGGCCGGGCCGCTGCCCCGCCGGGGCGTCCACTCCTGTGGTCGCGGGCGGGGGGTCGGAGCTCGGCCTGCTGTCGGAGGAGGAGCTGCGGTAGACGGCGGCGAAGGCGAGCGCCACCACGCCGATGCCCATCACGACGGCGAGCACCCAGGCGACCGGACGCTGCCAGCGGGCGTGCCCCCGGTAGGGCCTGCGGGCGGCGCCGTAGCGCCCGTACGGGCCGTAGGCGTCGTCCGGGTCGAGGTCCTGCGCGAGGCCGTACCACTCACCGCGCACACCGGGGCGGGCCGCGCCGTCCCCCCGGGGATCGAGGGGCGGCGGGTCGTCGTCCGCGGAGCCGCCGCCCGTCCTGGGGCGGGCGGCCTCCGCCTCCGCGCGGGACTGGGCGGCCGCGAGCATCCGCTCGGCCGCGGTCGGTTCGTGGATCCTGGCGGACCGCACGAACTGCTCGTCGAAGACCACGGAGGCGAACGGGTCGTCCGCGCCTCCGTGTCGGTGGCTGTCGGGCTCCTCGCCGTCCGGGAACGGCTGGCCCCCCACGTCGTCCGGCACCCGTCCAGCGTAGCCCCGGAAGGCCCAATCCGTGCAGCCGGTACGGGAATTCGGGGCTCCTGGAAACTCGGGCGGACCCCGGCGGGCCTCAGCGGCGCACGTGACCGTCGCCCGTGACGATGTATTTGGTGGACGTGAGCTCGGGCAGGCCCATGGGCCCGCGGGCGTGCAACTTCTGTGTGGAGATGCCGATCTCGGCCCCGAAGCCGAACTGGCTGCCGTCCGTGAACCGCGTCGAGGCGTTCACCGCGACCGTCGTCGAGTCCACCAGCTGCGTGAAGCGGCGGGCCGCCGCCTGCGAGGTGGTGACGATGGCCTCCGTGTGGCCGGAGGTCCACAGCCGGATGTGCCGCACGGCGGCGTCCAGGGAGTCCACGACGGCGGCGGCGATGTCGTACGAGAGGTACTCGGTCTCCCAGTCCTCAATGGTCGCCGGGACGACCTTTGCGCCGCTGTCCGGGACGGCCTCCGCGAGCGCGAGGACGCGCTCGTCGCCGTGCACCGTCACGCCCGCCTCCGCCAGCGCGGCGAGCGCGCGCGGCAGGAACTCCGCCGCGATGTCCTGGTGCACGAGGAGCGTCTCGGCGGCGTTGCACACACTGGGGCGCTGCGCCTTGGAGTTGACGAGGATCTCCACCGCCATGTCGATGTCGGCCTGCGCGTCCACGTACACATGGCAGTTGCCCGTGCCGGTCTCGATGACGGGGACGGTGGACTCCTCGACGACCGTGCGGATCAGCCCCGCGCCGCCGCGCGGGATCAGCACGTCGACCATGCCCCGGGCGCGCATCAGCTCGCGCACGGAGTCGCGGCTCTCGCCGGGGACGAGCTGCACGGCGTCCGCGGGCAGCCCGGCGCCGCCGACGGCGTCCCGCACCACGCGCACCAGGGCCGTGTTGGAGGCGTACGCGGAGGAGGAGCCGCGCAGCAGCACGGCGTTGCCAGACTTCAGGCAGAGGGCGGCGGCGTCCACGGTGACGTTGGGCCGCGCCTCGTAGATGATCCCGACGACGCCCAGCGGGACCCGCACCTGGCGCAGGTCGATGCCGTTGGGGAGGGTCGAGCCGCGCACGACCTCGCCGACGGGGTCGGGCAGGGCCACCACGTCGCGTACGTCCTTGGCGATGGCGCGCACCCGCTCGGGGGTGAGGGTCAGCCGGTCGACGACGCTCTCGCTCGTGCCCGCGGCGCGGGCCTTCGCGACGTCCTCGGCGTTGGCCTCGACGATCTCCCGGGTGCGGACCTCCAGCGCGTCGGCGATCGCCAGCAGCGCCTCGTCCTTCACCGAGCGCGGCAGTGGCGCCAGCTCGGCGGCCGCGGCGCGGGCCCGGTAGGCGGCGCGCAGCACCGGGGACTGCGGCATGGGGTCGGCGAGGGGGGAGGGGAAGTCGCTGCTCATGGCCCGAGCCTAACCGCGCGGGGCGCCCCGGCCGCTACGCGTTCCGTACTGCAAGACGAAACCGCAAGACGCGCGGCAGCACGACAGAAGGGTCCGGGAGGGGGTCAGAAGGGGTGCACGCCGACCGGGACGGCGGGCAGCGGGCCGTGGCCCGCGGCGACGCGCTGGTGGTACGTCCCCCGGTCGATGACCTCCAGACCGACGATCTCCCAGGGCGGCAGCCGGGCCGACGAGCGGTGCTCGCCCCACAGGCGCAGCGCGACGGCCGCCGCGTCGTGCAGGTCGCGCGCCTCCTCCCAGTAGCGGATCTCGGCGTGGTCGGTGGCGTAGCGGCTGGTCAGCAGGAAGGGGTGGTCGTGGGCGAGCTGTTCCAGGCCGCGCCGGACCTCCGCGAGCGGCGCCTCGGCGCCGGAGACGCTGAGGGTGATGTGCCACAGCCGGGAGGGCTCGCCGCCGCCCCGCGGCCCGGCGGGGACAGGGCGGCGCTCTCCCTGCCGCTGCCCGCCGTCCGCGGTGTCCTGGGGACCGACGCTGGTCAGCGCGCGCTCCGCCGTGCCTCGGGACGGTGCCCCTGGGCGCCCTCGTCTCACCGGCGGCCTCCTGTTGATCGCCGGCTCCGCGCGCGTGCGGCGGAGCCGTGCCGTGCTGGTCGTCGCTCGTGGTCCGGAGGTCCCGCGCCCCGCCCGTGGCGGTCCCCCGCATCCATGGTGACCAGCCCGGGGGCGCCGTGCGGGCGTTTTCGCGGAAGGTCCCCACGGAAAGGCCGCACGGGTTCCCGGAACGGGCGGGCCAGGTCCCACCCGTCTCGTCCGCCTCTGACGTCCGTCAGGGGCGCAGCACGACCAGGTCGTCGCGGTGCACGACCTCGCGCTCGTACTCGGGTCCGAGCTCCTTGGCCAGGTCACGGGTGGAGCGCCCGAGCAGCCGGGGGAGCTCCGCCGCGTCGTAGCCGACGAGCCCGCGGGCCACGGCCCGGCCCGTGGTGTCCCGCAGCTCGACGGGGTCGCCCGCGCTGAATTCGCCCTCGACGGCGGCGATGCCCGCGGGCAGCAGGGAGGCGCCCCCGTCGAGCACGGCGCGCACCGCGCCGTCGTCGAGCGTCAGGGCGCCCTGCGGCGCGGAGGCGTGCGCGAGCCACAGCAGCCGGTCGGTGGAGCGGCGGCCGGTGCGGTGGAAGTACGTGCCGGTGGACCGCCCCGCGAGGGCGTCGGCGGCCCGGCTGGCGGAGGTGAGGACGACGGGGATGCCCGCGGCGGCGGCGATCCGGGCGGCCTCGACCTTGGTGACCATGCCGCCGGTGCCGACGCCCGCCTTGCCCGCGCTGCCGATCGACACGCCGTCCAAGTCCTGCGGACCGGCGACCTCGGCGATCCGGGACGTGCCCGGGGTGCTGGGGTCGCCGTCGTACAGGCCGTCGACGTCCGACAGCAGGACCAGCAGGTCGGCGCGGACGAGATGGGCGACCAGGGCGGCCAGCCGGTCGTTGTCGCCGAAGCGGATCTCGTCCGTGGCGACGGTGTCGTTCTCGTTGACGATCGGGACCGCGCCCATGGCCAGGAGCTGGTCCAGCGTCCGGTAGGCGTTGCGGTAGTGGGCGCGGCGGCTGGTGTCGACGGTGGTGAGCAGCACCTGGCCGACGCGGCGGCCGTAGCGGGCGAACGACGCCGTGTAGCGGGCGACGAGCAGGCCCTGGCCGACGCTGGCCGCCGCCTGCTGGCGGGCCAGGTCGCGCGGGCGCCGGTCGAGCCCCAGCGGGGCGAGGCCCGCGGCGATGGCGCCGGAGGAGACCAGCACTATCTCCTTCCGCTCGCCCGCCTTGGCCAGCGTGTCGACCAGCGCGTCGACGCGGTCCGCGTCGAGGCCCCCGGCCGCCGTGGTGAGCGAGGAGGAGCCCACCTTGACCACGATCCTGCGGGCCCGGGTGACCTCCTCCCGCAGCTCCCGCTCCCCCGTATTCGCCCCTGCCCCTGTCACGTCCGCACACCCCTGGTGATTCGCCGGTTCTTCTCACTCGTCCGACCCGCAAATCTACCGCCTGCGATTGTGGCCGTTCGGCCCTATTTTGCGTTGGTTGCCGTGGGCGAAGATTGCTCCTGGCCCGGCCGCCGTCATACGGTCGGTGGTCGACCGTTGCTCCGGTCCTCCCCCGCCCGCCCCTCAGG
>NZ_JAINFC010000498.1 GCF_020740835.1 Streptomyces sp. UNOC14_S4
GCGCGACCAGCCCCCACCGGCCCGCAGTCGCGCGCGCAGCGCAAGACGCACCCCCGGTAGGCGCACCGCACCACGAAGCCGTACTCCGATGGCGCGGGTCCCGGGGCTTCGCCCCGGGAGGGTGGGCGTCACGTGCGCAGAAGGCGCGCGATGGCCGCGCTCGCCTCGGCGACCTTCGCGTCGATCTCCTCGCCGCCCTTCACCGCCGCGGCCGCCACGCAGTGCCGCAGGTGTTCCTGGAGGAGCTGGAGGGCGAAGGACTGGAGCGCCTTGGTGCTCGCCGACACCTGGGTGAGTATGTCGATGCAGTAGACGTCCTCTTCGACCATGCGCTGGAGGCCCCGGATCTGCCCCTCGATCCGGCGCAGCCGCTTGAGGTGCTGGTCCTTCTGGTCGCTGTAGCCGTACGGGCCATGGTGGCCGGGCTCGGCGGTGCCGCCGCCCGTCGCGTCGCCGTGGCAGGCTCCGGCTTCCGTGGTCGTCATGGCGTCCTCCATGGTCGCTCCGGCGCGCCGGAGGCCGGGTCTATGGATCAGGTTCTCCGGACCAAGGGGTTTGGCGGCCTGTCGGCGCTTATACCCCACTCGTATACCCCCGGCAGGTATATGCTACAGAATTCCGTCCGCCGAGGCGGTACCTGCCTTCATGAGCACTCTGCCCGATGGGCGACACTGAGGGAATGCCAGTTAGCCGTGGCCGGACGATGCGCCTAGCATCAACGAGACCGAATCCGCTGCACCCCGAGGATCCCACGTGCGATTTCGTCTGACCCCCAGGGAGACGAGCTTCTACGACATGTTCGCCGCGTCCGCGGACAACATCGTCACGGGCTCCAAGCTCCTGATGGAACTGCTCGGAGCGGACACCTCCGCCCGGGCCGAGATCGCCGAGCGGATGCGGGCAGCGGAGCACGCGGGTGACGACGCGACGCACGCGATCTTCCACCAGCTGAACTCCTCCTTCATCACGCCGTTCGACCGCGAGGACATCTACAGCCTCGCCGGCTCGCTCGACGACATCATGGACTTCATGGAGGAGGCCGTCGACCTGGTCGTGCTGTACCAGGTCGAGGAGCTTCCGAAGGGCGTCGAGCAGCAGATCGAGGTGCTCGCGCGGGCCGCCGAGCTCACCGCGGAGGCCATGCCCAACCTGCGGACCATGACGAACCTCACGGAGTACTGGATCGAGGTGAACCGCCTCGAGAACCAGGCGGACCAGATCCACCGCAAGCTGTTGGCCCAGCTCTTCAACGGCAAGTACGACGCCATCGAGGTGCTCAAGCTCAAGCAGATCGTGGACGTGCTGGAGGAGGCCGCCGACGCGTTCGAGCACGTCGCCAACACGGTCGAGACCATCGCGGTCAAGGAGTCCTGACCCCCGGTGGACACCTTTGCTCTCGTCGTGACCATCGGGGTCGCGCTCGGCTTCACCTATACGAACGGCTTCCACGACTCCGCGAACGCCATCGCGACCTCGGTCTCCACGCGGGCGCTGACCCCGCGGGCGGCGCTCGCGATGGCGGCGGTGATGAACCTCGCCGGTGCCTTCCTGGGCAGCGGGGTCGCCAAGACCGTCAGCGAGGGCCTGATCGCCACGCCCGAGGGCCAGAAGGGGATGGGCATCCTCTTCGCGGCGCTGGTGGGCGCGATCGCCTGGAACCTCATCACCTGGTACTTCGGGCTCCCGTCGTCCTCCTCGCACGCCCTCTTCGGCGGCATGGTGGGCGCGGCGCTCGCGGGCGGCACCACGGTGATCTGGTCCGGGGTGATCGAGAAGGTCGTCATCCCGATGTTCGTCTCGCCCTTCATCGGCCTGATCCTCGGCTATCTCGTGATGGTCGCGATCATGTGGATGTTCCGCAGGGCGAACCCGCACAAGGCCAAGCGCGGCTTCCGTATCGCGCAGACCGTCTCGGCGGCGGCCATGGCGCTCGGCCACGGCCTCCAGGACGCGCAGAAGACCATGGGCATCGTGGTGATGGCCCTGGTCATCGGCGATGTGGAGGGCAAGGGCGACGCGATCCCGCTGTGGGTCAAGCTCGCCTGCGCGCTGACGCTCTCCGCGGGTACGTACGCGGGTGGCTGGCGGATCATGCGGACGCTCGGCCGCCGGATCATCGAGCTGGACCCGCCGCAGGGTTTCGCCGCCGAGACGACGGCGGCGTCGGTCATGTACACCGCGTCGTTCATGTTCCACGCGCCGATCTCCACGACGCATGTGATCACCGCCGGGATCATGGGCGTGGGCTCGACGAAGGGCTCCCGGGCCGTGCGCTGGGGCGTCGCCAAGAACATCGTGATGGGCTGGTTCATCACGATGCCGGCCGCGGCCGTGGTGGCCGCGATCAGCTACTGGATCGTCCAGCTGGCCTTCGCCTAGCCAGGCACGCACCGGGGGCTCCGCCCCCAGGCCCCCGCTCACCGCGGGGGCCTTCTGCGTTTCGGCGCGCCCCGTCAGGGGCGCGGGGAACTGCGCGACCGGCCACGGCGTAACCCGCAGGCGCGCGCCGAGCGCAAGAGGCACCCCGGTAGGCGCAGCCCGTACAGCGCAAACGATCGGGCCCGCCCCCAGTGGGGGCGGGCCCTTCGCCTTGCGGTGGCACCGCCATGCAGCACCGCGAGGCGGTCCGTCGGCCGAGCGGTGCGTCGGCCGGGCGGTCCGTCAGCCGAAGCGGCCCGAGATGTAGTCCTCCGTGGCCTGGACCGACGGGTTCGAGAAGATACGCGCCGTCTCGTCGATCTCGACGAGACGGCCCGGCTGGCCCACGCCCGCCAGGTTGAAGAAGGCCGTGCGGTCGGAGACGCGTGCCGCCTGCTGCATGTTGTGGGTCACGATGACGATCGTGAACCGTTCCTTCAGCTCGCCGATGAGGTCCTCGATGGCGAGGGTGGAGATCGGGTCGAGCGCCGAGCAGGGCTCGTCCATCAGCAGCACCTGCGGCTCCACCGCGATGGCCCGGGCGATGCACAGGCGCTGCTGCTGGCCGCCGGAGAGGCCCGCTCCCGGCTTGTTCAGCCGGTCCTTGACCTCCTTCCAGAGGTTGGCGCCCTGGAGGGACTTCTCCACGACCGCGTCCATCTCCGGCTTGCGGATGCGGCCGCCGTTGAGGCGCAGGCCCGCGGCCACGTTCTCGTAGATCGACATGGTGGGGAAGGGGTTCGGGCGCTGGAAGACCATGCCGACCGTGCGGCGCACGGAGACGGGGTCGACGCCGGGCCCGTAGAGGTTCTCGTCGTCCAGCAGCACCTTGCCCTCGACGCGGCCGCCGGGGGTGACCTCGTGCATCCGGTTCAGGGTGCGCAGGAAGGTGGACTTGCCGCAGCCGGAGGGCCCGATGAACGCGGTCACCGAGCGGGGCTCGACGGTCATCGAGATGTCGTCGATGGCCTTGTGGCTGCCGTAGTAGGCGTGCAGGCCGCTGACGTCGATGCGCTTGGCCATGGGAATCACTTCTGCTTTCGTAAGGACGGTCAGCGACCGGACTTGGGGGCCTTCCAGCGGGCGATGCCGCGGGCCACCAGGTTGAGGATCATGACGAAGGCGATGAGGACGAGGGCCGCCGCCCAGGCGCGGTCGTAGCTGGCCTCGTTCCCGGCCGCCCACTGCTCGTAGATGTAGTACGGCAGCGAGGACTGGGCGCCGTCGAAGGGGTTGTTGTTGATCACCTGGGAGCCGAAGACCAGGAGGACGATCGGGGCGGACTCACCGGCGATGCGGGCGACGGCGAGCGTCACGCCGGTCGCGATGCCGCCGATGGCCGTGGGCAGCACCACCTTGAGGATCGTGCGCCACTTCGGCACGCCCAGGGCCAGGGAGGCCTCGCGGAGCTCGTTCGGCACGAGCTTGAGCATCTCCTCGGTGGAGCGGACGACCACCGGCATCATCAGGATCGCCAGGGCCATCGACCCGGCGAAGCCGGAGTAGCCGAAGTCCAGCATCAGGATCCAGAAGCTGAGCACGAACAGGCCCGCGACGATCGACGGGACGCCCGTCATCACGTCCACGAAGAAGGTGACGACCTTGGCCAGCATGCCGCGGCCGTACTCCACCAGGTAGATCGCGGTGAGCAGGCCCACCGGCGCCGCGATGGCGGTGGCGATGCCCACCTGCTCCAGGGTGCCGATGATCGCGTGGTAGACGCCGCCGCCCGGCTGGATGGTCAGGACGCCCGCCATCGAGTGGGAGAGGAAGCCGCCGTCCAGGACCTTCGCGCCGCGCCTGACCGTCTCCCACGTGAGGGAGAGCAGCGGCACCACGGCGAGCAGGAAGCAGACCCACACCAGGCTGGTGGCCAGCCGGTCCTTGGCCTGCCTGCGGCCCTCGACGCGGGCGGCGAGCCCGTACATCCCGAGGATGAAGAGCAGGGCGGCGATCAGGCCCCACTGGACCCTGCTGCTCAGCCCGGCGCCGAGGCCGATCGCGACCGCCACGGCGGCCGCGGCGAGGGCGACGGCGGGCGGGGCCCAGCGGGGCAGGCGCGGCTGCCGCAGGCTGCTGCGCGGCTGCGGGGCGCTGTCGGCGACCAGCGGCTGCTCTACGGTCACGTCGCTCACTCCGAATACTCCTTGCGACGCGCGATGATCAGTCGGGCCGCGCCGTTGACCAGCAGGGTCAGGACGAACAGCACCAGGCCGGAGGCGATCAGGGCGTCCTTGCCGATGTCACCGGACTCCTTGAAGCTGCTCGCGATGTTCTGCGCGAACGTGCCGCCGCCCGGGTCCAGCAGGCTCTTGCCGATGACGAAGCTGGGGGAGAGCACGGTCGCGACGGCCATGGTCTCGCCGAGCGCGCGGCCCAGGCCGAGCATCGAGGCGCTGATGACACCGGACCGGCCGAAGGGGAGGACGGACATCCGGATGACTTCCCAGCGGGTCGCGCCGAGCGCGAGCGCGGCCTCCTCGTGCATCTTCGGGGCCTGGCGGAAGACCTCGCGGCTGACGCTGGTGACGATCGGCAGGATCATGATCGCCAGCAGGATGCCGATGGTGAAGAGCGAGCGGGCGGCACCGTCGTGGTACGCGAGGACCCCGGTCCAGCCGAAGTAGTCGTCGAGCCAGCTGTAGAGCCCGCCGAGATGCGGCACCAGGAAGAGGGCGCCCCACAGGCCGTACACGATGGACGGGACGGCGGCGAGCAGGTCGATCACGTACGACAGCGGCGCGGCCAGCCTGCGCGGCGCGTAGTGCGAGAGGAAGAGCGCGACGCCGACGGCGACCGGGACGGCTATGAGCATCGCGATCAGCGAGCTGACGACGGTGCCGAAGGCCAGCACCGCGATGCCGAAGACCGGCGGGTTCGCGTTGGCGTTCCACTCGAAGGTCGTGAAGAAGTCGCCGTGGTCGTGCGAGAGGGCGCTGGCGGCCCGGACGGTGAGGAAGACCGCGATCGCGGCCATGATCACCAGGAGCAGGAGACCGGAGCCCCGGGAGAGGCCGAGGAAGATCCGGTCACCGGGGCGGGCGGCCGTCTTCG
>NZ_JAINFC010000499.1 GCF_020740835.1 Streptomyces sp. UNOC14_S4
CGTTCTCCCGGCCGGCGTTGGCGATGACGACCGCGACGTACGGCAGCAGCGCGCCGAGGATCAGGGTGCCGATGGCCACATAGCGCTCGACGTTCCACAGCACCACGGTCAGTACCACCGACAGGGTGCGGACCAGCATCGAGAAGATGTACCGGCGCTGACGTCCGCGCACGTCCTCCTCGAGACCCCGACGGGCCCCGGTGATCCTGAAGACCTCCGGCCCGCCATGCTTCCGCATCACGTTCCACCACCTGCCAGCCGCGACGGCGCGCCATTCGTCTGGGACGTACTCAACGTTACGCCGCCCCCGGCGGGTGTACGAGACCGGGGCGCCCGGTCATCGCCGCCGCGACCTGCGTCTTCCTCATGCACCCGGCGTAGCACCCGGTCCGAAGTGCGCCGTACGGCGAGCGGCCCCAGAATGGCGGGGCACGCCATATCGCGCCGCATGAGGAGGCGACATGAGCTGGTTGTGGGCCATCATCGTCGGTCTTGTGCTGGGCCTGATCGCCAAGGCGATCCTCCCGGGCAAGCAGCGCATCCCCATTTGGCTGACGATCATCTGCGGCATGATCGGCGCCGCCCTCGGCAACTGGGCGGCGGCGGGGCTCGGCATCGCCGAGACGAAGGGTGTCGACTGGGGTCGCCACCTGCTCCAACTGGTGGGAGCGGTCATTGTGGTCGCGGTGGGGGATCGGTTGTGGGCGGTGATCCGGGGACGCCGGAGCGCTTGAGCGCGCGCCTACCCGTGCGCCTACCGGGTTGCCACCTGGGCCCGGTGGGCGGCTGCGGGTCCGGTGGGGGCTTGTCGCGCAGTTCCCCGCGCCCCTGAAAGCCGCCCACGAGCTCGGCCCGCAGTGCCTGTCCGGCGGCTGCGGGCCGTCCGTGGTTGCTCGCGCAGTTCCCCGCGCCCCTTACGGGGCGCCCTTACGCGCCGCGGAGTTCCGCGATCTTGCGGCCTGCCTTGAGGTAGATGCCCGTCGGGTCCGTGACGCCCGACGCCGCCGTCCTGGCGAGCGTCTCGCGGACCACCTCGCCCAGCGGGCGGATCGCCTCCGCCTCCGGCAGGACGACCGCCTCCTGGCCGCCGTCGTGCTCGACGATCAGCCGCAGGCCGTTCTGCTTCGCGACCCGCCGCGCGGCGGAAGCGCTCGGCTGGAAGCCCAGCACCTGGCTGAGGACGGCGGTCGCCGGCTCCGCACCGTGCTCGGCGAGCTCCACGACCGGCAGGCTCTCGACGTCGGTGAAGCTCTTCTTCGAGAACTGCGCGATGAACCCGGCACGCGCCGCCATGGCCGCCTCGACGCCGTACAGCGCCGCCACGACCTCGCCCGCGAGGACCTTCTTGAGGTCCATCGGGTGCAGCGAGCGGTCCTCGACGCGGGACAGGGCCTGGGCCACCTCGGCGTCCGTCCACTCGGTCCACGCCTTGAGGTACGGCTCCATCAGGCGGTCCGGCACCGACATGATCTTGCCGAAGACGTCGTCGGCGGGCGCGGACAGCGCGACGTAGTTGTTCTTGGACTTGGACATCTTCGCGCCCGTGCCGTCCGTGCCCTCGATCAGCGGCATGGTGACGACGAGCTGCGGCTTCTGGCCCTTGAGCTCCATGAGCTTCCGGCCCATCTGCAGGTTGAGCAGCTGGTCGGCGCCGCCCAGCTCCACGTCGCACTCCAGGGCCACGGAGTCCAGGCCCTGCGCGATCGGGTAGAGCATCTCCGTCATCGTCAGGCCGGAGCCCGAGGAGAGACGGGTGCGGAAGTCCTCGCGCTGGAGCAGCTGCGAGACCGGCACATGCGCCAGCAGGGCCAGCAGCTCCGGGAAGGTGTACGGCGCCAGCCACTCGCTGTTCTGCCGGAAGCTGACCTTCTCGAAGTCGAAGAACGGCCGCACCTGGTCGCGGTAGCCCGCGAGGTTCCGCGCGATGTCCTCGTCCGTCAGCGGCGGGCGCTCCGCCGTACGGCCCGTCGGGTCACCGATCTTGGCGGTGAAGTCGCCGATGAGCAGCGTGACGTCATGGCCCATGCGCTGGAAGCGGCTGAGGATGATCACCGGCACGGCGTGCCCGAGGTGCACGTCGCTGCCGGTCGGGTCGATGCCCAGCTTGATGCCCAGACCCTTGCCCTCGGCGCGGCGCTCCGCGATGCGCGCGGCGAGCTTGTCCACGCCCGGCAGCACCTCGACCGTGCGGGCGGCGATCAGCTCGGCCTGCTCCTCCGGCGACAGGTCCGTCAGGTCGAGATAGCGCCGCGAGCCCGTCTCCGTGAGCAGCCGCTGGACGGTCTGGTCGGAGGAGAGGTCCTGCGCGAGGAGCTCGCTGGCGCGGGCGACGGATTCGCCGAGGCGTGTCATGACGTTCCTGAGGATCGAAGGGACGGAAAGGTGGAGGAAGGAAGACGGTGCGGGGGCGGACGGACGCCGACCAGTCTATTCGGACCGGTCGCGCCTCCCGACGGTCGCGCCCCCGCTCGCGCCGTCACACTCCCTGGCTGACCGAGCTCATGTTGAAGTCCGGCACGCGCAGCGCGGGCATAGCGGCCCGGCTGAAGTAGTCGCCCCACTCGCGCGGCAGCGTCTGCTCGGTGCGGCCCGCCTCGGTGGCCCGGGAGAGCACGGAGACCGGCGACTCGTTGAAGCGGAAGTTGTTGACCTCGCCGACGACCTCGCCGTTCTCCACGAGATAGACACCGTCCCGGGTGAGCCCGGTGAGCAGCAGCGACGCCGGGTCGACCTCGCGGATGTACCAGAGGCAGGTCAGCAGCAGGCCGCGCTCGGTGTCGGCGACCATCTCGTCGAGGGAGCGGGTGCCGCCCGCGTCCAGGATCAGGTTGTCGATCGCCGGGGTGACCGGCAGGCCCGTCAGGTCCGCGCTGTGCCGGGTGGTGAGCAGGTGCTCCAGCACGCCGTCGCGGATCCACTCCGTGGTGCGCAGCGGCAGCCCGTTGTCGAAGACGGACGCGTCGTCGCCGGAGGCGGCCGCGAGGACGAAGGGCGCGCACTCCAGCCCCGGGTGGGCGGGGTCGCTGCGCAGCGACAGCGGCAGCCCGGACAGCTTCTCGCCGATACGGGTGCCCCCGCCCGGCTTGGAGAAGACCGTCCGGCCCTCCGCCGCGTCCCGCGCGGTGGCCGACCACTGCTGGTAGACCAGCAGGTCCGCGACGGCGCTCGGCGGGAGCAGCGTCTCGTACCGCCCGGCGGGCAGCTCGACGCGCGTACGGGCCCACTCCAGCCGCCGGGCCAGTTCGGCGTCCAGGGCGGCCGGGTCCACGTCGGTGAAGTCCCGGGTCGCGCGGCCCGCCCACGCGGAGCGCGTACGGTCCGGGGACTTGGCGTTGAGCTCCAGCGTGCCGGTGGGCTGGTCGTGACGGAGCCGCAGCCCGGCGGAGGTGCCCAGGTAGTACGAGGTGAGAGCGTGGTGGGCGAAGCCGTAGAGCTCGCGGCCCTCGGCGCGGGCGCGGGCGAAGGCCTCGCCGAGCGCGGGCGCGAACGCGTCGAAGACGGCCGGGGAGGTCTCGGCGGGCGCCTCGGTGAAGCCGGGGGAGTGCGGCACCCCCGTCACCAGCGGCTGGGCGTCCTCGGCGGGCCCCGCCTCGCGCGCGGCGGCCTCCGCGGCGCGCACCAGCGGCTCCAGCTCGTCCGCCGTGACCGCCGACCGCGAGACGACCCCGGAGGCCGTGCCCTCGGCCCCGTCGACGGTCGCGACCACCGTGACCGAACGGCCGCGGGTCACGCCGTTGGTGGTGAGGGCGTTGCCCGCCCAGCGCAGATTGGCGGTCGAGTCCTCGCTCGCGATCACGACGCAGCCGTCGGCACGCGACAGCTCCAGGGCACGCTCGACGATCTCGTGCGGCTTGTTCCTGCTCCGAGGGCTCACTGACCGGCCTCCTCAGTCGTGTTCAGAATGTTGACGCCCTTGAAGAGCGCGGAAGGGCAGCCGTGGGAGACCGCGGCGATCTGCCCCGGCTGGGCCTTGCCGCAGTTGAACGCGCCGCCCAGGACATAGGTCTGCGGGCCGCCGACCGCGGCCATCGACCCCCAGAAGTCCGTGGTCGTCGCCTGGTAGGCGAAGTCCCGCACCTGCCCGTCGAGGCGGCCGTTCCGGATCGCGTACGCCCGCTGGCCCGTGAACTGGAAGTTGTACCGCTGCATGTCGATCGACCACGACCGGTCGCCCACGATGTAGAGGCCGTTCTCGACGCCCGCGATGAGCTCGCCGGTCGACGGGCCGTCGGGGGCGGGCCGGAGGGAGACGTTGGCCATGCGCTGCACCGGCACGTGCGCGGGGGAGTCGGCGAAGGCGCAGCCGTTGGAGCGGGCGAAGCCCGTGAGGCGGGCGGTGCGGCGGTCGAGCTGGTAGCCCGCGAGGACGCCGTCCTTGACGAGGTCCCAGGACTGGGCCGCCACGCCCTCGTCGTCGTAGCCGATGGTGGCGAGGCCGTGCTCGGCCGTGCGGTCGCCCGTGACGTTCATGAGCTTCGAGCCGTACTGGAGGGTGCCCAGCTTGTCGAAGGTGGCGAAAGACGTGCCCGCGTACGCCGCCTCGTAGCCGAGGGCCCGGTCCAGCTCGGTGGCGTGGCCGATGGACTCATGGATCGTCAGCCACAGGTTGGACGGGTCGACGACCAGGTCGTACGTGCCCGCCCGCACGCTGGGGGCGCGCATCTTCTCCGCCAGCAGCCCGGGCAGCTCCGCCAGCTCCGTCTCCCAGTCCCAGCCGGTGCCCGTCAGGTACTCCCAGCCGCGGCCGGTCGGCGGGGCGAGGGTGCGCATGCTGTCGAACTCGCCGGTCGCCGGGTCCACCGCCACCGCCGTGAGCTGCGGGTGCAGCCGGACGCGCTGCTGGGTGGTCGCGGTGCCCGCCGAGTCGGCGTAGAACTTGTTCTCCTGCACGGTCGTCAGCGACGCGTCGGTGTGCGCCACCCCGTCCGCCGCCAGCAGCCGCGCGCTCCACTGGGCGAGCAGCGCGGTCTTCTCCGCGTCCGGCACGTCGAAGGGGTTGATGTCGTATGAGGAGATCCAGGTGCGGTCGGCGTGCACCGGCTCGTCCGCGAGCTCGACCCTCTCGTCCGAGCCCGCCGCGGCGATCACCTTCGCGGAGAGCTTCGCCATCGCGACGGCCTGCCCCGCGACCCGCGCCGCCGCGTCCATGGTCAGCTCCACGCCCGCGGCGAAGCCCCAGCTCCCGTTGTGCACCACGCGCACCGCGTAGCCCTGGTCCGTGACGTCCGACGAGCCCGCGGGCCGGGCGTCCCGCAGCCGCCAGGAGGCGCTGCGCACCCGCTCGAAGCGGAAGTCCGCGTGCTCGGCGCCCAGCGCGCGGGCGCGGGCCAGGGCCGCGTCGGCCAGCGGGCGCAGGGGCAGCGCGAGGAACGACGCGTCGATGGCATGGGGTGAAGAAGCAGGGTGTGAAGAAGTAGGGGGTGAAGAAGGGGGCGTGGAGTG
>NZ_JAINFC010000005.1 GCF_020740835.1 Streptomyces sp. UNOC14_S4
AAGAGACAGGAGCTGAAGCGGTGGCGGACGCACGGGGTCGAGGCGTTCGAGGCGTGGGCCCGTGCGTACGAGGAGTACGCGGCCCACCCGGCCATGGAGGTCGGTGAGGAGTCCTGCGCCGAGGCCTTCGGTGAACTGACCGGACGGCTGCACGGCAGCTACCCCTTCTTCCATCCCTGCTACGCGGGACAGATGCTCAAACCGCCGCACCCGGTCGCCGTCGCGGGGTACCTCGCCGCGATGCTCGTCAATTCCAACAACCACGCCCTGGACGGCGGCCCCGCCACGTCCGCCATGGAGGAGGAGGCGGTCGGCCAGCTGGCGTCCATGGTGGGCCTGGAAAGATCTCTCGGGCATCTCACCAGCAGTGGCACCATGGCGAATCTGGAGGCCCTGTTCGTCGCCCGGGAGAGCCGTCCGGCGTGCGCCGTCGCGGTCAGCGCCGAGGGCCACTACACGCACGCGCGGATGTGTCATCTGCTGGGCGTGCGGGTGCGCACCGTGCCGGTCGACGGCCGGGGCCGGATGGACGTGGCCGCGCTGGAGCGGCTGCTGGCCTCGGGGGACGTGGGCACGGTCGTCGCCACCGCCGGGACCACGGCGCTGGGCGCGGTCGATCCCGTGCACCGCATCGTCCCGCTGGCGCGGCGGTACGGTGCCCGCGTCCATGTGGACGCCGCCTACGGCGGGTTCTTCGCGCTGCTCGCCGACGACCCGCTCACGGACGCGGCCACCGCCGAGGCACTGCGGGCCGTGGCACGGTGCGACTCGGTGGTGATCGATCCGCACAAGCACGGCCTCCAGCCCTACGGCTGCGGTGCGGTGCTCTTCGCCGATCCCGCGGTGGAGCGCTTCTACCGGCACGATTCCCCCTACACCTACTTCACCTCCGCCCGGCCGCATCTGGGGGAGATCAGTCTGGAGTGCTCGCGCTCGGGGGCGGCCGCGGCCGCGCTGTGGCTCACCCTGCGGCTGATGCCGCTCACGCGGCAGGGGCTGGGCGGTGTGCTCGCCGCGGGACGCCGGGCCGCCCTCCGGTGGGCCGGACTGATCGACGATTCGCCCCATCTGGAGCTCTATCAGCGGCCCGAGCTCGACATCGTGACGTACTACCCGCGTACGGAGCCCGCCGCGTTGTCCCGGATCGGCACCGCGTCGCAGGGGGTGATGCGGCGCGGGATGGAGGCCAAGGAGAGACCGGTGTTCCTCAGCGTCGCGCGCGTCGGCGCGGAGGCCTTCGCCCGCCGCCACGCGCACGTCGTGCGCGATCGCGAGGACACCCACATCCTGCGCAGCGTCCTGATGAAGCCGGAGAGCGAGTCGTACCTGGACCGTCTGCACCACCGCGTCACGGAACTCGCGAGGCCGGCGGAGTGACGGCCGACGAGAGCGACTACGACCGGTACTTCGGGATTCTCCGGGAGCCGGAGCGGACCCGCACCGCGCACCTGCGGACGTATCTCCTCGGCGACCTGCCCCATACCGGCCTCGACGAGGGACTGCGCACCACGCTCGTCACGGGGCTGCGGCTCGCCTCCCGCACCGTCGAGACGCAGCCCCTGGCGTTGTTCGACACCGCGCCGGTGAGCGGCCTGCCATGCGCGCTGCGCCGGTGGAAGCTCGGCCACCAGGCGCTCCACTTGCTGCTCACGGCCATGAACCTCGACCTGGACAGTTGTCTGTCCGCCGCGCAGGGCGCCGTCTGGCACCGGCTGGCCGACAGCATGGCGGAGGTGTGTCTGCTGTACGACGCCGCCACCGCTGCCATGGAGTACGCGGCGGACTTTCCCGTGACCGCCTACCGGGACGAGATCCGCCCGACCATGGAACCTCCGCACATGCCCGCGGGGTTCTCGGGGGTGTTCAACCGGGACCACCGTGCCATGGTGCGCCGCTCGCGCCACCTGGAGCGCGCGGTGCGGGAACTCCCCCGGGACGCCTCGGTTCCCGAGTCGGTCCGCCGGGGAGCGGCCGCGCTCCGCGCGGCCCGGCGCCGCAACCGGCGTCACCACGGCAGGATCTGCGAGCGGTGCGTCCCCGGTGGCGCCTCGCTCCTGCGCGCCCACCTCGCCCAGCACCCGGTCCGGGAGGGATCACCGTGCGACACCGGCTGAACGGCCGTCCGGGCCCGAGCGGTACCGGCCCAGCCGGGAGGATGCCCGGGGGCATCGATGATATTGAGGGTGTTGACGCCGACGCCGGCAGGAAACTGCTGGACGACCTGCTCGACGAAGCCGTGTGGCTGGACCACTGCCCGTTCGTCAGCGCGTCCTTCGGCCCGGCACCGGCCTGGCTCCGCCATGAACCGGTCTCCGCGTTCCAGCCGCTGCCCGTGCCGCCGCCCGCGAGCCTCCGGGGCACGCCGGGGCCGCGTCGTGTGTGCGTCTCGTTCGCGCCCGAGCACGGCCCCAACGCCCGTACGTGGGCCCGTACCCACGGCTACCGGCTGCTCGCGCCGGACCCCGTGGTGACCGCCTGGGCGGCGGACAAGATCAGTGTGCTGGAGCTGTTCGAGGAAGCGGGAGTGGCCGCCCCGCCGTACGTGGTCGTCCCCGCGACCGGGCGGGCACCGGCCACGGCGTACTGGAACGACGGCTGGCCCGGGGCAGTGGCCCAGCGCAGGGAGAACAACCTGATCGGACGGGGCACCGTCCCGGTCGACTGCGCCGCCGAACTGGACCGCTGCCTGGCCTCCTGGCCGGACGAGCCGGTCCGGCTGAGCCGTCGGGCTCCCGGGATCTCCCTGACCGTCACAGCGTGCGCCGGAGCGGACAGGACCGTGGTCTCGGCCGTCTCCCACCAGCTGGTGGGGCTGCCCGAGCTCGCCGCCTCCTGGGGTACGCACTGCGGCAACCAGCTCGTGCACCCCGGTGATCTGCCGGACGGACTGTACGGGCAGGCCCGCGAGGCGGCGCGGCGTGTGGGCGAGGTGCTGCGCGGCCGCGGCTTCCGGGGCGTCTTCGGCCTCGACCTCGTCGAGGAGGGCGGCCGGCTCCTCGCCATCGAGGTCAACCCCCGCTTCCAGACAGTGGTCTCCCTCGTCCAGACCGCCGAGCGCGCGGCGGGGCTGCTGCCCTCTCTGGGGCTGCACATCCTCTCCTTCCTCCTGCCCGCGCTGCCGCCGTCCGTGTCCGGCGCGCTGCCGCCGGGACCGCGCCGCCCGAGCCAGCTCACCGTGCACGCCGCCGTGGACAGCACGGTGCACGGTCTCGCCCCCACCGGGCGCTACCGGCTCGACGGCGGGACGGTGTCGGGCCCGCTGCCCGCGCCCTGGGATCTCGCCGGGCTCCACGAAGGCGAGGCGCTGTGCTGGGCCGTCGCCCGTCCGGGCCCGGTCACCGCGGGCCAGGAGCTGGCCCTGCTCCAGTTCGGGCACGCGGTGGGCCCCCTCGAACCCCGGCCCCGCCTCCGTCCGGAGGCGCTGGACTGGCTGGACTGGACCGCCTCCTTCCACGACCGGCCCCGGACCGGGGAGAACGGCACGGCGAGCGGCACGGCGGCGGCCGGCACAGGGGACACAACGCCCCTGCTCCGGCTGCCCGAGGGAGCGATGCGCACGGCGGGCCGGCACGCACTCGAGCTCGTCATCGAGCGGTTCGCCACCTCCCGGGCACGCCCGCCCCTGCGCGTCCCGTCCCCCGACGACCTGCGGGCCGTCCTGGACGAACCCCTGCCCGAGGACGGCACCGACGACCTGCGCCCGGTACTCGACCGCGTCGCCCGCGACGCCCTCGGCGAGGCGACCCGCCTCGACCACCCCCGGAGCTTCGCCTTCACCCCCTCCACCGGCAACTTCCCCGCCGTGCTCGCCGACGCCCTCGCCTCCGCCTACCTCTCGGTGCCAGGGGCGTGGCTGGTCGGCGCGGGGCCCACCCGGCTCGAACTCACCACTCTCGGCTGGCTCACCGCACTCCTCGGCCTCCCCGCGGAGACCGGCGGCCTGTTCGTCAGCGGCGGCTCCGTCGCCAATCTCACCGCCCTGGCCGTCGCACGCGACCATCACCTCGGCGACGACTGTTCCCGCGCCCGTCTCTACTGCTCCACCCAGGCCCATCCCTCCGTCGCGCGTGCCGCCCACCTCCTGGGCCTGACCCGTGGCAGCCTCTCCGCCGTACCGGCCGACCACGCGCTCCGTCTCGACCCGGCGGAGGTCGCCCGGCGCATCACCGCCGACCGCGGCGCCGGTCTGCGCCCCTTCGCCGTCGTCGCCACCCTCGGCACCACCGGGACCGGCGCCGTCGATCCCCTCGGCGACCTCGCCGACCTCTGCGAACGGGAAGGGCTCTGGCTCCATGTCGACGGTGCCCATGGCGCGGCGGCAGCCGCCACCGCGCGCGGTCGTGGGCTGCGCGCACCGCTGGGCCGCGCCGACTCCCTCACCGTCGACCCCCACAAGTGGCTCTTCCAGCCCTACGAGATCGGGTGCGTCCTGCTGCGCCGCCCGGAACTGCTGCGCACCACCTTCGACCTGGCGCGCCATGCCCTGGACACCGGCTACCTCGCCCCCACCGGCCCCCGGGGAGCCGAGGTCAACCTCTCCGACCACGGCCCCCAGCAGAGCCGCGGCCTGCGAGCCCTGAAACTGTGGCTGTCGCTCAAGACCTTCGGCGCACGAGCGTTCCGGCAGGCGATCGAGCACGGCATGGACCTGGCCGAGCACGCGGCGGCCCTGATCACGGACCGGCCCGAGCTGAGGCTGGTCACGCCGCCCAGCCTCGCCGTCCTCACCTTCCGCTACCAGCCGGCCGACGCACCGCCCGGCTGGGACGCCGACGCCGCACAGGAGTACATCAGCCGGGCGGTGTGCACGGAAAGCGAGGCGCTGCTTCTCACCACCCGGGTGCACGGCGCCACGGTGCTGCGGATGTGCACCATCAACCCCACCAGCACTCGGGGCGATGTCGCGTACGTCCTCGGGCAGGTGGCCCGTCACGGCCGCCGGTCGCTGAGCGCGGTCAGCGGATCAGCAGCGCCGAGGGACCGGTGATCAGCGCCACTCCCCGGTCCGTGGCACACGACGGGACGTCGAGCGTGAGCTGGAGGCCGGGCGAGGCGACGGTCCGCCCCTGGAGGGCGCCCGACACCACGGTGCCGACCACCAGCACGACGGCCTGTCCGGCCACTTGCCGGACGTTGCCCATGGGGTAGACCACCACGCTCTTCTCGCCGTTGCTCCAGGTGATCTTCTCCACCGTGGTGGCGTCGGAGGCGAAGCACCCGTTCACACCGCCACCGCTGATCTCGGACGTCGCGGAGGTGAATCCGGGCTCGGCGAGGGCACAGGTGTAGGCGCCCGTCCCGGTGATCCGGGTCTTTCTCGCCCGCAGGCCCAGTCCCGGGGAGAACTCGACAGTGTTGGTCCCCACGCAGCTGACGGCCGCTGTCGGTCCGTGCGCCTCCGCCGGCGCCGCGAACGGCCCCGCCGCCACCATCCCCACGGCCATGGCCGCGCTCCCCCACATCTTTGCCCGCATCCCCACCTGGCGCATGACACACCCTCCCTGCTCGCACCAGCCGCTCCTGGAACCGGAATTGTCCCGATCGCAGAGGCACCTGCGGGCCCGGCCGCGGTGAATTCCACCGGGGAGCGGAAGCTCGTGCCACGCGAGGGGCGCACGCGGCGGTCCCGGCGACCGACCCGCCTCCGCGGCCGCCTGAGCGAGCCGGTCAGCGCCCCCGGCTGACCGCCTGGATGCTTCACCCGGCCCGGGGCGGCCTTCCCCGGTCGGCCGCGTCGAGCAGCAGTTTCGCGGCCACCGTCGCCCCGTCGGTGCGGATCGCGCCGGCCATGGCCCTCGCCCGGTCCCGGGGGTCGGGGCCGTGATGAGCGCGGCCGACAGGGAGTCGAGGGCCGGGGCCGGACCGTCGTGTGCCGCGCCGATGCCCAGCTCGGACACTCGGGCGAAGAGTGCCTGGTGGTTGACCTCGCCGACGACGAAGCAGTCGTTCCGGTCGTCGGTCAGAGCCAGACCGGCCCAGCCGCGGGCGAACGGATGGAAGCACGCGAACACGTAGGGGATGCCCAGTTTCCCGGCCACGTCCCGTGCACCGGCCGGCAACAGGCCGGTCGCCAGGAGCGCGCCACATCCCCCGGCCGCCGCGGTGAGCGTGCCGAACCGTGCGGCGACCAGCTCGGGCGCGAGCCGGAACGCGTCCCTGGCCGTCGGCGGCCTCTCACCGGTCACCACCGAGCGCACCGCCGGGCCGAGCGGAACCAGTTCCACACCGGCACGGGCCAGCAGCGCCGCGAACTCCTCGTCCGGCGGCGCGCACACCCGTACGTCCGCGCCGAGCTCCCGCAACCGCACCACGAGCGCCGCCAGCGGTTCGACGTCCCCGCGTGACCCCCACGTCGTCAACAGCACACGCATGTCGCGAATCCCCCACTCCTAACGCTTCTGCTATCGGCCGCCATGCTGCGGCACAATCGGCGTCTTGCCGCAAGCCCCCCGGTGCGCTACAGGCTGAAAAGGACAGGGAAAGCGACCGGCTGAGCGGGGTGCCCCCTTGCCGAAGGGGCGAACGACCAGCAGGGATACGGTGCTGTCATGCTTCTATCGCCTGACGACGAGCTCCGGGACCGTGATGAGCTGGTGGCCTTCCTTCGTTCCCTGCACCATGACTTCCAACAGCGGGGTCACAAGTGGGAGAACCCGACGCTCGACCGTTTCCTGGAAGCCCTGGCCTCGTGGGCAGAAGCCTCGGACGGCTGGTACCGGAGCTTCGGCAAGGAGCTGCCGCCCGAAGGAAACTGGACATTCTTCGCGCGGGCTCTCGCTGCGGCAACCGTCTACGAGTAACCAGCTGCACGGTGGTTCGACCGCATGGAGCAGCTGGGCCGTCAAGGGCTCGCGCTCGCTGCCCTGGGCGACTCCGTCCCGTCCATCGGCTCCGCCTGTCGCGGAAGTGCGTGCAACGGCGGACCCGACGTAGTACTCCTGGGAGAACATGAGACCCGCGGTGTGTTCCTACCAGGAGTAGTCGATGGCTGTTCACCGTGTCGTGCCCAACATCCAGTCGGAGTCCGCGCAGGAGAGCCGGGAGTTCTACGGCCTGCTGGGCTTCGAGGAGGTCATGAACCACGGCTGGATCATGACGCTCGCCTCCCCGTCCAGCCCGGCGGCGCAGATCAGCGTCATGACCAGCGACAGGACCGCGCCTGTCAACCCCGACATGAGCATCGAGGTGGACGACGTGGACGCGGCGTACGCGGTCATGCGGGAGAGCGGTGCGGAGATCGTTCACCCGTTGCAGGACGAGGAGTGGGGCGTACGGCGGTTCTTCGTCCGCGACCCCGGCGGACGGGTGGTCAACGTACTGGGCCACCGCTGACGCCTCTCCCGTCACCGCTCGCACCGGCTGTGGCCCACCCCGCCGGAGAGGGGGTGGCCGGGCTCGCGTCGTCGGTCAGCCTGCCAGGGTGTAGAAGCGAATCGGTGAGTTCGGCCGGAACCCGATGCGCGGATACACGGGCGCCCCGGCGACCGTCGCGTGCAGCGTGGCGCGGGTCAGCCCGGTGGCCCGGGCGCCCTCGTACAGCGCCTTGCGCGTGACTGCCTCGCCGTAGCCCCTGCGCTGCCACTCCGGGTCCGTGGCGACGAGCACGACGAAGAGACGGCCCTCCGCTTCGACCGTGGCCGCGCACGCCACCGGAACTCCGTCCCGCATGCCCAGGTAGGCGTACACCTCGTTCTTCCAGAGCGTGGATCCGACGAGTCCGTCGCGGCCCACCTCCAGGGGGAGCCCGTAGCCGCGCGAGTTGAGGTCCGCGTAGGCGCGCAACTGCTCATCGGTGGTCACGCGCGCGAACGTGAGGTCGGGATGGACCGGTTCGGGGATGGGGAGCAGATCCCCGGCCATGCCCGTCCCGGGGAAGGCGTACTGAAGTCCTGCCCGCTCGGCCGCCACCTCCAGCGCGGAGCGGGCCTCGTCGTCGAGGAGGTCCTCGAAGAGCCACAGGAAGCCCATGTGATTCTTCGAGCGCATGATGTCCGCGGCCTGGCCCAGGCGTTGTCCCATGAGCTCTGCTTCCGCGTCCACATCGGTCAGGGTGAGGCAGTTCCAGAACACGAAGGGGCAGTCGGCCCAGCGGACGGCGATGCCCGGAAGGTCACGCACATCCGCATCCGCGTCGCGGTCGACCACCATGGCACGCCAGACCGTAGCGAGTTGCGCCACCGATTCGATGGACTCCGTCAGTTCAGCCACCATGACCTCGCGCATCGTCGAACCTGCAGAAACCTTTGACCGGACGGTACGCGACGTCGGCGTACCGGGTCAGCAGGAAACCTGTTCACAGCACTCATCGTTGAAACCGGCTCTCCCGCAGAGCCGCCCTGCCACGCTTCGGGCAGCACTCCGCTCCGCCTGCGCGCCTCTGCGCTCTTCCCGCGCCGTGGCCGGTGGAGGATGGTCGAGGAAGGTATTCGCCGGAACCGAGCGAGGACGCCCCTGTGATCTCTTTCCCCGTACTGGCCCATCTGCTGTCGGAACACTTCGGTATCGAGAAGTCGGAGCTGCGTCCAGAGGCCACGTTCGAGGAACTGGAGATGGATTCCCTCGCCCTGGTCGAGCTCGCAGTGATCGTCGAGGACAAGCTCGGTGTACGGCTGCCCGACAATATCGACGGACTGGGGCTGTCGGCCACGCTGGCCGAGGCCGTGGAGTTCCTGGAGCGGGCCGCGCGTCCCGTCGCCCCGCCGGAGCCCGCCCCGGCCGTCGGCGAGCGCGGTCCGGTGGGTGAGACCGGCTCGCGGAGCGGGAGTTGAGCCGCCCGAGGGGCGTCGCCGTCACCGGAATCGGCCTGACCACCCCGGCCGGGGTGGGAACGGAGACGGGATGGCGGGCCCTGTGCGCGGGCGTGTCGACGGCGACAGCCGATCCCCGGCTCGCCGGGATGCCCGTGACGTTCTCCTGCCGGGTCCCGGACGGGGCCCTGGAGGCCGCAGTCGGGCGTCGGCTGGGCTGGCGCCTCGACCGGTTCATCCAGCTGGCACTGGTCACGTCGCGGGAGGCCGTGCGCGACGCGGGGCTCGACCCGGCGGCGTGGGAAGGGGAAAGGGTCGGAGTCGTCATCGGTGTCGGCAGCGGCAGTCACGACACCTGCGTGGAGACCTACACGCACCTCGCGCAGGAGCGCTACCGGGCGGTCTCCCCCACCACGATTCCGCGGTCGTCGCCGAACATGGCGGCCGGTGAAGTCGGCATCGACCTAAAGGCGTTCGGTCCCAACTTCTGCGTGAGCACCGCCTGTGCGTCCGGCGCGACCGCGCTCGGGACGGCCAAGGCACTCGTGGAGTCCGGGGTCTGCGACATCGTGATCGCCGGGGGAAGCGAATCGGCACCGAGCTCGCCGATGGCCGTGGCGGCGTTCTGGCGTATGGGCGCCCTGTCCGTCCGCAACGACGATCCCGCGGCGGCCTCGCGTCCTTTCGACGCCGATCGCGACGGGTTCGTACTGGGCGAGGGCGCGGGGATCCTGGTCCTGGAGCGGCTGGAGCACGCGCGGGCGCGCGGCGCGCGCGTCCACGCCCTGCTGACCGGCTACGGCGCCTCGGCCGACGCCCACCACCCCACGATGCCGCACCCGGACGGCGAGGGTGCCACGAGGGCGGCAAGCGCCGCGCTGGCGGACGCGTGCCTGACGCCCCGGGACATCGGGCACGTCAACGCGCATGGGACGGGCACGCGGCTCAACGACCTGACCGAGGCTCGTATGCTGCGCCGGGTGTTCGGCACTCCGCCTGCCGTGACCGCGACCAAGGGCGCCCTGGGACACGCCATCGGCGGGGCCGGAGCCATCGAGGCCGTGTGCTGTGTCCTGGCGGTGCGGCGGCAGGTGATCCACCCCACCGTCAACCTGGACCGGCTGGACCCGGAGATCGACCTGGACGTGGTCCGCGGGGAGCCGCGGCCGTGCCGTCTCGAGGCCGCGGCCAGCTTCTCCTTCGGGTTCGGCGGCCAGAACGCCTGCCTGGTGTTCACCCGGCCGTGACGGCCCGCCGGTTCACCGGGGCGCCGCCTCCCAGGCGAAGGGCCGGGTGAGGGTACGGGGCAGGTGGCGCAGCCCCCAGGCCGCCGTTTTGTACCGGAGGCTCGGAACGCTGAGGACGGCGCCGCGCCGGAGGTGCCGCAGGGCCGTGCGGGCCACGCGGTCGGCGTCCAGCCACAGCCACTGCGGCGGCGAGGCGGTGCTGATGCCCGCGCGCTGGTGGAACTCGGTGCGGGTGTACCCGGGGAGCAGCGCCATCAGCCGCACCCCCGACTCCCGGACCTGGCGTGAACGTGCCAGCGATTCGGTGAAGTTGATCACCCATGCCTTGCTGGCGGGGTAGGTGGAGGCGAGCCAGGCGGGGCCCAGTCCGGCCACGCTCGCCACGTTGACGACGGCTCCGGAGCGGCGCGGGATCATCGCACCGAGGGCGGCGTGCGTCAGGCGCAGCGTCGCCCGTACGTTGACATCGAGGAGGTGCTCCTCGTCCGCGACGGTGTTCGCGGGGAAGGACGAGGCGTAGCCCATGCCGGCGTTGTTGACCAGCAGGTCGACCGGTGCCTCCGGATCGGTGAGGCATGCCGTGACCGCGTCGCAGCCCGTGTCCGAGGCGAGGTCGGCGGGAAGGACGGCCACCTGCCCGGCGCCCTCGGCGCGCAGCTGCCGGGCGGTCTCCTCCAGGGCCGTCCGGGTCCGGGCGACGAGGACGAGGTCGGCTCCCTCGTGTGCCAGGGCCCGGGCGAGCGCTTTGCCGAGGCCGGCGGTCGCGCCGGTGACGAGGGCGGTGGCCACGGTTCCTCCAGGGCGGTGCGGGCATGGACGGCTCAGGGCAGCAGGCGGCGGATTCCCGCGAGCCGGGTCTCGGCGGACTCCTCGGTGCGGGGAAGCCGGAGGTGGCTCGCGTGCGAGGCGGCGGGGCCGGTTTCCGGTACGGCGACGGCGGCCAGCGGCTCGCGGATGTCCGCGAACGCCGTCGCGATCGCGTCGAGTTGTTCCGCGGTGTGCGAGGCGCAGAAGGTCGCGCGCAAGCAGGCGGGCGCCGCCGGAGGCAGCACCGCGTTCACGTGGACGCCGCGGTTCAGCAGCAGCCTCCAGGCGACGGCCGTACGCAGTTCGTCACCCATGTCGACGGGCACGAGGGGCGTCTCGCCGGGCGGCACCCGGTATCCGAGTGCGGACAGCGCGTGCCGCATGCGACGGGCGTTGTCGAGGGCGGCCCGGCAGCGCCGGGGCTCGTCGCACAGGATGCGCAGGGCCTGCAGGGCGGCGGCGGTGTCGGCAGGGCTCGCCCCGGCCGAGAAGACCAGGGGACGGGCGTAGTGGCGCAGGTACTCGATGACGGTCTCGTCGCCGAGGACGGCGCCACCGATGGAGGCGAATGCCTTGGAGAAGGTCAGGATGATGACCGGTACGTCGTCGGTGAGACCGTACCGGGCACAGGTGCCGCGGCCCTCGGCGAGCACCCCGGCGCCGTGGGCGTCGTCGACGACCAGGGTGGCGCGGTGCTCACGGCAGACGCGGACCAGGTCGGGCAGGGGGCACAGGTCGCCGCGCATGCTGTAGACGCCGTCGACGACCACCATGCGGCCGCCGTTGCCGGGCAGGGCCTCCAGCTCGGTGGCGAGCCGGTCCGTGTCGTTGTGGGGGAACCAGTGGACCTTGGCGCGGCTGAGGCGTGCGGCGTCGACGAGGGAGGCGTGCGCCTCCTGGTCGACGAACACGTGGTCGCCGACCCGGCACAGGCCGGCGACGGCACCGAGACCGGCCTGATAGCCGGTGGCGAAGACCAGGGCGGCGGGCTTGCCGAAGAACCGCGCGAGTTCGGCCTCCAGTCGCTCGTGCAGATCGAGGTTGCCGTTGAGCAGCCGGGAGCCCGAGGGGCCCGTCCCGTACCGGCGGGACGCTTCGGCGGCGGCCTCGGTCACGCGCGGGTCGGCGGCGAGCCCGAGGTAGTCCCCGGACCCGCAGACGACGACCTCCCGGCCGCCCACCGTGCGGACGGCGCCCGGGCCCCGGCCGGAGAAGGCGGAGTAGAAGGGGTACAGGCCGAGGTCCCTGGCCTGCCGGGAGCGGGTGAAGGACGCGCACCTGCCGACGATGTCCATGACGCGCCTCCTGGCGTTCTCTGCGGGCTTCGGCGGCAGCGGAGCGGGCTCAGCGGGGCCGGGGGGAGCGGCGCTCGGCCTTCCACGCCCGGACCTGAGCGGCGTGCATGCCCTTGCCCAGGGGCCCCTTGGGGACGGGCCCGCCGCGGAGGGCCAGATACCAGATGTACGGGTTGAGCCAGTGGATCCATTTGTTGGGGTTGACGGCGAAGGCGATGACGGATGCCAGGTGGTCGAGGAGGGAGTCGCGGAGGGTCAGTGCCAACGTGCGTCCTCGCTTCCGGGCCTGGTTTCGAGCATGGCGGTCGCTGCTCCGGAGCACCTTTCACGGTTCCATCCGGCACCGGGTCGTACCAGGGCGCTCGGGGGCGGGCGACGGGAGCGGACACCCGTGGGCGAACGCCCCCGAAGCGCTTGCGCGACGCCGCCGGCCCGACCCGTCCTCGCTCGCGTGGTTTCCGGCGGACAAGGCGGGGACATACGCCTGTACAGATGTGTTCCCGCTGGATTCCAGGAGGACAGGCCGGTGAAGAGGAGTCGCTGCCGCCTGCCTCCGGGCCCCGCGGCACCGGCTCTCGTCCAGTCGGTGCGCTTCCTGCGCGCCCCCTACGCCATGCTCGCCGGGCAGCACGCCCGTTTCGGTGACGTCTTCACCTTGCGTCTGGCCGGCACGGGAGCCCTCGTCATGGTGAGCGACCCTCAAGGGATCCGGAGCATCGTCGCCGCTCCCCCGGACGTGCTGGCCGCCGGGCGGGCCCGGCGGATACTCGACGTGGTCTACGGGACCCACTCGCTGCTGACCCGGGACGGCCGCGAGCAGGCGTGGCAACGGCGTTTTCTCACGCCGCTGTTCCACCGTTCTCACATCGCCCGGGGGCAGCGGCTGGCGCTGGAGGCGACGCGCGAGGCCATGGCGACCTGGCCGGGCGACCGGCCCTTTCCTCTCGTGCCCCGCCTGATGTCGGTCACCACCGATGTGCTCCTGCAGAAGTTCCTCGAGGCCGGCCGGGACGACTCGCCGCGCATCAAGGAACTCCTGCTCGCGTTCGTCGAAGCCGCGCACCAGCCGCTGGTGTTCCACCTGCCGCGGTTCCCGCCCACGTCGGCCGTGGGGCCCTGGCGGCGGTACGGCCACGCCCGCGACCGGCTGGACAGGTGCCTGCGGGAGCTCTGCGCCACACGCCGCGTGCTCCCCTGCGCGACGGACGACGACCTCGTGACCGCTCTGCTCCGGGCGGACAGGCCCGACGGGGCACCGCTGGACGACGAGACCCTGCGCGACATCCTGGTGGTGGTGCTCGGCAGCGGTGCGGAGACCGTGACCTACAGCCTGGCCTGGACCATGGAGGCCATCCTGGCCCACCAGGAGACGGCCGATCGCATCCGGGCCGAGCTGCGCCGGGTGACCGGAGGCTCCCCGCTCACCGTGGACCACCTGTCCCGGCTCACCTATCTGACGGCGGCCGTCACCGAAGCCCTGCGCCTCTACCCGATCAACCCGATCGTGCCCCGTCGTGTCCTCGGACCCGGCTTCACCGTCGCCGGTTTTCCCCTGCCCGCCGGTGTGCATGTCGCTGTCAACGGCTTCGGCGCCCAGCGCCGGGCAGCCGCCTTTCCCGACCCTTGCCGCTTCCGTCCCGAACGGTGGCTGGACAAGAGGCCGGCCCCTTGCACCTGGGTCCCCTTCGGCGGCGGCGCGCGCAAGTGCATCGCCGCTCATTTCGCCCTGGCCGAAATCCAGGCCATGGCGGCGAGCCTCCTGCTCGAGGAGAGCCTGCGCCCGGCCACTCCCGTGGTCAGCCCCGGACGGCTCGTCGGCGACATGATCGTCCCCTCGGAGGGCACGGTCGTGACCATGACGCCCCACACACCCTGACCGGCCTCCCCGCGACGCGGAGTCCGGTATCGCGACACGGTGAGCGGATTCCCGCCGGTGCTGGCACCCGGAGTGCACCCTATGCACATATTTACAGCAATACAGAGGAGGCCTGCGATGGACGTGACCACCCAGCAGTTCGCCCCGCAAGGGTGAGCGAGCCCACCGCGACGGCGGTACCGGCCCTGGAGCTGGACGACATCCAGGGCACCGTGCTGCGTCGTCGCCCGGACGACTACCACGGTGTCTACCTGCTGTACCGGATCGACGACCCGGCCGCGGCGAAGCGGTCGCTGCGCGAGGTCCTGCCGAAGATCACCAGCGCGGCGGACTGGGAACGGCCCCGCCCGTTCACCCTCAACATCGCCTTCACCTATCAGGGGCTGGCCCGGCTGGGAGTGCCGCAGGACTCGCTCGCCTCCTTCTCCGAGGAGTTCCGGGCGGGCATGGCCGCCCGGAAGGAGGTGCTCGGCGACCTCGGCGCCAACGACCCCGGCAACTGGGTCCCCCCGCTGGGCGGCCCCGACGTGCACATCGGCGTGATGATCATCGCGGAGACCGTCGAGGGGCTGCGCGAACCGGTGGAGGCGGCCGGGCGGCTGGCCGGGGTGAGTCCCGTCTACCGGCTCGACGTCGGCGTCCCGGTCACCGGGCACGAGCACTTCGGGTTCCGGGACGGCATCTCCAGCCCGTACCTGCTCGGCAGCGCCGACCGGCCGCTGCCCGGCCAGGACCCCGTCCGGCCCGGCGAGTTCCTCTTCGGCTACCCGGACGAGTCCGGGGCGCCGCCGAAGGGACCGGCCCCGGACGTGCTCGGCCGCAACGGCTGCTACCTGGCCTTCCGGCAGCTGCACGCCGACGTCGCCGGGTTCCGCAGGTACCTGCGCGACAACGCCCGCTCGCCCGAGGACGAGGAACTGCTCGCGGCCAAGATCGTCGGTCGCTGGCGCAGCGGCGCACCGCTCGCGCTGGCGCCGGAACACGACGATCCGGAGCTGGGCGCCGACCCGGCGCGCAACAACGACTTCCTCTACCACGACGACCCACGGGGCCTGCGCGTCCCGCGCGGCGCGCACATCCGGCGCGCCAATCCGAGGGACAGCCTCACGGACTCCGTGGTCGTGACCGGCATCCACCGTGTGCTGCGCCGCGGCGCCGCCTATGGCCCCCTGCTGCCCGACGGGGTCCTCGAGGACGACGGCGCGGAGCGCGGGATCATCTTCGTCTTCATGGGTGCCAGCCTGTCCCGGCAGTTCGAGTTCGTGCAGCAGGTGTGGCTCAACGACGGCGACTTCGCCGGCCTCGGCGCGGAGCGGGACCCGCTGGTGGGCAACAACGACGGCACCGGCGTGCACACCGTCCCGGCCCTGCCCGTCCGCCGCCGGCTCACCGGGCTGCCCCGGTTCGTGACCGTACGCGGCGGCGAGTACTGCTTCCTGCCCGGCCTCACCGCGATCGAGTGGCTCACCGCACTGCCCGACCCGGACGGGGGCCCGCCCGCCACGCCACGCCCGACGAGACCGGAGAACGACACGTGACACCCCCCGAGACGGACTTCGCCCCTGTGCGGTACTCACCCGGTGTCGCCCCTCCGGAACCGGACTTCGACCGCCACCTGCGGCAGGTCATCGACGTCATCGAGAACTTCGAAAAGGGCTCCGTGGAGGGCGAGGGCGAGAACCGCGCCGTCCGCTTCGCCCACGCGAAGGCGTACGGGCTGGTGCGCGGCACGTTCGAGATCCTCGACGGCGTCCCGCCCGAGTACGCCCAGGGCGTCTACGCAAAGCCCGGGACGCACGACGCGCTGGTCCGCTACTCCAACGGGCTGTCCCACCTGGGTGCCGACCGGATGCTCGGCAACGTCGTGGGCATGGCCACCAAGGTGTTCGGGGTGGACTCCACCACCACGCTGCCGGACGAGGCCGCGAGCCGCACCATGGACTTCAACATGATCAACGGGCCCGTCTTCTTCTGCAACACCGCGGCCCACTACACCTTCCTGGCGAAGCTCTTCATCGACCTGCCGAAGTACCGGCTCGACGGCCGCCGGGGCAACCATCGGATGTACTACGACTGGGTGACCGGGTACGGCACGCTGCCACCGGAGGAGTGGGCCTGGGACGAGCTCGGCGCGATGCTGCGGCTGGGCGCGCGGGCCCGCTGGCAGAATCTGCTGCTCAGCTCCTTCTTCTCCATGGGCGCGGTGCGCCACGGCGACTACATCGCCAAGCTGCGCATCCGCCCCACGGACGCGTCGGCGGCCGGTGTGCGGGCCCGTGACCTCGACCCGACGGGCCGGGACGAGGTCTTCCGGCCCGCCCTGGCCGACGAGCTCGCCCGGTCGGAGCACGAGTTCGACTTCCAGGTGCAGCTGTGCGCGTCCCTGGAGACCATGCCCGTCGACGACCTCACCGTCGAATGGGAGGAGCACGAGTCCCCGTTCGTGACGGTGGCCAGGCTTCGTTTCCCCCGCCAGGACATCGGCGGCGAGGACAACCTCGCCGCCGCCGACGCGCTCTCGTTCACGCCGTGGCGCTGCCCGCCGGAGCACGTACCCATCGGCGCGATCCAGACCGTCCGCAAAGAGGTGTACCGGCACTCGTCCGTCCTGCGCCACGAGCTGAACGGCCAGCACCGCGCCGAGCCGGCCTCGGCGGCCGACGTGCTTCCCGACCGGTCCTGACGTCTCCTGTCGAACCCTGCCGAACCCTATTGAAAGGGAAACCAGATGTACGACTTCGACCCGTCGACCTATCGGCCGATCTCCCCGGACGTACCGGTCGAGGAGATCGCCAAGCACTTCCAGAGCCCCCGCCCGCAGACCGACGGTGTCGGTCTGCGGGCGGTGAACCGGTCCGAGTTCACCCTGATCGCACCGGTCATCCAGCCGACCGGGCCTGCCATTTTCCTGGAGCGCGCCGAGAAGGCGTGCATCGAGGCGCCCTACTGGGAGAGCCGCCTCGGGACGGTCCACGACCTGCGTGTCGCGCTCGTCGACGATGGCCGGCAGATCCTGTTCTGTGCGACCTACAGCGACGAGTTCAAGCCCTACGTCGTGGACGTCATCCGCTTCGCCACCCCCTGGATCGACTACATGTTCACCGACGTCGCCGTCGGCTACCCGGGCCTGGCCTCCGACGACGCGATCCCCTACATCGCGAAGTACCAGGTGCAGGCCAACGTCTGGTACGGCGGCCCGAACCCGGAGGCCAGCCCCCGGGACATCGCCAAGAGCCTGACGGTGGCCGCCGCGTTCGAGAACCTGCTGGACGCCGCCCAGGGCTGACCACCCGCGTCACCGGGCCCGCCCCCGGGCTCCGGGCGGGCCCCGGGTGGTCACGTGCCGGGGTAGACCCGTTCCAGGGCCTGCCAGCCGCTGTCGCGCTCGCGTTCGGCCGCCTCGGCCCGGCCGCCGCCGCGCAGCCCGAACAGCCGCTTGGCGAGCAGGAGGTAGACCACCACCGCGAGGTTGATCGCAAGGGTGCACACCTTCAACGGGCTGACGCGCTCGGTGAGCTCGTAGATCTCGGGGATCAGCAGCACGCTCGTCGCGACGAAGGTGAGGTACTCGGCCCAGCGCGCCGCGCGCCACAGCCCGACCGCCTCCACGCCCTCCAGCAGGGCGTACGCGGCGATCACCACCCCGATCACCCACAGCGTGCGGTCGTGGGCGGCGAACGCCTTCTGCAGATCGCCGAGCAGGCCGTGACCGCGGAGGCCGCTGGGGCCGCCGACACCGTTCTGGAGGTCGTCCACGATCCGGTAGAAGGGTCCGCGCAGCCGCTCGCGTTCGTGGGCGAAGAGGAGGACGGCGACGGCCAGCACGCCGAGCACCACGAAGTGCAGCAGCCGGTCGAGGGCGATCAGGCGCAGCACATAGCGGTCCCTCAGCGGTCGCCCGCGCAGCGGGAGTTCGATCTCCGCACGGTGCTCGGGGACCTCGCGCCCGGGCAGGTCGGGCGGCGGCAGCGGCAGCCAGGCGTCGCAGCGCAGGCAGCGGTGCCAGCGGTGTCCGTCGGGCGTCTCGCGCACCACGAGCGCGTCGTCGGGCCGGACGCGCGCGGCGTCGGTGCCGACGAGGCGGTGGCCGTGCAGCGCGCACTCCAGCAGTTCGTAGCCGATCCGGCGCCGCCGCGGCCGTACGCCCGGCGCGGGCACCAGGCCCGGGGTGTCCGCCACCGATGCCCTCCTTGATTCCGTCCGTGCTGGATTATGGCGATCCATACCACAGGGGCGCACCGTCTTTGACGGCATCGCTGCGGAAAGCGGGGGTTCCCGTGGATTCCCCTTGGCTTGCCTTTGATCTTTCCGGGGCATCCGGGGTCACCGAGCCCGAGGAGGAAGTTAGGCTAACCTAACTTCCGAAGGGTCGATGATCAGCGGCGATCGCACGACGGAGAGGCGAGCAGCGCATGTCCTCAACCAGCAGCACCGAAGGGCACGTTCAGGGACGTACGGAATGGGTGCCGACGCGCGACGGGCGCAGGCTGCACGCCATGGTGCTGCCGGGGCCGGGTGACGACACCGGCACCGGCACCGGATCGGACATACCGACCGTCGTCTTCGAAGCGGGCGCCGCGGCCACCCGGTCCTCCTGGGCACTGGTGCAGCCCGCCGTGGGCGCCTGGGCGCGGGCCGTCGTCTACGACCGCGCGGGGCTCGGACTCAGCCCCGCCGACCCGGCCTCCCGCACGATGCGCCGCATGGCGGACGACCTGCAGGATCTGCTCGACCACTTCGGGCCCGGTCCGTACGTCCTCGTCGGGCACAGCGCGGGCGGCCCGCTGGTACGCCTCGCCGCGGCCGGACGCCCGGACCGGATCCGCGGCCTGGTGCTGGTGGACCCGACCGACGAGGGCGCGGACCTCCTGTTCAGCCCCCTGTTCCGCCGGGCGGAGCGCGCGGTCCTCGCGGTCAGCCTCCTGCTGGCCCGGCTGCGGCTGCTCGGCGTCGTCTACGGGTCGCTGGCCAAGCCGCTGCCGGAGGACGCGCGCCGCGACGTCCTGCGGGACGGGCTGACCGTCGGAGTGGTCAGGACCCAGCGCGCCCAGGCCCGTACCTACCTCGACGAGCTCTCCGCGTTCCGCGGCACCCCGCCCGAACTGGGCGACGTCCCCGTCACGATCATCTCCGGCGCGCTCAAGGGCGGCGGCATGAACGAGGCCACCCGCCGGACCGTCAACGCCGCCCATGCCCGTTCCGCGGCCGGGGCCGCGCACGGCAAGCACGTGATCGCCCCCCGGTCCGGCCACTACGTGCCCGTCACCGACCCGGATCTCATAGCCGAGGAGATCCGGCTGCTCGCCTTCGAGTCCCCGGGCGGGAACGGCCGCCCGGGCGGCCCGCCCACGTCCTAGCCATCGAGCCGGAAGGCGCCGAGCTTCCGGAAGAACTCCGCGTACGCGCTGTCCTCGTGCCTGGCGGGCAGCTCGCTCACGTCTGTCGTGGCGGCACGCTGTTCCCGCATACGGGCCCGGGAGACCAGGGCGACTTCCTGGCAGGCGGCCACGAAATCGCGCAACCGCCGCTCGTACGCGGCGAACGCGGTGCTGTGATCACCGGCCGCGTCCCGGAGCTCGCCCGCCAGGATGTACGCGGCGGCCATGGCCATGGTGGTGCCCATACCGGAGGAGGGCGAGGCACAGTACCCCGCGTCACCGAGGAGCACGACCCGGCCGCGGGACCAGGTGTCCATGTGGATCTGCGCCACCGAGTCGAGGTGGAAGTCGGGGGCGTCCCACATCTCGTTCAGCAGCCGCGGCAGTTCCCAGCCGGCATCCCGGTACGCGTGGGCCACCAGGCGCTTCTGCTCCATGGTGTCGCGGGGGAGGAACCGCGCGGGCGGCTGGTCCGACTCGATGCCGACGAAGACACGGGCCTCGGTGTTGTCCCGGACGCTCATCATCATCGCGCCCCAGACGTCGTCGCCCGGCATGTGGTGGATCACTTCCCAGTGGTCCAAGCCGAGGTGGTTGGGCACCGACCACACGCCCAGGTAGCTGCCCAGGTGCCGCAGGTGGTGCTCCTCGGGGCCGAAGACGAGCCGCCGTGTGGTGGAGTGGACGCCGTCGGCCCCGACGACCAGGTCGAAGGCGCGTTCCGTGCCACTGTCGAACACCACCCGTACCTCGTTGTCGTCCTGCTCGAGTGTGGCGATGGAGTCGTCGAAGAGGTACTCGATCCCGCTGCCGCCCGCGGTGAACAGAATCCGGGCCAGGTCGTCGCGGAGAATCTCGACGTCGGGGCTGTCGATCATTCCTCCGCTGGCGGTGTGCTCGGTGGTCCTGTACAGCTCCTTGCCGTCGCCGTCGACGAACGACATCCCGCGCAGGGCGGTGCTCTGACGGCGCAGCTCGTCCAGCACGCCCATGCGCTCGGCCACCTCCAGCGCCGGGCCCCGGACGTCGATCGCCTGCCCGCCCGGCCGCAGGCCGGCGGCCCGCTCCACCACCGTGACCTTGAATCCGTACCGGTCCAGCCAGTAGGCGAGGGTGGGGCCGCCGATGCTGGCACCGGAGATCAGGACGCTGATGTCCTTCGGGCTCTTCGCTTGCGTGAATGCGGACACTGCGGGCTCCTCAACGGTCTGAACGGTCTGTAGGACTTCCGTACGTCCAAGACTGTCCGACCGCACCGACAGAGCACTGACAAAGCACCAGCAGAACGCCGACAGCGCCCGGCGGGCGACCGACAGCCCCGGGTCCGGCGGCGCGGGGCTGTCGGTCGGACCGGAACCGGCCCGGCCGACTTACGCTTTCCTCTGCCCGACGTCGCCGCCCGGACGAGACCATTGCGGCACACGTCAACGGAAAGGGGTCGTCCCGTGCGTACCGTGCGTACCGTCACCGAGCCCCCGGAACCCGAACTGCTGCGAGAGGCCCGGGAACTGCTGCCGGATGTCGTGGCCCTGCGGCGGCGGATCCATCGCGAGCCGGAAGTGGGCCTCCGCCTTCCCCGTACCCAGCGTGCGGTGCTCGGGGCGATCGACGGCCTGGGCATGACGGTGACCGTCGGCAGAGCGCTGAGCTCCGTCGCGGCCGTCCTGGAAGGGGCCCGTCCCGGGCGGACCCTGCTGCTGCGCGCCGACATGGACGCGCTGCCCCAGCAGGAGAACAGCGGGCTCCCCTTCGCTTCCGGCGCTCCCGGCGTCATGCACGCGTGCGGCCACGACATGCACACCGCCATGCTCGTCGGCGCGGCCCGACTGCTCGCGGCCCGCAGGCAGCGGCTGGCCGGGCGCGTGGTGTTCATGTTCCAGCCCGGGGAGGAACTCGGCGGCGGCGCCTCCCGGATGATCGAGGAAGGCGTCCTGTCGGGACCGGACGGGGCGCCGCCCGTGGCGGGTGCCTTCGCCCTCCACGTCAACACGCGCCACGAGCTGGGCACGGTCCATCTGCGCGCGGGCACGCAGTACGCCGCCGCCGACATGCTGCGGATCACCGTGCGCGGCAGAACCGGCCATGCCGCCGCACCGCACCGGCTGCTCGACCCCGTCCCGGTGGCCTGCGAGATCGTGCAGGCCCTGCAGACCATGATCACGCGGACCGTCGATGTCGTCGACCCCGCCGTCCTGACGATCACCACGCTCACGGCGGGGCAGGCGTTCAACGTGATTCCGGAGACCGCCGAACTGACCGGCACCTACCGCACTTTCTCGGAGACCACCCGGCGCGCCGTGCGCGAGGGCATCGCCCGCGTGGCCCACGGTGTCGCCGCCGCCCACGGTGCGACGGCGGAGGCCGAACTCCCGGAGGGCTATCCCCCGGCCCGCAACGACCCGGACTTCACCGCCCTCGTGTGCCGCGCCGTCTCCGGCGTCCTCGGCCCGTCCGCCGTCCACGAGCAGCCCGCCCCCAACATGGGGGGCGAGGACTTCGCGTACGTCCTGCAGCGCGTCCCCGGAGCGATCGCGTCCCTGGGGGCGTGTCCGGCGGGCCGGACGCCCGGGACGGTTCCCGACAACCACTCCGACCGTGTGATCCACGACGAGGAGGCGATGGCCGCGGGGATCGCGGTGCACTGCGCGGTGGCCGAGACCTTCCTCGGCGGAGGGGGTCCCGAGCCCACGGCGCCGTCGCCTCAGGACTCCGTGAATCCGTAGCGGGTGTGCAGGCGCGCCAGCGGTGCGGGGGCCCACCAGTTGGCGCGGCCGGCCAGGTGCATGAGGGCGGGGGCCAGCAGGATGCGGATCACGGTCACGTCGAGCAGGATGGTGACGACCATGCCGACGCCGACGGTCTTCAGCGGGACGATCGGTGAGGACGCCTGGCCGAGGAAGACCACGACGATCAGGGCCGCGGCCGAGGTGATCAGGGGTGCGGTGCGGCGGACCGCGGCCTCGATGGCGGCGGAGTTGTCGGCCGAGGCGGCGTACTCCTCGCGGAACGCGGACAGCAGGAACACCTCGTAGTCCATGGAGAGCCCGAAGGCGATGGCGATCACCAGGATCGGCATCATGAGGTCGGTGGTGCCCACCGGGGTGAACGCGCCGACCAGGCCCTGCAGATGCCCGTCCTGGAAGATGAAGACCATCGCGCCGAGGACCGCGGTCATGCTCAGCGCGGTCAGCAGGAGCGCCTTGAGCGGCCGGGCACTGTGGCCGCGGCTCCTGGACGGTCTCGCCGCGGCGTACAGGGCCGGGGCCGCCGTCGACTGGGCCGGGGTGCACGACGACGGCCGTCCGTCCCGGCTCGCGCTGCCCACGTACCCCTTCCAACGCACCCGGCACGCCCCGCCGGTGCCCCGAGCCGACAGCTTCCGCGCCGCCACGCGGGGACGGGACGGGTCGGCTGTCCGGCCGTCGGCTGTCCGGTCGTCGCCTGCCGGGACCGCCCGGCCGACCGCGCTCAGGCCCGTGCCGTCCCCGCTGCCCAGCCGTCAGTTCGAGACCGTCCTCAGCCGGCGGCTGCTGCCCGAGGCGGCCGACACGGGTAGTGTCCTGCACCTGGGCCACTACCACGCCATGCTCACGGACGCGGCGCGCGACCTGTTCGGGGCGCCGTCGTACGAGCTGCGTGGTGTGGCGTTCCCCCAGGCCCTGAGGCTTGCCGAGGCCGGGGAAGAGCCGTACGGTCCAGGTCGTCGTCGGCGACGAGGGCGACGGGGCCGGCGGCTGGCGGCCGTTCTCCGTGCACAGTCTCGTCGAGGGGCGGAGCCGCTGGCAGCGGCACGTCCACGGGGACATCCAGCCCCGGCCCGCCGGTGCCCGCCCCAAACTGGACGACGACGCGCGCCGGGCGCTGCGCTCGCTGCTTGCCCGTCCACACCGACAGCACCGGTTTCTACCGCGACCTGTGCGGGCGCGGTGTGGTGCGGGGCGACTCCGTCATGTGTGTCGAGGAGGCGTGGTCGGGCGACGGAGAGGTCCTGGCCCGGCTGCGCCCTGTCGGCGAGGGCGGCCCGGGGTGCTGGACGCCTGTGCCCAGTTGTACGTGCTCGCCGCGGGTGAACGGCTCCCGGCCGACGCGTTGTTCATCACCTCGTCGCTGGGCCGGTTCTCTCTCGACAACTCCGTCGGCGACGGCCCGCTGTGGGCGCATTTCACCCTGACCGGCCAGGTGGACGAAGGCCATCTCGCCGGTGGTTACCGGCTCTTCGGCGAGGACGGGCGCCTGCTCGCCGAGTGCGAGGACGCCGTGGTCCGCCTCATCGCCTTCGGACCCGCTCACCCACGTGACGTCTCCCCGGCCGACGGCGGGCACCCTGGCCACGGCCGGGCCTCGCCGTCCCGACCTGGTGCGCGGAATCCGCGATGCCCGGCCGGAGCTGCGGCCGGGCCTCCTCGCCGCGTTCCTGACGGACGTGCTGACCGGCCTCGTCACCGCGGAGGCGGAGGCGATCCGCGAGCACTCGATCACCGACCTCGGCCTGAACTCGCTCGCCGCTCTGGAACTGCGCCGGACGCTGTCGGCAGATCTCGGCACGGACGTACTGCTGGACGTTCTCGTAGGCGGCCCCACCGTGGCCGAACTCTCCGCTGTCCTGGCCGGATCGCCCGCCTTCCGCACGACCGGCGAGGTCGCCCCCGGGCCCGGGATGCCGACTGCGGAGTCTGCGTCCCCGGAGCCCGCCGACGAACGGCACTCCGCTCCGGTCTCCCGCGACCCGGCCCACTGGCTGCGGCATCACCGGCTCACCGCGACCGCGCGCGTGCGGGTGTTCTGCCTGCCGTACGGCGGGCGGAGGCGCCTCCGTCTTCCGCGCCTGGGCGGAGGCACTGCCCGTCGACGTCGATGTCTGCCCGGTGCAGTTGCCGGGCCGGGAGAACCGCTGGCGTGAACGGCCGCTGGAGGACTGCGAGGAAGCCGTCGGGCTCCTCGCCGAGGCGCTGGCCCCGTACACCGACCGGCCCTTCGCGTTCTTCGGGCACAGCATGGGCGCCCTGCTCGCCCACCGGCCCGCCCACGAGTTCGGCACGGTTCGCGGCGCCCCGTTGCGGCACCTCTTCGTCGCCGCCTGCACCTCGCCCTCGCTCGGCCCCAACCCGCTGGCGGCCGGAGTGGTGGCGACCTACCGTGCCCTCGGCCTTGCCGGTCTGCCGTCCGCCGCGGAACTGCTCGACGTGTTCGACGGACAGCCGGAGCGCCTGCGGCACGCGATGCGGGAGCACCTCGGCGAGGGGGCCGGCGAGCAACTGCTCGGTGTCATGGACCCGGTCGGCTGCGCGGACCTGCGCATCGTCCACGGCTACGCCCGGCCGACGGCGGAGGCACCGCTCGCCGTGCCGGTCACCGCGCTGCACGGCCGCCGGGACCCTCTCGTCACCGAGGAAGGCATGAGCGCCTGGCAGGACCTCACGGCGGGAACCTTCCGCCTGGAGGTGTTCGACGGCGACCACTACTTCTGCCACCCCGACCAGGCGCGGGCCGCTCTGCTCGCCCTCCTCCGCACCCGGCTGGCAGGCGGCCTCCGCTAAGGGCGGCGATCGGAGGGTTCCAGGATGTCGGCGGCCGTACCCGTGCCCAGGAACCGGCGGATCGCGGCCGCCGACTCCGCCGGCCTCCGCAGATGGACCCAGTGGTCGGAATCCAGTGTGACCAGGGTGGTGCCGGGACGCCGGGAGGCCATCTCGTGGGCCTGCGCAGTGGGCAGGACGGCACTGGCGGTGCCGTGCAGGAGCAGCGCGGGGCAGTCGGAGGCCAGCCATCGGTGCCAGTGGTCGCCGAGGAGGCGGGTGTCCGAGTCGACCGTGTCCGCGGGATGGCAGCCGAGCCGCCAGCCGTCGTGGTACGGCCGCAGTCCGTTCCGCACCAGGGGTGCCAGGGGGCCGCAGGCGGCGAGGAGTTCCTCGCGGGTGGGGGCGGTGTACGGCAGATCGAGCAGGAAGGACAACGGGACGGGGTCCACGACGGGCAGATACGCGGGCCCGTCGACATTGATCAGCGCGCTCACGGCACCGGGCCGGTCCGCGGCCAGGTGGTAGGCGTTGACGGCGCCGAGGGAGTGCCCGAGGACCGGCAGGGGGCGGTGGTCGAGGCCCAGGTGGGCGAGGAGGTGGCGGAGGTCGTCGAGATATCCGTCCCGGTCGTACCGCTCCGCCCGGTCGGAGTCGCCGTGCCCCCGCTGATCGGGCGCGACCACCCGCCACCCGTCGGCCCTCAAAGCCCCGGACAGTCCCGCGAACTCGGCGCCTTCCCCGAGGTGCCCGTGCAACGCGAGCAGAGGCCGGCCGTTGTCCGGCCCGAAGTCGAGCCAGGAGAGGCGTCGGCCGTCGGGGGTGGTGAGGTGGGCGCGTACGGGACGGTCCTGGGCAGGGCTGGTCGGCATGGCCTCATGCTAAGCAATTCCCTTGCCTCGGCCCGTATTCCCTCGTCCCTCTTGCTCGGCGGTGAAGGCGAACGGGGCCGCGCACAGGGGACCGCTCCCCCTTTCCTTTCCTGGGCCTCCTCCGATTGTTTCGTCTTCGAAAATCCCGCATCCGCCTGTCGTCCGCTTCCGCGCCCCCGTTTGAACACTGCGACGGCTGGAAGTTATACCTTCACTGCTGGGGAGCGCGACGACCACGAGGAGAGACCGACGACCGAGCCGAACACCCGTGGCCGGTGCGGGCCTGACGCACCGTGTGCGGCCGCGCCCGCCATCGTCCGCCGACCGGTCTGCCCTCGGCACACCGATGCCGAGGGCAGACCGCCCGGCCCCGGCGCTTTATCCATGCATCACCTTTCACTTCTGATTCTGAAGGAGACACCTCCGTGGCCAGCAGTGTCGAAACGCTGGAATTCCAGGCCGAGACCCGCCAGTTGCTCCAGCTGGTCATCCACTCGATCTACTCGAACAAGGACATTTTCCTCCGCGAGCTGATATCCAACGCCTCCGACGCTCTGGACAAGCTCCGCCTGGAGTCGCTGATCGACTCCGATCTCGCGGCGGACGCCTCCGACCCGCACATCACCCTCGAGGCCGACAAGGAGGCCCGCACCCTGACGGTGCGGGACAACGGCATCGGCATGACCCGGGAGGAGGTGGTGGAGCTGATCGGGACCATCGCCAAGTCCGGGACCGGGCGCCTGCTGGAGAAGATCAAGGAGGCCAAGGACGCCGCCGCGGCGCAGAACCTGATCGGACAGTTCGGCGTCGGCTTCTACTCGGCGTTCATGGTCGCCGACAAGGTCACCCTGCGCACCCGCCGGGCCGGCACCGACGAGGGCACGCTGTGGGAGTCCGACGGCGAGGGGACGTACGACATCCAGGCCGTGGACGGCCTGCCGGCCGGCACCTCGGTCACGCTCCACCTCAGGCCCGCCGACACCGAGGACGGGCTGGCCGACTACCTGGCCGAGTGGAAGATCCGCCAGATCGTGAAGCAGTACTCGGACTTCATCCGCTGGCCGATCCGGATGGCCACCGAGCGCACCCCCGCCGCCGACGGCACCGACGGCGCGCCCGTCGAGGGCACGGACACCCTCAACTCGATGAAGGCGCTGTGGGCCCGGCCGCGCAGCGAGGTGTCCGAGGCCGAGTACAGCGAGTTCTACCAGCAGATCAGCCACGACCGGCTCGCCCCGGCCGAGACCATCCACATGCGCGCCGAGGGCAACTTCGAGTACGAGGCGCTGCTGTTCATCCCCGCGCAGGCGCCGTTCGACCTGTTCTCCCAGGAGACCAGGCGCGGTGTGCAGCTGTACGTCAAGCGCGTGTTCATCATGGACGACTGCGAAGCGCTGATGCCGAACTACCTGCGCTTCGTCAAGGGCGTCGTGGACGCCCACGACCTGTCGCTGAACATCTCCCGCGAGATCCTGCAGCACGACCGCCAGATCCGCGGCGTGCGCCGCCATCTGGTGAAGAAGGTCCTCCGCGCGGTCAAGGACATGCAGGCCAAGAACGCCGAGGGCTACACGAGGCTGTGGGGCCAGTTCGGCACGGTCCTCAAGGAAGGCCTTCTGGAGGATCCCGACAACGCCGAGACGCTGCTGGAGCTGGTGTCGGCCGCGTCCACGCACGACGCCGAGAAGACGACCACCCTGCGCGAGTACGTCGGGCGCATGAAGGACGGCCAGGACGCGATCTACTACCTGACCGGCGAGACCCGTGCGACGGTGGAGAACTCGCCGCACATGGAGGCCTTCGCCGCCAAGGGGTACGAGGTCCTGATCCTCACCGACCCGGTCGACGAGGTCTGGGCCGAGCGCATCCCGGCCTTCGACGGCCACCGGTTCCAGTCCATCGCCAAGGGCCAGGTCGACCTCGACGAGCCGGCCGACGGCGACGAGCAGGACGAGGCCGGGAAGGCCAGGCGCGAGCAGGACTTCGGCGCCCTGCTGCCGTGGCTGACGACGGCTCTGTCCGACCGTGTGAAGGAGGTCCGGCTGTCGTCGCGGCTGACGACGTCGGCGGCCTGCCTCGTCGGTGACGCCCACGACATGACGCCGACTCTGGAGAAGATGTACCGGGCGATGGGACAGCAGATCCCCTCGGTCAAGCGCATCCTCGAACTCAACCCCGCGCACCCGCTCGTCACCGCCCTGCGCTCGGCGCACGAGGCGAACGCCGACGACCCGGCGCTCCCGGAGATCGCCGAGCTGGTGTACGGCAGCGCGCTGCTCGCCGAGGGCGGCGACCTTCCCGACCCGGCCCGCTTCAGCCGGCTGCTCATGGACCGCCTGAGCTCCACCCTGTAACCGGAAAGGCGCGAGTGGCACCGGGATGCGGCCTGCCCCATCCCGGTGCCGGGGATGCACTGGCCGGAGGCCGTGGCCGAGCCGCCGGTGACCGGCCAGCGGCTCGGCGGCTCGGCCGCTCAGCGGCTCAGGAGGTCGCGGAGCTCGGCCGCGACCTGGGCGGGGGCCTCTTCCGCCATGAAGTGGCCGCAGGTCACGGTGGTGTGGCGGAGGTCAGGTGCCCAGGCGCGCCAGAGGGCGGCGGCGTCGAAGCCGAGGGCGGCGCCCCAGTCCTGCTGGAGGACGGTGACCGGCATCCGCAGCAGGCTGCCGGCGTCCCGGTCGGCCTGATCGTGTGCCACGTCGACGGTGGCGGAGGCACGGTAGTCGGCCACGATGGAGGGCACCGCGTCACGGCAGGCATCCAGGTAGGCGGCACGGATACCGGCCGGGATCGCCTCGGGATCCCGGGCCCACGCGTCGAGGAAGTGGCCGAAGAAGGCATCCGCGGTGGCGGCGATCATCTGCTCGGGCAGACCCGGGGGCTGGGCCATCAGATAGAGGTGGAAGCCGACGGCGGCGCCGGTGCCATGCATCACCTGCCACATGTCCAGAGTCGGCAGGGTGTCCAGACAGGCCAGGTGGCTGATCGCCCGCGGATGGTCGAGACCGGCGCGGAAGGCGACCAGGGAGCCCCGGTCGTGGCCCGCCAGCGCGAACCGCTCGTGGCCGAGGGCACGGGCCAGGCCGACGACGTCGGCGGCCATGGTCCGCTTGGCGTACGCGGTACCGTGCGTGCCCTCCGCGGGCTTGTCGCTCGCGCCGTAGCCGCGCAGGTCGGGGCAGATGACAGTGTGGTCGGCCGCGAGGTCGGCGGCGACGTGCCGCCACATCAGATGGGTCTGCGGGAAGCCGTGCAGCAGCACGATCGGGCTGCCCGAGCCGCCGACGGCCACATTGAGGGCGACGCCGTCGGCGACGGGGACGCGCCGGTAGTCGAAGCCGGGAATGGTCGGTGCCATGGTGAGCCGCTCTCCTGCGTTCGGGGTGACGCCCGCCGGCCGGCGGGGACACCGCCAAGGCTGCCGCCCGCCGATCAGCATCCGGTCAGCACGTACCGTGGAGGCCGATGGAGATCCACGCGGGTGAGGGAATGGAACAGGTCACGTTCGGGGTGCTCGGGCCGGTGGTGGCCTGGGGCAGCGGTGGCGGCGCGCTGGCGTTGAAGGGCCCGCGGCACCGGGCCGTGCTCGCACGGCTGATCGTGGCCCGCCGCCGTGTGGTGCCCCTCCCCCGCCTGATCGAGGACCTGTGGGACGAGCCCCCGCGCGGCGCGACCGGCGCCGTGCGGACCTTCGTCGCCGACCTGCGCCGCGCCCTGGAACCGGACCGGCCGCCCCGCGCACCGGCGAGGCTGCTGGTCACGGAGGGGCCGGGGTACGCGCTGCACGCGTCACCGGACGCCGTGGACGCCTGGCGCCTCGAAGCGGCGGTCGGCTCCGCCGCCGCGCTGCCGCCCGCCCGGGCGCTGGAACGGCTGCGGGAGGCGCTGGAGCTCTGGCGCGGCCCGGCCTACGCCGACTTCGCCGACGAGGACTGGGCCCGCGGTGAGCGTTCCCGGCTGGCCGAACTGCGGCTGCAGGCGGTGGAGCAACTGGCGGAGACCCGGCTGGCGCTGGGCGCGGCCGACGCGGCGGTACCCGACCTGGACGCCCACCTGGCCGAGCACCCCTGGCGCGAGGACGCCTGGCGGCTGCTGGCGCTGGCCCTGTACCGCACCGGCCGCCAGCAGGAGGCGCTCGCCGTACTGCGCCGGGCCCGCACCATGCTGGCCGACCGGCTCGGCCTCGATCCGGGCCCGCGGCTGCGTCGGCTGGAGGCGGACATCCTCACCCACGACCCGCGGCTCGACCCGCGGTCCGCCCCCGCGGCCACGGCGGCCCGGGTGTGGGCGGAGGCGGCCGAGGCCTACGACCGCACCGTCGCCGCCGGTGCCCGGGCCCGGCTGGAGTCGACGGTCGGGCTGCTCCGGAACCTCGCGGTGACCGGCGGCGGCGGTCTCCAGGCGGCGCGGGAACACCGGACGGCGGCGATCACCGCGGCGGAGGAGTTCGGCGACCCGGGCCTGACTGCCCGGGTGATCGGCGCCTACGACGTCCCCGCGATCTGGACCCGCTGCGACGACCCGCGGCAGGCGCAGCGGATCGTGGCCGCCGCCGAGCGCACCCTGGCCGTCCTGCCGGGCGCGGCGTCGTACGACGCGGCGCGGTGCCGCCTGCTGGCCACCGTCGCGCTGGAAACGCGCGGCACCCGCTCGCCGCGCGGACCGCAGGCCGCGCGCCACGCCGAGGAGATCGCCCGCCGCCTGGACGATCCGGCGCTGCTCGCGTTCGCCCTCAACGGGACGTTCATGCAGTCGTGCACCCGCGCGGGCCTGGCGGCGCGCCGCGACGCCATCGGCGAGGAGCTGGTCGCCCTGGCCGCGGGGCACGGACTGGTGACCTTCGAGGTGCTCGGTCACCTGATCCGGCTCCAGGCCCGCTGCGCTCTCGGCGACTTCCCGGCGGCGGACGAGCACGCGGCCGCGGCGGAGTGCCTGGCCGCGCGCCACGAACTGCCGCTGGTGGGCGTGTTCACCCAGTGGTACGGCGCCCTGCGGCTGGCCGCCGCGGGGCGGTTCGCGCGGGCCGAGGCCGCCTATCGGGCCGCTGCCACGGGGCTGGAGGGCTCGGGCATGCCCGGCCTGCGGGACGGTCTGCTGCCCCTGGCACTGCTGTGCCTGCGTCTTACGGAAGGCGGCCTTACGGAAAGGGGTCTCACGAAAGGCGGACCGTCCGCGACGGAGCATGTCGATCCGGGTGCGGACTGGGGTCCGTACCGTCCCTGGGCCGAGCCCTTCGTCCTGCTGCGCGGCGGTCGTCGCGCCGACGCCCAGGAGGCCCTGCGTGCCCTGCCGGAGCCGCCCGCGGACCTGCTGTACGAGGCACTGTGCTGCCTGCAGGCCGCGGCCGCCCTGGCGCTCGGCGACCGCCCCGCGCTGCGGCAGGCCCAGGCCCGCCTTCGGCCCGCCGCGGGCCAGCTCGCGGGCGCCGGCAGCGGCCTCGTCACGCTCGGCCCGGTGGACGACTGGCTGGAGGCGGCCGACGCGATGAGGTGAACGGCGCCCCGGCTCAGGAGGACGGCACAGGCCCCTGCATGTGCTCGCTGATCCATTGAATGAGGCCGCCCGTCTCCATGTTCGGCACGTACGTCTTCGCGTTGTGGCTGCCGCCCTCGATGACGCTGAGCTTGGTGTGGACCGGGCCCTTGGAGTAGCGCTTGACGAAGTCCTCGACCGGAGGCATCGCCGAGGTCTCCTTGGTGCCGACCTGGAAGGCGAGGTAGACGTCCGGCTGTCCTGCCCGGATCAGCTCGGGGGCGAGCACCTTCGGGTTGTTGGCCGCCTTCTCCTTGTCGTGGCCGGCCCACAGACGGGAGTCCGGGACGATGTCCGGCCCCGAGGCGATGACGGCCTTGAACCTGTCCGGCTTCTGCAGCACGGATTTCAGGCCCGCGAAGCCGCCGGTGGAGGAGCCCATGAAGGCCCAGCCGTCGCGGGAGTCGATCGTGCGGAAGTTCTCCTTGACCAGGTCGGGAACGTCCTCGGTCAGCCAGGTGCCCATCTTCGGCTGGCCTGGGATGTCGCTGCCGTCCCAGTACTGACCCGCCTTGGGGTCCTTGGGGTCCGTGTCGTGGTTTTCGGGGTTGAGCACCGGCATGACCACGATGAACGGCAGGCTCTTGCCCTCCTGCGACCACTTGGAGATGCTCGCCTCGAGCTTGAGGTCGGTGCCCATCCAGTAGTTGTTCGGGTACCCGGCGCCACCGGGCAGGGCGATCATCACGGGGAACCCGCTCTTCGCGTACTTCGGGTCCTTGTACTGCGGCGGGACCCAGACCCACACCTTGCCCTTGAACCCGGACTTCTTGCCTATGTATTCGGTGACCGCGATCTTGCTGCCGTCCTCCGGCACCGTGCCCGCGACGGTGAACTTCGCCTCCGGCCCCGTCGGCATGGACGTCCTGCCGGTGCCCGTCCCGCCCGGCTTGCCGTCCTGGCCGAAGCTGATGGGATCGCCCTTGTCGGAGAACACCCCGGCGTAATCGAGCACCGGCCACGCGGCCAGCCCGAGCACGGCGGTCACGGCCACGACGGGGATCCAGCGCTTCTTGGCACGGGGACGGCGGCCCTCGCCACGGGGGACGTCGACGTCGGTATGGGGGCGTGTCATCTGTGTACTCCGGGTCGTGCTGGTGCCTGGGGGCAGGGCGAGGCATCCTGCGGATGATCCCGGCGATGACCGGCCCTGAAGTTCATGGCGACCATGTATCCCAGAGCCCGCTAAGAGTTCTTTAAGAGGTCGCTCCGCCGGCCCCGGCGGTACGGGATCAGGTACTGCCGCTGCTCGGGCACAGCGCGCGGCGTGTGGCACAGATCATGCTTGACCTCAAGTCATGTCGAGGTTTCAGACTCATGATCACGAACCACTCGTCGTCCTCCACCGACAGCAGGAGAACCGGCATGAACACCGGCATGAACACCGACAACGGCTTCTACTCGATCATCGACTACACCGTCGACGGCCCTGAGACGCAGGCCGAGCTCGTGAACGCCTTCGCCGAGCTCCAGACCCGATGGGTGAATTTCTACCCCGGCTTCCGCTCGGCCCGATTCCATGTGAGCACGGACGGCACCCGCGTGTACAACATCGTGCACTGGGAGAGCGAAGCCGACTACCGCAACTTCGTCGAGACGTCCGACACCGAAGGCCGCATGGCTGCCATTCAGCAGGCGTTGGAAGGGCTCTCCGGCCGAGCCGAACCCCGCATGAGCGGGATTCCGACCTACAAGGTCGTGCGCGAGATCGGCCCACGAGACTGACAAGCCGCACGGCAGGGGGATCCCCGAACCCGAAGCCCGACTCCGCTGCCGGGATATGCCCCGGCAGCGGAAATGCGGAAATACGGAGACGCGACCACTACCTCGCCAGCACCTCCGTGAGGGCGTCCGACAGGGCCCGCGCCGGATCGTCCGGTGCGTCCGTGGTGCGCCAGGCGACGACCCCGTCCGGCCGGACCAGGCTCGCCCCGGAGGCGCCGATCCCGTACCGGGCAAGGGCCGTGCCGACGGTGTCGGCCGGCTCCCCGCCGAGCGTGTGCGTCCGCACGGTGACGCCGAGGCGCTCGGCGGCCTCCTGGGCCGCTTCGGCCCAGAGCCCGCCGTCCGCTCCGGTCAGGAGCACGAAGTCGCGCCCGAAGAACTCCACCGTGGACACGGTGCCGTCGCCTCGGCGCAGCCACACGTGCGGTGCGCGGAACCCGGGCCGTCCGGTCGGGCGGAACGGGTCCTCCGCGTCGGCGGGGTCGTCGTCCTCGGTGAGCACCGCGGCCGAGCGGTAGCGGAAGCCGAGCGTGAGTTCGACCGCCTTCTGCTGCTCGGACACCTTCTCCGTCTCTTCCCCGCCCGGCGCGAACCCGCGGCTGGCCTGCAGCCGTAGCGACTCGGCGACGACCCGGTCGGCGATCGAGCGCCGTTCGGCGTCGTAGCTGTCGAGCAGCCCGGGGCCGGCCGAGGCGTCGAGGACCGCCGCGAGTTTCCACGCCAGGTCGTAGGCGTCGCCGATCGCGGTGTTGCCGCCGAACCCGCCGATCGGTGGGGTGACCTTGGCCGCGTCACCGGCCAGCAGCACACGCCCCACCCGGAACCGGTCCGCCACCGCGGCCGCCATCTCCCACGGCTGCACGGCCCTGATCCGTACGGCGAGGCCGGGCAGCTCGGTGATCAGCCGGATCAGCTCGGTGATCAGCCGGATCAGCTCGGTGCACCGGTCGTCGGTGAAGTCCTCGGAGGAATCACCGTCGCCCGGCTCGTACGCCGTGCTGAACAGGTACCGCCCGACGGCGGGATCGACGGTGGCGAACACGCCCGCGACCCGCTCATTGCGGATCAGGTGCAGCGTGGGCCGCTCGTGATCGACCAGGTCGCCGAGATCGGCGTCGAAGATCACGCTGATGTTGTGCGAGAGGCGGCCCGGACCGTGCCGTCCGACACCGAGCGCTTCCCGCACCGCGCTGCGCCCGCCGTCCGCCGCGACGAGGTAGTCGGCGCGTACCCGGGCCGTCGCCTCGCCGCCACGTTCGCGCAGCACAGCGGTCACCCCGGCCCCGTCCTGTGCGAACGACACCAGCTCGGTGTCGAAACGCAGTTCGGCACCGAGTCCCGCGGCGCGCCGACGCAGCACGGGCTCCACCTTGTCCTGGCCGGCCATGCCCCATGAGGCCGGGGACAGCACATCCGCGTCGGCGACGATGTCGTCGTAGACGGACTCCTGGAAGGCCGGGCCCCGGATGCCCGCCGCGATCCTGACTCTGAACCCGGTCACCTCCGGCGCACACGCCCGCACCGCGTCGGCGACCCCGCCGTACCCCAGCAACTCCATCGTGCGCTGGTTCTGCCCCACTGCCCGCGGGAAGGGCGACGTCCCGGAGCGCCGCTCCACCAGCAGCACGTCCACTCCCCGCTGCGCCAGGAACAACGCGCTGGACAGGCCTGCCAGTCCGGCGCCCACGACCAGTACCGAAACCCGGTCCCCCATGGCTGATCCCCCTCGTCACACACTGCCGCGTCCATGTCGTCGACAGAACAAGTATCCGACTATCAAGGGGAATTCGGTGACTGCGCGGGTCCACGCGGGCCGCAACGCCCGGGAACGCCCTAACCGCGCAGCAGCCCGACGCACCGGCCTCGGCTCGGCGGCAGTCCGCGGTTGCCCGTTTCGGTGATCAGCGCGCGGAGCGCCACGGCCACGGCGACCGGCTGCTCCTGCATGGCGACGTGGCCGACGCCGGGCAGGGTGAGGAGGCGGGCATCACGGAAGGCCGCGTAGGCGCGCTGTGCCGTGCGGAAGGGGACGAGGCGGTCGTCACGTCCGTAGACGAGCAGGGTGGGGACGGCGATCCGGCGGGCCTGGCGCCACGCCGACGCCTCGCCCTGCCGGAGGAACGCGCGGACCACCGCGCGCACTCCCCCGGCCAGCATCTCCTGCGCGTAGGACAGCTCCGCCCTGCGACGGCGCTCGCGTGCCTCGACCGCCCGCTGTTCGGCACCGACGAGGGCGGGGTTCGCGTAGATCAGGCGATAGAGATCGTCCAGTTGGCGGTCGGGGCTCTGGGTGCCCAGCAGCCGGGTGTGGAGGCGGGGGACGCCCGGCAGCCCGAGGAGGGCCACCCGGAGGGCCCGCGCCGACGGGAGGGCCGGGAGCACGGGCGAGATCAGCGTCAACGTGCGTACGAGCTCGGGCCGTTGCGCGCCGATATGGAGTGCGATCAGACCGCCCAGGGAGTTGCCGACCAGGTGCACGCGGCGGTGCCCGGTCCGGTCGAGGTGGCCGGCCACGGCCGCGGCCTGGCGCTCGACGGTGATGTCGCCGTCGGGCGGGGGTGCCGATCTCCCGAAGCCCGGGAGGTCGAGGGCCAGGCAGTGCACCGAGGTCCGTACGAGGTCGATCAGGCGGGCCCAGTTGTGGGTCCATCCGCCCAGCCCGTGCAGGAACACGGCGGTGTCGGCCGACGGATCGGCGCTGCGGACGTGTTCGGCCGTGAGAACCGCGGGACTCCACCGCATGAAAGGTCTGCTCCTTCGCTTCGGGAGATGACGGGGGCATCCGAACCGGTCGTCGTCGCCTGCGTCTTCCGCGTCTTCCGCGCGACGTGCACGACGCAACTACCAGGAATTCTCGGAGACGTGCCCGGGTGTGGGAAGACGGCACCGCGATGCGGAGCGCGCCCTCGGGCCGGGCCGCGCTCCCCCTGTCGCATGCCCGCGCGGCGAACGGGCATCACGTTCCCTGGGAAGAGGGAAAGGCAGGAGACGCATGAGCGACCCCACCGAGCAGGGACTGTCCACCCGTTGCGTGCACGCCGGCGAGCAGCGCGATTCCGAGGGAGCCGTTCACACCCCGCTGTACACGCACTCCACGTTCGCCTTCGGCTCCACCGCCGACCTTCTCGACGTCGTCGAGGGCCGCGCGCCCGGCAATCTCTACACCCGGTACGGCTTCAACCCGACCATCCGCTCCCTGGAGGCCAAGCTCGCCGACCTGGAGGGCGGCGAGCAGGCGCTGGCGTTCTCCTCCGGGATGGCCGCCGAGGCCGCGACGTTCCTGGGCCATACGCGGGCCGGGGAGCACATCGTGTGCGTCGGTGACGTCTACGGCGGCACCTTCGAGTTGCTGAGCACCAATCTGCCGCAGGTCGGCATCACCACCACCTTCCTGCGTCCCGACGAAACCGCCCGGCTGCCCGAGGTGCTGACGGACCGTACGCGGATCGTCTTCTTCGAGACCCCCTCCAACCCCGCTCTGGCCGTCCTCGACATCGCCGCCGTCGCCGCGCGGGCCCGCGCGGCGGGGGCGCTGTCGGTCGTGGACAACACCTTCGCCACCCCCGTGAACCAGAACCCGCTCCGGCACGGCGCGGACCTGGTCGTCCACTCGGCCACCAAGTACCTGGGCGGCCACTCCGACCTGACCGCCGGTGTCCTGACCGGACCCGCCAGCCTGCTCGCCCCCGTCGCCATGTGGCGCAGGAACCTCGGCCAGACGATCGCCCCCGAGACCGCCGCCCTGCTCGCCCGTTCCCTCCGTTCCCTGCCCGTGCGCGTACGCGCGCAGAACGCCACCGCCGCCGCCGTCGCCTCCTTCCTCTCCACCCATCCCCGCGTGGCCCGGGTCAACTACCCGGGCCTGGCCACCGGGGAGGCCAAGCGGATCGTCGACGCGCAGATGCGTGGGGGCGGCGGTGTGCTGAGCGCCGTCCTCGACGCCACCGCCGAGCAGACCGTCGCGTTCGTCGACCGGTTGCGGCTGTTCACCATCGCCCCCAGCCTCGGCGGGGTGGAGAGCCTCGTCACCCAGCCGGTCACCACCACCCACCACGGTCTGACCCCGGCCGAGCGCGCCAGGCGGGGCATCACCGACAGCATGATCCGTCTGTCCGTCGGTCTGGAGGACGCCGACGACCTCGTCGCCGACCTCGCCCAGGCCCTCGACGCCCTCTGACCCGCCGACCGGCCCGGCCGCGTCCCCGGGACGGTTGTGGAGTGCTCCCGCGTCACGGTGTCCGGTCGTCGTCCAGACCGGCCAGCATGCCCGCGACCGCCGTCCGCCAGGGAAAGTGCTCGGCCCTGGCCCGGGCCGCGGCCCGCCGTTCCGGTTCGGGGGAGGTGAGCACGCCGTCGACCGCCTCGACGTAGGCCGAAGCGCGGTCGGCCACGGTCGCACCGCAACCGGGCCCCACGATCTCCCGCACGGCCGAGGACGCCGACGCCACCACCGGGGTGCCCGAGGCCAGCGACTCCAAGGCGGCCAGCCCGAAGGTCTCGTGCGGCCCGGGCGCCAGGGACACGTCCGCCGTCGCGAGCAGGGTGGCCAGCTCGGCCCTGGAGTGCAGGAAGCCGAGGAAGACGACCGGCAGCCCCGCGGCCCGGCGCTCCAGTGCCTTCCGCCGCGGCCCGTCCCCCGCGATGACGAGCCGGACCCGGTGTCCGGCCGCCTGCAGTCCGGCCACCGCGTCCACGCTGCGTTCGACATGCTTCTCCGCCGAGAGCCGTCCGCAGCACACGAGCAGGGCGTCGGCGCCGTCGGCCAGTTCACGGCGCAGCAGCGGGTCACGCCGTACCGGGGTGAACGTGGTGAGATCGACCCCGAGCGGAACCTGCCGTACGTTCGCGGCGCCGATCCGGTGGAACTCCTCGCAGGCGAATGCCGTCGTGCAGACCACCGTGTCGAAACTGGCGGCCGTCCTCCGGTTCGCCCAGTTCGCGACACGGGTCGCCGCCACGGGCGGCGGGAGGAACCGTCCGAGGGACCGGTCCAGCCGCTCGTGGGAGACCATCGCGCTCGACACCAGATTGCGCCGGGCCCAACGTCCCATGCCGCGTAATGTCGTCCGGTCGGACACCTCGATGTGGTCCGGGCGCAGCCTTTCCAGCAGGGCCCGTACCCGCCAGGGAGCGGCCACCCGGTAGCCGCCGCTCCCCGGGATGCCCGGTGCGGGCAAGGTGATCCGGCGCACCCCCGAGGACAGCGTCTCGTCGGCGTACGAGGGCCCGGGGACCACGAGCACGACCTCGTGCCCCTGCGCGGTGTAGCCGGCCCCGAGGTGGTGCAGGGCGGTACGCAGACCTCCGCTGCGCGGGCCGTAGAAGTTCGCCAACTGCGCGATGCGCACGGTCACGCTCCTTCCGGGCAGGAACGGCGGCCGCCGGAACGGCGGTGCGGCCTGGCCGACGGGGGCGGCGCCCACCAGATGAACAGGTCCCTCACGCTCCTCGGGGCGGGAAGAGTGACGAGCGGCGTTCGATTCCGTACACACCTTCGTATGACGCGCCCGGCATACCTGATGCCATGCGGGCTATGCATCCCCAGCGCCATCCCCTGACAACCGCCCGGGATCGAAGACGGAAACCACGCCGACATGCGCATCGCGATCATCACCGAATCCTTCCCTCCCGAAGTCAACGGCGTCGCCCACAGCGTGCTGCGCACCGCCGAGCACCTGGTCCGCCGCGGCCACCGCCCCCTGGTCATCACCCCGGCCCCGGACCGGGGGAACCGCCGTGCCCCGCGTTCCTTCGCCCCGGCCGGGCCACCGCTCTCCGTGGTGCGCATCCCGTCGGTCCCGTTGCCCGGGTACCCGCAGGTGCGGATCGCCCTGCCCAGCCGGCTGCTGGCCGCGGCGATCACCGGCCACCGCCCCGACATCGTCCACCTGGCCAGCCCGTTCGTCCTCGGTGCCCGGGGCATGCGGGTGGCCGGCCGGCTCGGGCTGCCCGCGGTCGCGGTCTACCAGACCGACGTCGCCGGGTACACCCGGGTGTACCGGCTGGGCCGTCGACTGGGCGGAGCGGCCGCCTGGCGCCGGCTCAGAACGGTGCACCGCGCCGCGGTCCGTACGCTCGCCCCGTCCACTCCCGCCGCCCGGGACCTGACCGCCCACGGGGTGCCGCGGGTCGCGCTCTGGCCGCGGGGAGTGGACTCCGTACGGTTCCATCCCGGCCACCGTGACGAGGCGCTGCGCCGCGGCCTCGCGCCGGCGGGTGAGGTACTGGTCGGCTACGTGGGCAGACTCGCCCCCGAGAAGCGGGTCGCCCTGCTCGCCGGGGCGAGCAGGCTGCCGGGTGTGCGGGTGGTGGTGATCGGTGACGGACCCAGTTCGGCGGCGCTGCGGGCCGCCATGCCGGACGCCGTCTTCCTGGGGCGCCGCGTCGATGTGGAACTGGCCCGTTGTTACGCCTCGTTGGACCTGTTCGTGCACACCGGGCCGCTGGAGACCTTCTGCCAGACCGTCCAGGAGGCGATGGCCAGCGGCCTGCCGGTCGTCGCACCGGCCGTCGGCGGGCCCCTGGACCTGGTCGGCCACCGCCGCACCGGTCTGCTGGTCGCACCCGAGAACGGCGACGCGATCACCCGAGCCGTGGCCGAACTCGCCACCGACCCGTCGCGAAGAGCCGCGTACGGCGCGGCCGGGCGCGCGAAAGTGCTGGCCCGCACCTGGGAGGCGGTCGGCGACCTGCTCCTCCGGCACTACGAAGAGGCACTGGCCGAGCACCGCCGCCGAGTGTTCCCTTGGGCGGCAGTGGACAGCGAGAGGACGAGGCATCATGCCGGACAAGGACCTGATCTTCAGAACGGCCCGTGAGCTCGTGCTCCTGATGGTGACCCGTCAGGTCTCCGCGAGGGAGGTCCTGGAAGCCCACCTCGATCAGATCGAGCGGGTGAATCCGGAGGTCAACGCCGTGGTGACCCTCGTACCGGAGCACGCGCGGGAATTGGCGGCGCGGGCGGACGCGTCCATCGCCCGCGGGCTGCGGCTGGGACCGCTGCACGGTCTGCCGGTGCTGCACAAGGACCTCGCCGCGACCAAGGGCATCCGCACCACCCAGGGGTCGCCGATCTTCCGGGACGACGTGCCCGCCACCAACGCCCTGGTGGTACAGCGCCTGATCGACGCCGGGGCGGTGACCATGGGCAAGACCAACACTCCCGAATTCGGCACGGGTTCGCAGACGTACAACCGGGTGTTCGGGGTCACCAGGAATCCGTACGACACCACGGTGACGTGCGGTGGTTCCAGTGGTGGAGCGGCCGTGGCGCTGGCCTGTCTCATGGCGCCGATCGCCGACGGCTCCGACATGGCCGGGTCGCTGCGCAATCCGGCCTCGTTCTGCAATGTCGTCGGGTTCCGGCCGTCTATAGGGCGGGTGCCCGCGTGGCCGTCGCCGCAGACCCACTTCACACTCGCGACCAGCGGCGTGATGGCACGGACGGTCGGCGACGTCGCGTTGCAGATGCAGGCCGTCGCCCGCCCGGACCACCGCGCCGCGCTCAACGCGCCCGCCGTCGACTTCGCCCAGCCGCTGGAGGACGGTGCGGCCTGGACCCGGGTCGCCTGGTCCACCACGCTCGGCGGGCTGCCCGTCGACCCGCTGATCACCGGGACGCTCGCGCCCGCTGTGCGGGTCCTCGAGGACCTGGGCTGCCGGGTCGAGGAGCGCGAGCCGGACTTCAGCGGCGCCGACGAGTCGTTCTCGGTCCTGCGCGCCGCCTCCTACCGGCAGGCGTTCAAGCAGCTCCACGAGGAGCGGCCCGAGGACCTCGGCGACGAGACGACCTGGGAGATCGAGCAGGGGCTCGGTCTGACGATCGACGACCTGGGCCGCGCGGAACTGCTGCGCTCGCGGGTGTACGACCGGATGTACGCGTTCCTGACCGAGTACCGGTTCCTGATCGCCCCGGTCACCCAACTGCCGCCGTTCGACGTGCATCAGCACTGGCCGAAACGCGTGGCCGGAGTGGAACAGACCCACTACCGGGAATGGATGCGCATCTGCTCGCGCGTCACGCTCGCCGGTCTCCCGGCGGTATCGGTGCCGTTCGGCTTCACGCCCCAGGGACTCCCCACCGGGCTGCAGATCATCGGCCGTCAGGGCGACGATCTGGGGGTGCTGCGGATGGCGGCCGCCCTGGAGGCCGCGACCGGCACCTGGCGGCGGCATCCGCGGATCGCCCGGTAGGAGCCGCCGGCCCGGGAACGGGAACGGCCGGTCAGAGGCGGTGGTACATCACGTGCAGTCCGACCAGGCCGTGCTCGGGGTGGTCGAAGGCCTCCGGCACGGTGCCGATCACCTCGAAACCCAGCGACTTCCACAGGTGCACCGCCGGGCCGTTGGTCTCCACGACCGCGTTGAACGTGATCCCGTGGAAGCCCTCCGCGCGGCTCCAGTCGATGACGTACTCGCCGAGCGCCCGCCCGACGCCCTTGCCCTGACACGCGGGGTCGACCAGGAACGAGGCCGTGCCGATGTGCGCGCCGCGACCGGGCCGGTTCGGCCCCATCTTCGCCGAACCCACGACCGTGCCGCCCTCCACGGCGACCACGGTGCGACCCGGCGGCCGCTCCATCCACCATGGCCGCGCACCCGGCGTCGGGTGCCAGGCGGACCTTGGCCAGGCGGTCGAGCAGGTCCCAGGTTCCGTCGCCGGGCCGCACGGCGGCACGCGCCCGTCCCGCTCAGTCCGCGGCCGCCTCGACGATCGAGGCGAAGCCGGACGTGGGCAGGGTGCGGACGCGGCGCAGTCCGGAGCGGGCGAAGAGGGCGTCGAGCTCGGCGGGACCGCGGCTGCTGCCGCCGAGGGCGGTCAGCATCATGAGGTCGAGGTCCTTGCCCGGGTGCGGGGCGTTGCCCGGCGGCGGAACGGCGTCCACCACCAGGACCCGGCCGCCCGGGGCGAGGGCCCGGCGGCAGGAACGCAGGATGCGCACGCAGTCCTCGTCGCTCCAGTCGGGCAGGACATGCTTGAGGAGGTGGATGTCACCTTCCGGGACGGCGGCGAAGAAGTCCCCCGGCTCGGCCCGCCAGCGTCCCGTCAGCTCCCGCGTGGCGAGCAGGGGTTCGCGCACCGCCGCCGCCCGGTCGAAGAGAACGCCCGACAGGCCGGGGTGGCGCAGCAGGACGGACCGGAGCAGCCCGCCCCGTCCGCCGCCGACGTCCACGACCGTGCCCCGGTCCGGGAACGGGTACGCGGCCGCGACCACGTCGTCGAGCCGGCCGGAGAAGGCCGCCATTCCGGCGTCGAAGACCTCCCGGGCCGCGCTGTCGGCTTCGAGGTGCTGGAAGAAGGGGGTGCCGAAGACCCTGGGGAAGGCAGATTCCCCGGTGCGGACGGTCTCGGTGAGGTCGGCCGAGGAACACGTGAACATGTCGTCGGTGAGCAGGAGCACCGCGCTGTGCAGCGAGCCCGGGACGTCGGTGCGCAAGGCGTACGCGGCGGGCGTCAGCCCGAACGCGTCGGCGTCGCCCTCTTGGACCTCCTGGACCTCCTGGACCTCCTGGAAGACGCCGCGCGACGCCAGGAGCCGCAGCAGCCGGTGCAGTGCCGCGCCGTCGGTACCGGTGTCCGCGGCGAGGTCGGCGACGGTGCGCGGCCCGTCGGCGAGCCGGTCGGCGAGCCGGAGCGACGCGGCGGTCCGCAGCGCGGCGGAATGGAAGAACCCGAAGGCCTCCTCCATCAGCCTCAGGGACCCCGCCATGTCGGGCATGTCGGGGGCGGCCATGTGACGACTGGACGAGGGCTCCAAGGCGGTCTCCCGAGGTCGGTTCCGGCGGATATCGGAGGATCGCCACCCTCCCAGCCGCCGGCCGGTGCCCGGCACCGCCGCTGTACGGATCTTCGCCTGGGACTTTCGCCCTACGGCCCGCCGCCCGGAGGCCCCTTCCCCGGTTCCCCGGCCCGCGGGCAGGATCCGTCACTTGGCCAGGTACCCGCCGTCGATCACATGGTCACTGCCCGTCAGATACGAGGCGTCGTCGGACACCAGGAACGCCACGAGCGCGGCGACCTCGGCCGGCCCGGCGGGGCGCCGCAGGGGGACGGAGGCGAGGAGGCCGTCGGCCGCGCCGGGCGGGAGAGCGGCGGCCATGGGGGTGTCGACGAGGCCCGGTGACACCGACAGGACCCGTACGCCCTGTCCGGCGTACTCGCGGGCCACAGTGCGGGTCAGGGCGAGGACGCCCTGCTTGGCGGCGGCGTAGGCGGCATGGCCGCGGAAGCCCGAATGCGCCGCTATGGAGGCGATGTTGACGATGACACCGCCACTGACCGCCATCGCGGGAAGCTGGCAGCGCATCGCGTGGAAGACGCCGTGGAGGTTCACTCTCGTCACGGCGTCGAAGTCGGCGGGCGCGAGTTCGGCGAGCGGGGCGAGGCGGCCGTTGATCCCGGCGCTGTTGACCGCGATCCGCAGGCCGCCGGGCAGAGCGGCCGCCTCCGGGACGACGCGGGCGACGCTGTCCGGGTCGGTCACGTCGATCCGGCGGGGCAGGGCGGCGCCGCCCGCTTTGGTGATCTCTTCGGCCACCCCGGCCGCGCCGTTCTCGTCGAGATCGGCGACCACCACCACGGCGCCCTCCTCCGCCAGCCGTCCCGCGCACGCCGCGCCGATCCCGGAGGCACCGCCGGTCACCAGGGCGACCCGGCCGCTCAGCCGACCGGGCCGGGCTCCGCTGCCCGACGGCTGTTCAGGCACTGACATGTGTGGCATGTATGGCTCCTGGCGAGGCGGAGGGAGGGGGTCAGGACGGGCTGCGGGGGTGGCCGGTGAGCGGGAGGCGTTCCGGGCGGAGGACGGTGCCGACCAGCGGCCGCACGGGCGCGTCATCGGCCGGTGCGATGCGGCGATGGGCGGTGAACACGGCGAGTGCCAGGGTCAGTTCGGTCCAGGCGAAGTCCTCCCCGATGCACAGGCGGCTGCCCGCGCCGAAGGGGAGGTAGGCGTGCCGCGGTGTCCTCGCGGCGCCGTCGCGCGGCGGCCAGCGCCCGGGGTCGAAGCGCTCGGGGTCCTCGTACAGGTGCGGATCACGGTGCAGGGCATACGGGCTGAAGAAGACCTCCTCCCCCGGCTCGAGCCGTACGCCGCCCAGCCGGACCGGCCGTACCGCGCGGCGCATCAGCAGCCACGACGGCGGGTGCAGCCGCAGCGTCTCGGTCAGGATCTGCCGGGTGTGGAGCAGGGCGGGCAGGTCCTCGAAGCGGGGAGGCCGTCCGGCGAGGACGGTGTCGAGTTCGTCGTGGAGGCGCCGCTGGACCGCGGGGCGGCGGGAGATCTCGTACAGGGCCCAGGCCAGGGCAGCGCTGACCGTGCCGGTGCCCGCGAGGAAGAGGGTGATCAGCTCGTCGGTCACCTCGGCGTCCGTGAGGGCGCCGTCCGGTCCGTCGGCGAGCAGCAGCATCGAGAGCAGATCACCGCGGTCCCGGCCGTCGGCGCGGTAGGTCTCGACGATCCGCCGCTGGACGGCCACCAGGCGGCGCAGCGGTCCGGGGTCCGGGGGCCGCCAGCCCCGTAGCAGCGGGACGTGTTCCGCCCAGGCGTGCAGCGGGGAGAGCGCGAGGCGCATCGAGTGGTATTTGACGGCCAGCCAGTCCTTGACGGCGGGCCGCAGGCCGGGGTCCTGGGGGTGCGCGAAAAGGGTGCCGAGCAGGATGTCGAGGGTCAGGCGGTGGATGTCCGGCATCAGATCGCGTGTGGTGCCCGGCTCCCAGGCGGCGGAGCGGGCCCGGGAGCGTTCGGTCATGACGCGGGCGTAGCGGGCGATCCGGTCGTGGTGGAAGGCGGGCTGCATCATGCGGCGGTGGCGGAGGTGGCGCTCGCCCGCGGCGGTGATCAGCCCGTCGCCGAGCGGCACCCGCAGGGCGTCGAACATCGCGCCCTTGTCGAAGGACCGGGCCCGTACGGTCAGCAGCTCGCGGATCAGTTCGCCGGAGTTGAGGACGTGGACGGGGCGGGGGCCGATGTAGATCTTCGTCACCGGGCCGTGCCGGCGCAGTCCACGGACGAAGCGCAGCGCGTCGCGGTGGAGCCATGGGG
>NZ_JAINFC010000050.1 GCF_020740835.1 Streptomyces sp. UNOC14_S4
GCGTCAGTAGTGTATAAGAGACAGCGCCTATTGGGGGCGCCTCTTGCGCTCAGCGCGCGGCTGCGGGCCGGTGGGGCCGGTCGCGCAGTTCCCCGCGCCCCTGGCGGGGCACAGCCCCCGTTCTCCCATATCGCGTACCCGTGACGACAGTCACGATCCGGTGATAGCTTCGGCGGCAGCAGACGCACCAGCCCTCCGGCTGAAGGAGTCCGCCCATGAGCCCGAGCCCGAGTCCGAACCCGAGCACCGGCCCGGAGCGGTTCACCGGCTCCGCCTCGCGTACGGAGCACTGGCGGCACCTCGACCTCTCACTCGACGGTGGCGGCGTCGCCACCGTCACCCTCTCCCGTCCCGCCAAGCTCAACGCCCTCACCTTCGGCGCCTACGCCGATCTGCGCGACCTGCTGCCCGAGCTCGCCCGCGACAGCTCCGTACGCGCCCTCGTGCTCGGCGGCGAGGGCCGCGGCTTCTGCTCCGGCGGTGACGTCGACGAGATCATCGGTGCGACGCTGGCCATGGACACGGCGGGTCTCCTCGCGTTCAACCGGATGACGGGACAGGTCGTCCAGGCCCTGCGCACCTGTCCGTTCCCGGTGGTCGCCGCCGTCCATGGGGTCGCCGCGGGCGCCGGTGCCGTGCTCGCGCTCGCCGCCGACTTCCGGGTCGCCGACCCCACCGCCCGGTTCGCCTTCCTCTTCACCAAGGTCGGCCTCTCCGGCGGTGACATGGGCGCCGCCTACCTGCTGCCCCGCGTCGTCGGCCTCGGCCACGCCACCCGGCTCCTCATGCTCGGCGAGCCCGTACGCGCCCAGGAGGCGGAACGCATCGGCCTCATCAGCCAGTTGGCCGACGAGGGTGGGGTCCACGCCGCCGCGCGCTCCCTCGCCCGCCGCCTCGCCGCCGGGCCCGCCCTGGCCCTCGCACAGACGAAGGCCCTGCTCACCGCCGAGCTCGACATGCCGCTCGCCGCCTCCGTCGAACTCGACGCCGCCACCCAGGCGCTGCTGATGAACAGCGCCGACTACGCCGAGTTCCACGCCGCCTTCACCGAGAAGCGGCCGCTCTCCTGGCAGGGGCGGTGACGATGCGGGTCGCGGTCATCGGCGGCGGACCCGGCGGGCTGTACGCCGCCGCCCTGCTGAAACGGCACGATCCCGGCCACGCCGTCACCCTCTGGGAGCGCAACGCCCCCGATGACACCTACGGTTTCGGCGTCGTCTTCTCGGACCAGACCCTCGGCGGCATCGAGGGTGCCGACCCCGAGGTGTACGCCGCGCTGCGCGAGGAGTTCGTCCACTGGGACGCCATCGACGTCGTGCACCGCGGCCGCACCCTCGCCTCCGGCGGCCACGGCTTCGCCGCCCTGGGCCGCCACCGGCTCCTGGAGATCCTCCACGCCCGCTGCCGCGGCCTCGGCGTCGGCCTCCGCTTCCGTACCGAGGCCCCGCCCGCCGGTGAACTCGCCCGCTCCCACGACCTCGTCATCGCCGCCGACGGGGTGCACAGCACCACCCGCGCCACCCACCGGGACCACTTCCGGCCCACCATCACCCCTCACCGCTGCCGCTACATCTGGCTCTCCGCCGGCCTCGCCCTCGACGCGTTCCGCTTCGAGATCGCCGAGACCGAGCACGGCCTGATGCAGCTCCACGCCTATCCCTACCGCTCCGACGCGTGCACCGTCATCGTCGAGATGCGCGAGGAGGTCTGGCGCCGCGCGGGACTCGACCGCGCGGACCACGCCGCCACGGTGAAGCAGTGCGTCACATACTTCCCCGGCTTCTCCCGCCTCCTCGACGGCCGCCCCCTGCGCACCAACCGCTCCTCCTGGACCGCCTTCCGCACCGTCGTCAACGCCCACTGGTCGCACGGCACCACCGTGCTCCTCGGCGACGCCGCCCACACCGCGCACTTCTCCATCGGCTCCGGCACCAAGCTCGCCGTCGAGGACGCCCTCGCCCTCGTGGACCGCCTCGGCGACGGCCTCCCCGTTCCCGAGGCCCTCGCCGCGTACGAGGCACAGCGGCGTCCCGTCGTCGAGTCCACCCAGCGCGCCGCCCGCGCCAGCCTCGAATGGTTCGAGGACCTCGCCGTCCACGTGGACCGTACGCCCCGCCGGTTCGCCTTCGACCTGCTCACCCGCAGCCGCCGCGTCACCCACGACAACCTCCGCCTCCGCGACCCCGGCTTCGTCGCCGCCGTCGAGGCGGAAGCAGGCATACCGCCCGGCACCCCACCGATGTTCACGCCTTTCCGGCTGCGCGGCCTGACCCTGCGCAACCGCGTCGTCGTCTCGCCGATGGACATGTACTCCGCTGTCGACGGCACCCCCGGCGACTTCCACCTCGTCCACCTCGGCGCCCGCGCCCTCGGCGGCGCGGGCCTCGTGATGACCGAGATGGTCTGCGTCAGCCCGCACGGCCGCATCACCCCCGGCTGCTCCGGCCTCTACGCGCCCAAGCACGAGACCGCCTGGCGCCGCGTCACCGACTTCGTCCACACCCAGGCCCCTGGCACCGCCATCGGCCTCCAGCTCGGGCATTCCGGCCGCAAGGGCTCCACCCGCCGCCAGTGGGAGGGCATCGACGAGCCCCTTCCGCATGGCAACTGGCCCCTCGTCGCGCCCTCGCCGCTGCCCTACCGGCCCGGCGTCAACCAGACCCCGCGCGCCCTCGCACCGGCCGACATGGACGTCATCCGCCGCCAGTTCGTCCGCTCGGCCGAAGCCGGGGCCCGTGCCGGTTTCGACCTCCTCGAACTCCACTGCGCGCACGGCTATCTGCTCTCCAGCTTCCTCTCCCCGCTCACCAACCACCGCACCGACGCCTACGGAGGCAGCCTCGCCGCCCGGCTGCGCTACCCCCTGGAGGTCTTCGACGCCGTCCGCGCCGCCTGGCCCGCCGACCGGCCCATGACCGTCCGCATCTCCGCGACCGACTGGGCCGACGGCGGCACCACCGCCGCCGACGCCGTCGCCATCGCCCGTGCCTTCGCCGAGCACGGAGCCGACGCCGTGGACGTCTCCACCGGCCAGGTCGTCCCCGACGAGCGGCCCGCCTACGGCCGCTCGTACCAGGCGCCCTTCGCCGACCGGATACGCCACGAGGCGGGCGTCCCGGTCGTCGCCGTCGGCGCCATCTCCTCCTGGGACGACCTCAACTCCCTGATCCTGGCGGGCCGCACCGACCTGTGCGCCCTGGCCCGCCCCCACCTCTACGACCCGCACTGGACCCTGCACGCCGCCGCCGACCAGGGCTACGCCGGGCCCGGCGCGCCCTGGCCCGCCCCGTACCGGGCGGGCAGCCGCAAACCCCCGACGGGGCGCGGCGCTTGACCTCAAACGTCATGGGGTGTCTGACCCGCCTAGCCGCCCGCCACCCCGGCCGCACTGCCTGTGCCGCCTGTACCGGCTGCCGCACCCGTCTCTTCGTTCACGAACCGCGCCCCCGCGTCCCGCAGCCGCGCGTGCAGCGCCGTGAAGACCCGTGCAGCCCGGGCGCCCGGCCAGTCCGTGGGCAGCAGGGCGACCGGCAGCCCCGGATCGGCGTACGGCAGCCTGCGCCACGAGTCCAGCGCCAGCAGGTAGTCGCGGTAGGCGTCCCGCGGCGGGACGGCGCGCCGCCGCGCCCACCGGTGCAGCACCGGCTCGTGGACCTGGAGGAAGGCCCGGTGCTGCGCGGCCAGCGCGTCCAGGTCCCACCAGCGCGCCACGGCCTCCGCCGTCGGTTCGAAGCCGAGGTGGCTGCCCCGGAACAGATCGACGTACGAGGCGAGTTCCAGCCGCTCCAGCGTGTGCCGCGTCTCGTCGTGCACGTGCGCCGGGGCGATCCACACCCCCGGTGCCGCCGTGCCGAAGCCCAGCCGCGACAGCCGCGAGCGCAGCAGGTGCCGCTTGTGCCGCTCCTCCTCCGGCACCGAGAACACCGCCAGCAGCCAGCCGCCGCCCGAGCGGGACGCCACCCGCCCGTAGATCCGCCGGTCCCCGTCGTCCAGCAACTGCCGTGCGGCGTCCGACAGTCCGTACCCCGCCGCGCCCTCCGGCGTACGGTCCGGGACGAGCAGCCCACGCCGTTTGAGGCGGGAGACGGCCGACCGCACCGAGGGCGAGTCCACGCCCACGGCCGCCAGCAACCGGATCAGGGCCGCGATCGGCACCGGCGGAGCGGCCCGCTGATCGGCCTGATCGGCGCGGCCACGACCGAACGCGCCGTAGAAAGTGACGATGAGGGACCGAGGGGTATGGAGTGGTTGCTGGTCAGTCACGGGGAAACTGTAAAGCTCCGGTACGGAGCCGGAAGCGCTGGAGTTTGCCGGTGGGCGTGCGGGGAAGGGCGTCCAGGAACACGATCTCGCGAGGGCACTTGTACGGAGCGATCTCCTTTTTGGTGAACTCCCGCAGCTCCGCGGCCGTCTCCGCGGTCCGCGGCACACCCGCCCGCAGCACCACATGGGCGACGACCACCTCGCCGCGCCGCTCGTCAGGCCGCCCGACGACGGCCGCCTCCAGCACCTGGGGATGCCGCAGCAGGGCCTCCTCGACCTCGGGGCCCGCGATGTTGTAGCCCGCCGAGATGATCATGTCGTCGGCGCGGGCGACATAACGGAAGTAGCCGTCGTGCTCGCGGATATACGTGTCCCCCGTGAGGTTCCAGCCGTCCCGTACGTACGTGGTCTGCCGGCCGTCGGCCAGGTAGCGGCAGCCGGTGGGTCCGCGCACGGCCAGCAGCCCCGGCTCGCCGTCCGGCACGGGGGCGCCGTCCGGGCCGACGACCCGCGCCTCGTACCCGGGCACCGGCAGTCCCGTGGTGCCGGGACGCACGGCGTCGTCGGCCGCGGAGATGAAGATGTGCAGCATCTCCGTCGCGCCGATGCCGTTGATCAGTCGCAGCCCGGTGGCGTGCCGCCACGCGTGCCACAGCTCCGCGGGCAGGTGCTCGCCCGCCGACACACAGCGGCGCAGCGAGGACGTGTCGTGCGCGCCGAGCCGGGCGAGCATCGCGCGGTACGCGGTCGGCGCCGTGAACAGCACCGACACCCGGTGCGCCGCGATGTCCCGCAACAGCCGTTCCGGGCCGCCCCAGTCGGCCAGCAGCGCCGACGCGCCCGCCCGCATCGGGAAGACCACCAGACCGCCGAGCCCGAAGGTGAAGCCGAGCGGTGGGCTGCCCGCGAAGACGTCGTCCGGGCGCGGCCGCAGCACACGCGCCGAGAACGTGTCGGCCACGGCGAGCACGTCCCGGTGGAAGTGCACGCACCCCTTGGGTCTCCCGGTGGTGCCCGAGGTGAAGGCGATCAGCGCGACGTCGTCGGCCGAGGTCTCCACCGCCGCGTACGATGACGGTTTGTCCGCGGCCAGCCGCAGCAGGTCGTCCGGGGCGTCCCCGCCGTACGGCGTGACCCGTAAGGAGGTCACCGGCGCCCGCAGCAGGTCGTCGACCGACCGGGTGTCGCACAACGCGTGCCGTATGCGGGCCAGTTCGCAGATCGTCGCGAGCTCGTGCGGGCGCTGCGCCGCCAGGACGGTCACGGCCACGGCGCCCGCCTTCATCACCGCGAGCCAGCAGGCCGCGAGCCACGGCGTGGTGGGGCCGCGCAGCAGCACCCGGTTGCCGGGCACCACGCCCAGGTCGGTGGTGAGGACGTGCGCGATCCGGTCGACGTGACCCTTGAGCTCCCCGTATGACCAGACGCGGCCCTCCCCGTCCCGTACGGCCGGACGGTCGGGGCCCAATCGTGCCGCCGTGGCGTCCAGCAGTTCCGCGCCGCAGTTGAGCCGGTCCGGGTAGCGCAGCGCGGACGGTCCCGCGAGGTCGAAGCGGAGGACGGGCCACTGCCCGGCGGGCGGGAGGTGGTCGCGTGGAAAGGTGTCGACGTGCGCCGACGGCTTGAGCTCCATCGCGGATGCGCCCCCTCGCGCCGATGTAAGGGCCGATGTAAGGGAGGAGAAGGAAGGTGCTGTCGAGGAGAACGGGGGCCGGGCCGGGGCCCGGGGGTCTTGCCGACCGGGCGATCCGCTGCCAGCGTAGCGAGTCGGTGACGGCAGTCAACTGAACGCGATAAGCGATCGCGGAGGGGAGCACCCGGTGCCCGCCCATTCCCACACCTCCCACCTGCTCGCGCTGGACGAGGCGCGACGCGCCTGGTACGAGGAGCTGCGCGCCCTCGCCGCCGAGCATCTGCGGCCACTCGCGGACAAGGGGGAACCGGGGCGCGTCAATCGCCCGCTGATCGCGGCGCTCGGCGAACTCGGCCTGCTCGCCCGTCTCTTCCCGGCGGACGGGCCCGTCCGGGCCATGGACCTCTGCCTGCTGCGCGAGGCCCTCGCCCGCGAGTGCACCGAGGCGGAGACGGCCCTCGCCCTCCAGGGGCTCGGCGCGTATCCCGTCGTCCAGTCCGGCACGTCCGCACAGCGGGACCGGTGGCTGCCGTCCGTCGCCGCGGGCCGCGCCGTCCCCGCGTTCGCGCTCAGCGAGGAGGGCGCGGGATCCGACGCGGCGGCGCTGGAGCTGTGTGCCGAACGGGACGGTTCCGGATGGCGGCTCTCCGGTGAGAAACGCTGGATCTCCAACGCGCCCGAGGCCGACGTCTGCACCGTCTTCGCCCGCACCGGACCGGAGGAGCGCGCCCGCGGCATCACGGCCTTCCTGGTCCCCGCCGACCGGGCCGGGCTCCGCGGGCAGCCGCTCGACATGCTCGCCCCGCACGCCATCGGCACGCTCGTCCTCGACGGCGTCCGCGTCGGCCCCGGCGACGTCCTCGGCGCACCGGGCGACGGCTTCCGCGTCGCCATGCGCACCCTCGATCTCTTCCGCCCCAGTGTCGGGGCGTTCGCCGTCGGCATGTCCCGCGCGGCACTCGCCGCGGCCGTGGCCCACGCGGGCGAACGCCGCGCCTTCGGCGGCCCGTTGAAGGATCTGCAGGCCGTCTCCCACCAGCTCGCCGAGATGGTCACCCGCACCGAGGCCGCGGCGCTGCTGGTGTACGCGGCCGCGGCGGCGTACGACGCGGGGGAGTCCCGCATCGCGGCCCGCTCCGCGATGGCCAAGCTGTACGCCACCGAGACCGCCCAGTACGTCGTCGACACGGCCGTGCAGATCCACGGCGCGCGAGCCCTCCAGCGCGGCCACCTCCTCGAACACCTCTACCGCGAGGTCCGTGCGCCCCGCATCTACGAGGGCGCCACGGAGGTCCAGCGCACGATCATCGCGAAGGAGCTCTACCGATGACGGCGGAACGCATCAATCCGCCTGCGCTCGCCCCACCGAGAGGCTTCTCCCACGCCGTCCTCGCCACGGGCACCCGCTACGTCCTCCTCTCCGGCCAGACGGCCCTGGACGCGAACGGCCGCATCACGGCCCCCGACCTCCCGGCCCAGTTCGAGCGCGCCCTGACGAACCTCCTCCAGGCCCTCGAGGCGGCGGGCGGCACGGCGGCGGACCTGGCGCGCCTCACCGTCTACACCACCGACCTGCGCGCCTACCGCGCGTGTGCCCGTGACCTGGGCGCCGTCTGGCGCGGGGCGATGGGCCGCGACTACCCGGCGATGACGGTGGTGGAGGTCAACCGCTTGTGGGACGAGGAGGCGCTGGTGGAGCTGGAGGGGACGGCGGTGCTGGGGTGACAGGCCACGGCGATGCTTCCGTCAGATGTCCCGGAAGATCTCGATCTGCGCTCCGATCGAGTTCAGGCGGGACGCCAGGTCCTCGTAACCGCGGTTGATGACATAGACGTTGCGCAGCACCGACGTGCCCTCCGCCGCCATCATCGCGAGGAGGACGACGACTGCCGGGCGCAGGGCCGGGGGGCACATCATCTCGGCGGAGCGCCAGCGGGTGGGGCCCTCGACCAGGACGCGGTGGGGGTCGAGGAGTTTGACGTCCGCGCCCAGGCGGTTGAGGTCGGTGAGGTAGATGGCGCGGTTGTCGTAGACCCAGTCGTGGATGAGGGTCTGGCCCTGCGCGGCCGACGCGATGGCCGCGAAGAACGGCACGTTGTCGATGTTCAGGCCGGGGAACGGCATCGGGTGGATCTTGTCGATCGGCGCGCACAGCTTCGAGGGCCGTACGGTCAGGTCCAGCAGCCGGGTACGGCCGTTGTCCGCGCGGTACTCGGGGCTGCGCTCGTGGTCGAGGCCCATCTCCTCCAGGACCGCGAGCTCGATCTCCAGGAACTCCACGGGCACGCGGCGGATCGTCAGTTCCGACTCGGTGACCACCGCGGCGGCCAGCAGGCTCATCGCCTCCACCGGGTCCTCGGAGGGCGCGTAGTCGACGTCGCGGTCGATGGTGGCCACGCCGTGCACGGTGAGGGTCGTCGTGCCGATGCCCTCGACCTGCACGCCCAGCTCCTCCAGGAAGAAGCAGAGGTCCTGGACCATGTAGTTCGAGCTGGCGTTGCGGATGACGGTGACGCCGTCGTGGCGGGCCGCCGCGAGCAGCGCGTTCTCGGTGACGGTGTCCCCGCGCTCGGTCAGCACGATCGCCCGGGTGGGTGCGACCGAACGGTCGACCCGTGCGTGGTAGGTGCCGTCCGTGGCGGTGACCTCCAGGCCGAAGTGCCGGAGCGCCGTCATGTGCGGCTGCACGGTACGGGTGCCGAGGTCGCAGCCTCCCGCGTACGGGATCTTGAAGTGGTCCATCCGGTGCAGCAGCGGCCCGAGGAACATGATCACGCTGCGGGTGCGCCGTGCGGCCTCGGTGTCCATCGCGGCCAGGTCGAGCTCGGCGGGCGGCACGATCTCCAGGTCGTTGCCGTCGTTGATCCAGCGTGCCTTGACGCCGATGCTGCCGAGGACCTCCAGGATGCGGTAGACCTCCTCGATCCGCGCGACCCGGCGCAGCGTCGTCCGGCCGGCGTTGAGGAGGGTCGCGCAGAGCAGGGCCACGCACGCGTTCTTGCTGGTCTTGACATCGATCGCGCCCGAGAGGCGGCGGCCGCCGACGACCCTCAGATGCATCGGGCCCGCGTACCCGAGGGAGACGATCTCGCTGTCGAGAGCCTCACCGATCCGGGCGATCATATCAAGGCTGATGTTCTGATTTCCCCGCTCGATGCGGTTGACGGCGCTCTGGCTGGTGCCGAGCGCGTCCGCGAGCTGCGTTTGTGTCCAGCCGCGGTGCTGTCGTGCGTCGCGGATGAGCTTGCCGATGCGGGCGAGGTAGGCGTCTGTCATGAGTCAGACGGTATCTCAGATATGAGATTTCTTCTGTGTGCCGTCTTGCTGACGGTTGTCCTGCCGCGTCTTCCCGCGTCTTCCTGGCCGTCATTTCTTCCCCGTATGTCCGACGGGCAGACCTCTCGGGCCGTCCGCTTCCTCGGTGCTGGGAGCTCCGGTGGCGCCACGAGCCCGGGTGCGCTTCCGCGCCCCGGCGTGCACGCCGCAGTTCACGCCGGGGGCCTGGCGGCCCGGCGGTCGGGCATCCGGTGGCCGCGCAGCGCCGGCGTGCCCGCCGCCACCAGGGCGACGGCACCGGCACACAGCAGGCCACCACTGACCAGGGCCACCGCCCCTGACGTGGCGTCCGCCAGCAGCCCGCCGCGCAGGTTGCCGAGGTCCGGGCCCGCCTGCCCGGCGATCTGCTCGGCGGCGCCGACGCGGCCGAGCAGTTCCTTCGGGGTGTGCAACTGGACGATGGCGCTGCGGGACACCACGGAGACGGTGTCGGCCGCCCCCGCCAGGGCCAGGCAGGCCAGACCGGCCCACGGCTGGGACACCAGTCCGAACAGCGCGAGCGCCAGGCCCCAGACGGCCGATCCGCCGAGCATCACCAGGCCCGGGCGTGGCGAACGGGTGAACGTGCCGGAGAAGAGGGACGCGACGCCGCCACCGACCGCCAGCGCCGTCAGGAACAGCCCGAGCGTGCGCGGATCGCCCCCGAACCGCTCCGCGTTGACCAAGGGGAACAGGCTGACCGGCATCGACAGCACCGTGGCGGCCAGATCCGTGAGCAGCGCCGCACGGACGGCGGGGGCGCGGACCAGGAACGCCAGTCCGTCCGCCACGCCGCGCAGCCCGGGGCGGGCGGGCTCGCTCGCGGGCCCCGTGCGCGGCAGGGCCGACGCGCCGAGGAAGGCGGCGACGAAGGTGCCCGCGTCGATCAAGTAGCAGCCCCCGACGCCCAGGCCGCCGAGCGTCAGCCCGCCCAGTGCGGGGCCTGCCAGCAGCGCGCCCTGGAAGGAGACGCGGTTGAGCGCCAGCCCGGCGGCCACCTGCTCCTCGGGCAGCAGGAGCGGGACGAAGGTACGGGAGGCCGGGCCGCCGCCCGCGGCGAAACAGGACTGCGCCGCCACCAGCGCCAGCACTCCTGCGACCGGCAGGCGCCCCGGGGAGCCCTGCAAGAAGCCCTGCAAGGCGAGCAGCAGTGAACACGCGGCCTGCCCGCCGGTCATGACAAGGAAGAACGTCCGCCGGTCCACCCGGTCCACGACGGATCCCGCGAACAGCCCGAGCGCGACGAGCGGCACTGCCTGCGCCAGCCCGACCGCGCCGGTCCACGCGGTGCTCCCCGTCGTCCGCCAGACCTGGAACGTCACGGCGACGAGCGTCATCTGGCCGCCGACCCCGGAGAGTGCCTGGCCGCACCACAGCCGCCGGAACGCCGGTGACGACCGTAACGGCGTCACGTCCAGCAGCGCGCGCCCCGGCCCCGTCCGGTGCCCCGGTCTCATCCGGCGTCTCGGCCCCGCCCGGCGCCCCGTGCCGGTCACTCCCATGCCGGGTCCTGTGCCAGCCTCTCGGCGATCCGGTCGTGGAAGTTCCTGCGCGCGAGGGCCTGTTCGATGTCGGCGACGACCCGGGTGAGCGGATAGGGGATCTCGGCCTCGATCTCGGCGAGCGCGGCCTCGGTGGCCCGCCACTCCGCGGCCAGGCGGCCGACGACGTCGCGCGCCTTGTCCGTGAGGGTCACCTTCTTGCTGCGCCCGTCGTCGCCCGCGACGGTCCGCACCCAGCCCGCCGCGCGCATGGCGGCGACCTTCTGGCTGAGCGCCGAGTGCGTCCGGCCGACCGACTCGGCCAGTTCGGTGATGGTCATCGGGCCGCGGGCGTGCAGGCGGAGGAGCTCCATGACCCAGCTCGGCTTGAGCCCCTCGATCCGCCGTTCGGCATAGAGGCGGGCGATGTCCGCGTCCATCGATTCCTGGAGCAGCCGCAGGGGCCGCCAGAGGCTGTGCGGGGTGGGGTCGGGCGTGCGGTGCTCGGGCATGCCACCATCGTAACAGTACTTATATAAGTGCTGTTACGTTTACGCCTGCCACGGCCAGGACATGACCGTTCCTTCGCGATGTACTAGAGTTATCTCGACATCGAGATATCTGCCGAGAGGCGTACCGCTGTCGCGCTAGTAAGGCGTACCTAACTAAGGCACACCTTATCGGATCGGCGCGATCTCGGGGCGGCAGGATTGCCGCAGTACGCGAATTCATGCATGAAGGAGACTGTCGTGTCGGCGAACAGCTTCGACGCCCGCAGCACGCTGCAGGTGGGCGACGAGTCGTACGAGATCTTCCGGCTGGACAAGGTCGAGGGCGCCGCTCGCCTTCCCTACAGCCTGAAGGTGCTGCTGGAGAACCTGCTCCGCACCGAGGACGGCGCGAACATCACCGCCGACCACATCCGCGCGCTGGGCAACTGGGACTCGCAGGCCCAGCCCAGCCAGGAGATCCAGTTCACGCCGGCCCGCGTCATCATGCAGGACTTCACCGGTGTGCCCTGCGTCGTCGACCTGGCCACCATGCGCGAGGCCGTGAAGGAGCTGGGCGGCGACCCGGCGAAGATCAACCCGCTGGCCCCGGCCGAGCTGGTCATCGACCACTCCGTCATCGCCGACAAGTTCGGCACGAAGGACGCCTTCGGCCAGAACGTCGAGCTGGAGTACGGCCGCAACAAGGAGCGCTACCAGTTCCTGCGCTGGGGCCAGACCGCCTTCGACGAGTTCAAGGTCGTCCCCCCGGGCACCGGCATCGTCCACCAGGTGAACATCGAGCACCTGGCCCGTACGGTCATGGTCCGCAACGGCCAGGCCTACCCCGACACGCTGGTCGGCACCGACTCGCACACCACGATGGTCAACGGCCTGGGCGTGCTCGGCTGGGGCGTCGGCGGCATCGAGGCCGAGGCCGCGATGCTCGGCCAGCCGGTCTCCATGCTCATCCCGCGTGTCGTCGGCTTCAAGCTGACCGGTGAGCTGCCCGCCGGCACCACCGCCACCGACCTGGTCCTCACGATCACCGAGATGCTGCGCAAGCACGGTGTCGTCGGCAAGTTCGTCGAGTTCTACGGCGAGGGCGTCGCCGCCACCTCGCTGGCCAACCGCGCCACCATCGGCAACATGTCGCCGGAGTTCGGCTCCACTGCCGCCATCTTCCCGATCGACGGCGAGACCCTGAACTACCTGCGCCTGACCGGCCGCTCCGAGCAGCAGGTCGCGCTCGTCGAGGCGTACGCCAAGGAGCAGGGCCTCTGGCTGGACCCGGCCGCCGAGCCGGACTTCTCCGAGAAGCTGGAGCTCGACCTCTCCACGGTCGTCCCGTCAATCGCCGGTCCGAAGCGCCCGCAGGACCGCATCGTCCTGGCCGACGCCGCCAAGCAGTTCGCCGTCGACGTCCTGAACTACGTCGACACCGCCGACGAGGCGGGCAAGGAGTCCTTCCCGGCCTCCGACTCCCCGGCCACGGCCAACGGCGTGCCGTCGCGGCCGACCACCGTCACCGCTCCCGACGGGTCGACCTACACGATCGACCACGGCGCCGTCACCGTCGCCGCGATCACCTCCTGCACCAACACCTCGAACCCCTACGTCATGGTCGCCGCCGCGCTCGTGGCCAAGAAGGCGGTCGAGAAGGGCCTGACCCGCAAGCCGTGGGTCAAGACCACCCTCGCCCCGGGCTCCAAGGTCGTCACCGACTACTTCGACAAGGCGGGCCTGACCCCCTACCTCGACAAGGTCGGCTTCAACCTCGTCGGCTACGGCTGCACCACCTGCATCGGCAACTCCGGCCCGCTGCCGGAGGAGGTCTCCAAGGCGGTCAACGAGCACGACCTGGCCGTGACCTCGGTCCTCTCGGGCAACCGCAACTTCGAGGGCCGCATCAACCCCGACGTCAAGATGAACTACCTGGCCTCCCCGCCGCTGGTCGTCGCGTACGCCATCGCGGGCTCCATGAAGGTGGACATCACGCGTGACGCCCTGGGCGCCGACCAGGACGGCAACCCGGTCTTCCTCAAGGACATCTGGCCGACCGAGGCCGAGGTCAACGACGTCGTGGCCAACGCCATCGGCGAGGACATGTTCAACAAGTCCTACCAGGACGTCTTCGCGGGCGACGCCCAGTGGCAGGCCCTGCCGATCCCGACCGGCAACACCTTCGAGTGGGACGCCGAGTCCACCTACGTCCGCAAGCCCCCGTACTTCGAGGGCATGACGATGGAGACCACCCCGGTCACCGACATCACCGGCGCCCGCGTGCTGGCGAAGCTCGGCGACTCGGTCACCACCGACCACATCTCCCCGGCCGGTGCCATCAAGGCCGACACCCCGGCCGGCAAGTACCTCACCGAGCACGGTGTGGAGCGTCGTGACTTCAACTCCTACGGCTCGCGCCGAGGCAACCACGAGGTCATGATCCGCGGTACGTTCGCCAACATCCGCCTGCGCAACCAGATCGCGCCGGGCACCGAGGGCGGCTTCACCCGCGACTTCACCCAGGCCGACGCGCCGGTGTCGTTCATCTACGACGCCTCGCAGAACTACCAGGCCGCCGGCATCCCGCTGGTCATCCTGGGCGGCAAGGAGTACGGCTCCGGCTCGTCCCGCGACTGGGCGGCCAAGGGCACGGCCCTCCTCGGCGTCAAGGCCGTCATCACCGAGTCGTACGAGCGCATCCACCGCTCGAACCTCATCGGTATGGGCGTCCTGCCGCTCCAGTTCCCGGCCGGCCAGTCGGCCGACTCGCTCGGCCTGACCGGCGAGGAGACCTTCTCCATCGCCGGCGTGACCGAGCTGAACGAGGGCACCACCCCGCGCACCGTCAAGGTCACCACCGACACGGGCATCGAGTTCGACGCGGTCGTCCGCATCGACACCCCCGGTGAGGCGGACTACTACCGCAACGGCGGCATCATGCAGTACGTGCTGCGCTCGCTGATCCGCAAGTAAGCCGGAGTCAAGCCGGAGTAAGGATCGCCGTCCAGGCGGACGGTCCTTACAGCGACTGGGGCCGCATCCCTTCCGGGGTGCGGCCCCAGTCGTATGCCCGGCCGTATGCCTCACGTGTCCGTCAGCCGGACGACCGGACCGGCCCGATGAGCTCGACCTCGGCCAGGGTGCCCTCTCCGCCCGGCACCTCCAGCCGGTAGTGGTGATAGGCGCCGGGCGCGCGTACGGAGAACACCCGCGTCTGCCGGTCCCAGGCGAAGGACTCGCCCGTGCGCCGGTCGACCTCCGTCCACGTCCGGCCGTCCGCCGAACCCTTGAGCACCCAGCCCCTCGGGGCCTTGGCGCGGTCGGAGGAGGTGAGGGTGTACGAGGTGACGCGGCCGCCGGACGGCACCTCCAGCGCGGCCGTGGTGAACCCCTGCTCCGTGGCGGAGGTGTTGTCGGTGAGGGCCGACGTGCCGGGCTGCGTCAGGTCGCCCTCCGGGGCGGGCACCGCGTCGTCCTTGGTGAGCGAGACCGGTCCCGCGTCCTTGCCGCTGCCCCACCGCGACGGCCGGGGGCCCATGGCGAACTCCAGCGTCGCGCCCCCGGCCAGTACGGAGTGCGGGAGCGCGGTGGAATCCCACGGCTTGCCGTTGACCCGCAGCCCCTGCACATAGACGTTCCGGGCGCTGTTGCCGGGCGCCTTCACCACCACGTCCCGGCCGTTCTCCAGGTGGACGGTGGCCTCCGTGAACAGCGGCGAGCCGATCGCGTACTCCCCGCTGCCCATCACCAGCGGATAGAAGCCGAGGGCACCGAAGAGATACCAGGCCGACATCTCGCCGTTGTCCTCGTCACCCGGATAGCCCTGGCCGATCTCACTGCCGAGGTAGAGGCGCGAGAGCACCTCGCGGACCTCCGCCTGCGTCTTCCACGGCTGCCCCACCGCGTCGTACAGATAGGCGATGTGGTGCGAGGGCTGGTTGCTGTGGCCGTACATCCCCATGCGGACGTCCCGGGCCTCGGTCATCTCGTGGATGATGCCGCCGTACGAACCGGCGAACTCGGGCGCCCCGGTCTCCGGTGTGCGGAAGAAGGTGTCGAGCTTCCGCGCGAGCGCCGCCCCGCCGCCGTAGAGGTTCGCCAGGCCGCGGGTGTCCTGGGGGACGGTGAAGGCGAAGTTCCAGCCGTTGGTCTCGGTGTAGTCGTAGCCCCAGACGCGCGGGTCGTACTGCTTGGGCGTGAGCCGCCAGTGGCCGCTCTGGTCCTTGCCCTGGAAGAAGCCGATCTGCGGGTCGAAGAGCTTGACGTAGTTCCGGGCACGGTTCAGGAAATACGCGGACTCGTCCCGGTAGCGGGCCTTGTGGGTCTTCTCGTAGAGGAATCTGCCCATCTGTCCGAGGCCGAAGTCGTTGATGTAGCCGTCCATCGCCCACGACATGCCCTCGCGGGTGGTGGTGCTGGTGTAGCCGAGGAACGCGGAGGTCTCCATGCCCTTGCGGCCCACGCCGGGGTTGGGCGGCGCCACGGTGGCGTTCTTGAGCGCGGCCTCGTACGCGGCCTCCGCGTCGAAGGGCACGCCCTTGACGTAGGCGTCGGCGAAGGCGACGTCCGAGCTGGTGCCCGTCATCAGATCGGCGTAGCCGGGCGAGGACCAGCGGGAGATCCAGCCGCCGTCCTTGTACTGCTGCACGAAGCCGTCGACGAGCCTGCCCGCCTGCTTCGGGGTGAGCAGGGAGTACGCGGGCCAGGTGGTGCGGTAGGTGTCCCAGAAGCCGTTGTTGACGTAGACCTCGCCGTCGACGACCCGCGCGCCCGTACGGGTCGGCGTGGACTCGCCCTCGGGCGGGGAGAAGGGGCTGGCGTAGCGGTGGCGGGGGTGCGCCGCCGTGCCGGTGTTCTCGAAGCCCGAGTTGGGATACAGGTAGAGGCGGTAGAGGCTGGAGTACAGGGTGGTGAGCTGGTCCCGGCTCGCGCCCTTGACCTCGACGCGGTGCAGGAGGGCGTCCCACGCGGCGCGGGCGCGGTCGTGGACCTCGGTGAACGAGCTGCCCGCCGGGATCTCCTGTTCCAGATTGGCCTTCGCCTGGTCGGTGCCGATCAGGGAGGTCGCGATGCGGAGGGTGACCGTGCGGTCCTTGCCCGGCCGGAAGCGCAGATAGCCGGTGACGCCGTCGCCGTGTGTGCCGTCGCGCTCGACGCGCTCGGCCTGGCGCCGGCCGTCCGGGGGGATCGAGCTGATGGCGTTGCGCGGCAGGTTGGGGGAGCCGCCGAGCTTGCCGCTCGCGGTGACAGGCGCGTCGAAGACGCCGTAGACGAACAGCCGTCCGGCGCCGGTCGACAGGCCGCTCTTGACGTCGGAGTAGCCGGTGACCACCCCGTGGTCCGGGTCGAGGGTCAGCCCGCCCATGTCCTTGACATTGTCAAGAATGACGCTGGAGTTTTCGCCCGGAAAGGTGAAACGCATCATCGCGGCATGGTCGCTGGGGACGATCTCGGACTTGAGTCCGTTGTCGAAGGTGACGCCGTAGTAGTGCGGCTTCGCGATCTCGTTCGAGTGGTGGAAGGGGAGGGCGCGGGCGGTGCGCCGGGCGTCGGGGGTGCCCGCGGCGGTCGAGGGCATCACCTGGAAGGTCTGCCGGTCGCCCATCCAGGGGCTCGGCTCATGGCTCGCGCCGAAGGCCTGGATGGTGGGGAGATTGTCGGCGTTGTTCCCGGCCGCGTACTGGTAGAGCCAGTCCGTGGAGCCGGCGTTGGTGACGGGGGTCCAGAAGTTGAAGCCATGGGGGACGGCCGTCGCGGGGAAGGTGTTGCCCCGCGAGAAGGTCGAGCTGGAATGAGTGCCGCGCGTCGTGAGGGCGTAGTCCGAAAGGTGTGCCTCGGGCTTCTGCGGTGGTGCGGGCGTGAGCGCGATGTCGTCCACCCACCCCCGGAAGCGCGCGGGGCCGGCCGGGGAGTCGTAGGCGATGAGCACCCGGGCGACGGTCTTGCCCGCGGCGACGTCGCCGATGCGGGACTCCTTGTTGTTCCACTGGTTGACGTAGAGCGTCTTGGAGTCCGCCTGCCCCTGCGGGGTGAGGCGCGCGCCGTGCTGGTCGACCGCGCCGAGCTCGCTCAGATAGGTGCCGTCGGTGAAGGCCAGGTCGATGGCCGCGTGGGTGGCCGGATACCGCGGGTCCCGGTCGGGCATGGCCGGGAAGATCCGGTAGGAGAGCACGGTCTCCCGGGTGACCGCGACCTTCACGGAGAAGAGCTTGTTGTACGCGTACGCCCGGCCGGTGGCCAGATGCCTGCCGCCGTAGCGCAGGGCGTGGGTGCCGGTGAAGCCCACGCGTGCCTTGGCCGTGGGCGAGCCGGTGGGGCCGGAGTCGACGTGGCTGCGCATGTCCGGGGGCGGGGGAGCGCTCGTGTCCCCGGTCGCCAGCTGCACCTCCGCCAGCTGGGTGATGTCGTCGCCGTTGTTGCGGGCTATCTCCAGCCGGAAGTGCCGGTACGCCGCCCTGTTCCCGACGGGGAACTCCTTGGTCTGGAGGCGTTTTTCGAAGGACACGTCGTCGCGGCCGTCCAGCGCCTGCCAGCTCCTGCCGTCGTCGGAGCCCTTGAGCGTGAAGCTCCTGGGGTCCCGGCCGGGGGCGTCGTTGGCGGAGGTCAGCGCGTAGCGCACGAGCGCGACCGGCTCCGGCAGGTCGAACTCCAGCCAGGCCGTCCGGTCGAAGACGAGCCACTTGGTGGTGGGCTCGCCGTCGACGAGGTTCTCCTTGCTCTCCCCGGCGCCCGCGTTCTCGCCGCTCGCCCTGACGGCGGTGACCCGGTCGGTGACGTTCCCGGGGATGCCCGCGGTGTCGGCGCCGTCGACCCCGGCCGACTTCCGGTGCCCGTCAGGGCCGGTCTCCACGGTGTCGCGCCAGTCGGGCCGTGGCTCGCCCGGTTCGAAGGAGGAGCTGAAGCGCTGGGCCGCCGCGTCCGCCCGTGCGGCGGAGGCCGTGGCCATGGCCGAGGCGGCCTGCGGGCTCTGAGTGGCCGTCACCACCAGCGCTGCCACCAGGAGGGCCAGCGGGCGGCCGGGATTACGCCATCGGTGTCGGGGTCTCTTCCGCTGGCTCTGCCGCATCCCTGGCCTCTCCACGATCTGGCCCCTCCGCCGAACCGACAACGTTGTCACCTGAGTCGCGCAGAGACCAGTAGGGCGTGAGACGCCAGTGGTGTCAAGGGTCCGAGGGTTGGTGTCGTCATGGCGGCGCCCCGGACGGAGCCCGGACCGAACCCGGGCCGAGCCGGGACCGAGCCCGGAGTGAGGAGGTCTCAACTCGGGAAAGACTGACGGTCAAAGCCGCTTTCGATCTTGCCCAGTTGATGGAAAGTGGACTATACCTGTCGGACGTCCGGACGGCCGCAGGCCGGCCCGGCGGACATCCGGGGGAGAAGCGGCGGACGGGAGCGCCGTGGGCACTTCACCGATCCCGGCGCACGCCCAGCACACCAAGCTTCAACCGACCCGCGGTGTCGGGCCCTTCGGCCATGGCCGGTTCGCACGGTTCGCACGGTTCCAAGGGGAGACCGGTACACCGCCTGAGTCCGTCAGAAGGCGAGGACTTGAGCATGGGATCCACATCGGACGTCAGCCGTCGCGACCTGGTCAAGCGCACCGCGGCGCTCGGCCTGTTCGCGGTGCCCTCGATGAGTGTGCTGGCCGCGTGTGCCACGGGGGGTGGAGGTGACGACAACGACAGCGGCGACAAGGGGAACAAGGGCAAGACGTCCGAGAAGAACCCGCTCGGCGTCAAGAACGGCGCCCCGCTGGACGCCTTCATCTTCAAGGGCGGCCTGGGCGACCAGTACGCCAAGGACGCCGAGGCCGACTACAAGTCCGCCTACGGCGCCGACGTGCAGCACACCGGCACCCAGCAGGTCGGTCCCAAGCTCCAGCCGCGCTTCGCCGGGGGCAATCCGCCGGACGTCATCGACAACTCGGGCGCCGACCACCTGGACATGAACAAGCTTTCCTCGCAGGGGCAGTTGGCGGACCTCGCCCCGCTGCTCGACGCCCCGACGCTGGACGACCCCAAGAAGAAGATCCGGGACGTCCTCTACCCGAGCACCATCGAGAAGGGCAAGCACAAGGACGTCGTCGACGTTCTCTATTACGCCTTCACCGTCTACGGCACCTGGTATTCGCAGAAGCTGTTGAAGGACAAGGGCTGGGTCTATCCGAAGTCCCTCGACGAGATGGTCAAGCTCTGCGAGGAGATCAAGAAAGCGGGCATCGCGCCCTGGACCTACCCGGGCAAGTACCCGTACTACGTCCACTTCAACATCTTCCCGCAGATCGCCAAGATCGGCGGCATGGAGAAGTGGATCGCGATCGACAACCTGGAGCCCAACGCCTGGACCTCCAACGACGCGGTCAAGCAGGTCGTCGGGCACTACGAGGAGCTGGCCGCCAAGGGGTATTTCCTCGAGGGCAGCCAGGGCCTGACCCATATCCAGGCACAGACCGCCTGGACGAAGGGCAAGGCCGTCTTCATCCCCAACGGCTCCTGGGTGGAGAACGAGGCGAGCCCGACCACCCCCAAGGACTTCGACATGGCCGTCGGAGCGCTCTTCGACGGCGGCTCCGGTGACAAGATGCCGCACGGCGCGGTGCGTGCCGAGCCCAGTGAGCCCTTCATCGTCGCGAAGAGCGGCAAGAACCCCGCGGGTGGCATGGAGCTGCTGCGCATCATGCTCTCCAAGAAGCACGCGCAGAACTTCGCACAGAAGGTCCACTCGCTGACGAGCAATACGCAGGGCGCCGAGGGCGCCTCCCTCTCCCCGGGCCTGGCCTCCGCCGCGCAGACGGTCAAGAACGCGGGCGGCAACCAGAACCTGCTGATGATCCAGCTCCAGGAGTGGTACCCGAAGCTGACGGACGAGAAGATGGGTGGCCTCACCAGCCAGCTGCTCACCGGAGGCATCAAGGCCGACGAGTGGATCAAGAAGACACAGCAGTACGCGGACGAGACGGCCAAGGACGGCTCCGTCACCAAGTTCCACCGGTCGGCCTGACGGAGGACCGGGAGAACGAGGGCCGGGAGGCGGCATGAGGCACGGCAAATACCGGTTCATCGCGGGGTTCCTGGCCCTGCCCCTGGCGATCTACGCGATCTTTGTGATCTCGCCGTTCGTCCAGGCGTTCCAGCTCGCGATGACCGACTGGAGCGGTCTCGCGGGCAAGGCCAAGTACACAGGCTTCAAGAACTACGACAGGCTCGTGCACAGCGACGAGTTCTGGAACGCCCTGAAACACAACGTCGTCATGCTCGTGCTGGTGCCGATCGTGACCCTGGCGCTGGGGCTGTTCTTCGCCTACATGCTCAATGTGGGAGGCCGTGCCCGCCGGGGCGCGGTGATCACGGGGGTGCGGGGAGCGCGCTTCTACAAGTTCGTCTTCTTCTTCCCCCAGGTCATCTCCATCACGATCATTTCGGTGATCTGGTTCAACATCTACAACCCGGATCCCTCGGACGGCATGCTCAACTCCCTGCTGGGGGCGGTGGGGCTGGATTCCCTCCAGAGCGCCTGGCTGGGGGAGAAGAGCCTCGCCCTGGCCTGCATCATGGTCGTGATGGTCTGGGCGAACGTGGGCTTCTACGTGGTCCTGTTCTCCGCGGCCATGGCGTCCATACCGCGCGAGATCTACGAGGCGTCGCTGCTCGACGGCGCGGGCCGCGCCCAGACCTTCTTCCGGATCACGCTCCCGCTGCTGTGGGACACCGTGCAGACCGGCTGGGTCTACATGGGCATCATCGCGATGGACGCCTTCGCGCTCGTGCAGATCATGTCGGTGAACATGGGCGGTCCGGACGGCGCGACGGACGTGGTCCCGCTGCGGCTCTACCAGACGGCCTTCCGGGACAGCCAGTTCGGCTACGCGTCGGCCATGGGCGTCGCCATGCTCGTCGTGACGCTGCTGTTCGCCGTGCTCACCATGCGCTTCGCGCGGCGTGAGCGGATCGAGTTCTAGGGCACCGGGTGCCGGCGGTATCGAGGGCTGGGGGTACGGACGGATGACGATGGAAGCGGGTGCGGCGCCCGTGGCGGACGTTGCGGAGGGCGCCCCGGGGAAGCGTCGGGGCGCCGGGCGCGGGCGAGCGGAGGGCGGGGTGCTGAACGTCTTCTCGCACGGCATCCTCCTCGCCTGGGCGCTCATGGTGGGGCTGCCGCTGCTGTGGGTGCTGTGGAGCTCGTTCAAGAGCAGCGGTGACATTCTCGGCTCGCCATGGTCGCTGCCGCGCTCGTTCCACTTCGAGAACTGGGCGCACGCCTGGGACCGGGCCAATATCGGCCGCTATTTCCTCAACACGGTCGTCGTGGTGGGTGCTTCGGTCATCGGCACCATGGTGCTCGGCTCGATGGCGGGCTATGTGCTGGCCCGCTTCTCCTTCCCCGGCAACCGCTTCATCTACTACCTCTTCGTGGCCGGGATGTCCTTCCCGGTCTTCATGCTCGTCATTCCGCTGTTCTTCGTGCTGCGGGATTTCCCCGGGACGCGTCTGCTGGCCACCTATCCAGGGCTGATCCTGGTCTACATCGCCTTCTCGCTGCCGTTCACCGTGTTCTTCATGACGGCCTTCTTCCGCACCCTGCCGACCTCGGTCGCCGAGGCGGCGATGATCGATGGGGCCTCGCACAGCCGGGTCTTCTTCCAGGTGATGCTCCCGATGGCGAAACCGGGGCTCATCAGCATCGGAATTTTCAATTTCCTGGGCCAGTGGAACCAGTACCTCCTGCCCATGGTCCTCAATCAGAGGGAGGACAGGTACGTCCTGACGCAAGGCCTCGCGGAGCTCGCGCTCCAGCAGGGCTATCAGGGGGACTGGGGCGGCCTGATGGCGGGCATGGTGATCGCCATGCTGCCCGTGCTCATCGTCTATGTGATCTTCCAGCGCCAGGTGCAGGCGGGTCTGACGGCCGGAGCGCTGAAGTAGCCGGGGTCCGAGCGGCGGCCCGAGTGACCGGGGAGGCCGTGGGCGCCAGGGTCTCGGCGGCGTCAGCGGAGCGTGAACCACACGGCCTTGCCGACGCCCTGCGCGGCCGGGCGCACGCCCCAGGAGCGGGCGCAACTGTCGACGAGGGTGAGCCCGCGGCCCGATTCGTCGTCGCAGCCCGCGGCGATCCGGGCGGGCACCTCGGGGCAGGCGTCGTGCACATCGACGCGCAGGGTGCGCGAGCGGCAGCTGAGGTCCACCGTCACCGGTGATTTGGTGTGCACCACGCCATTGGTGACCAGCTCCGTCACCAGCAGACAGGCGGTGTCGGCGAGGTCGGCCCTGCCGTGCCGCTGCAGCGCGAGCCGGAGCGAGCTGCGGACGACACTGACCATCCAGGGCTGGGCAGGGATCCGGAGTGAGTACCACCAGTCGGCGGTGGCCAGTTGAGGGTCCTCGCACATTGTGGCTCCGTTCGGGGGGATGAGATTCAACAGTGATGGGGATCGACCGCGAGTGCATAAATTCGGTGGGCTTTCGTCCCTGTGAGTGACTGTGCTCACCGGGTGGGTGCAGGCAGACTCTCTGCCCAAAGGAAGGGAGGATTGTCATGCCGCAGAAGCTCCCAACTATCCGCCAGAAGCGCCTCGGCGCGGAGCTGCGCAAGCTGCGCGAAGCCGCCGGTATGTCGGGCGAGGACGCCGCTGAGGCGCTGGAGTGCGGACAAGCCAAGATCAGCCGCATCGAGACGGGCACGAATGGGATTCGCCCATTCGAGCTACGCGGTCTGCTGAGGGCTTATGGGGTGACCGATCCCGCCCTCGTCGACCCCCTGGTGGAGCTGGCCAGGGAAGGCCGCCGCCAGGGCTGGTGGAATCACTACGCGAGCTCCTTTCCCGGCATCGCCGACCTCGCGCACCTGGAGTCGAAGGCGGTCACGGTCCAGGTGTGGCAGACCGTGCTCGTCCCCGGGCTGCTGCAGACCCCCGGCTATATGCGCGCGCTCTTCGCGGGCGGCCGGTACGGCTACGACACCGCCGAGGCGGACCGCTGCGTGGCCGCCCGCACCGCCCGGCAGGCCGTGCTCGACAAGCCGGACGCCCCCGAGCTCACCGCCCTGGTCTACGAGGCCGCGCTGCGCTGCCCGGTCGGCGGCCCCGACGTGATGCGGGAGCAACTGCGGCACCTCGCGGAGCGTGCCGGGAGCGAGCGGGTGCGCCTCCAGGTGCTGCCCTTCGACGCCGGGGAGCACGGCGGTCTCGACGGCCCCTTCGTGATCTACGGCCTGCTCGCGTCCGGCATGGACGTGGTGATGGCGGACGGCCTCACGGGCGCCGCCCACCTCGACCGGGACGAGGACGTCCGCCGCTACCGCGCGCTCTTCGACGCGCTGCGCTCCCGCGCGCTCCCGCCCGCCGCCTCCGTCGAGCTGATCGAGCGGCTGGCGGCGGGGTCGTGACGGCCGCGCCGTCCCCCGCCGCTCCCGGCACCCCGCTCCGTACGCCGCCGGAGATCCGTACTCCGCCGGAGGCCCGTACGCCGCCGGGCGCGGCCTCCCGCGCCGCGCCCCCCTGGCAGCGGTCCCGGTCCTCCGGCAGCGGCGGTGGCAACGAGTGCCTGGAGGCCGCCCACGGCCCGGACGGGCGGCTCCGCTTCCGGGAGAGCGACCGCTTACGGACCGTGCTCGCGCCCGCGCCCCGCGCCTGGGCGGCCCTGCTGAGGGCCGTGAAGACCGGCGCCCTGGACCGCGCCGCGCGGTGAACCGTCCCGGTGCCCCCCACCCGGCCTCCCGGTGACCCCTCCCGCCTCTCCGCGCCCGGGGCTCGATAGGGTTCAGGGCCTTGACGGGGATTGCTCCGGGCGGCTCAGCTTAGAGTTCATATGTTGTACGGAAGGCCGGGGCAACGGGTGCCGTGACCCGGCCGCGGGACGGCGGCCGTGCCGTCCCCGGCGAGGCGGGAGTGAATGGGCGTGGAGACTCCGGGGTCGCAGTCGTCGCTGCACCGGGCCAACCTGGAGCGGGTCGTACGCGCGGTGCGCATGGCGGGCTCGCTCACCCAGGCCGAGATCGCCCGTACGACCGGGCTCTCGGCCGCCACGGTCTCCAACATCGTGCGGGAGCTGAAGGACGGCGGCACGGTCGAGGTCACCCCCACCTCCGCGGGCGGGCGCCGCGCCCGCAGCGTCTCCCTCTCCGGTGACGCGGGGATCGTCGTCGGCGTCGACTTCGGGCACACCCACCTCCGCGTGGCCATCGGCAACCTCGCCCACCGGGTGCTGGCGGAGGATGCCGAGCCCCTCGACGTGGACGCCTCCGCCGCGCAGGGCTTCGACCGCGCCGAGCACCTGGTCAAACGGCTGATCGCGGAGGCGGGCATCGACACCGCCAAGATCGTCGGGGTGGGCCTCGGGGTGCCCGGGCCGATCGACGTGGCCTCCGGCACGCTCGGCTCGACCGCGATCCTGCCGGGCTGGGCGGGCACCAACCCCCGTGACGAGCTCGCGTCCCGGCTGAGCGTGCCCGTGTACGTCGACAACGATGCCAACTTGGGAGCCCTGGGCGAGCTGGTCTGGGG
>NZ_JAINFC010000500.1 GCF_020740835.1 Streptomyces sp. UNOC14_S4
GTGGGAGCTGGAGCACAACATGACGGCGGGGCCGCGGGCTGTGAAAAAATGGGGGGTTCCGGTGACCGCGGCCCTGTGTTATGGTCGATGGAAGTTGCAGTTGTGGTACCCATGAACTCGTGTGCGCCTGACGGTTATGTAGCCGAAGGCGCATTTTTTGTTTTCGCCGGTCCTTTCCGGTGCGGTGCCCATCCCATTCACAAGGAGAAACACATGGCTACGGGCATCGTGAAGTGGTTCAACGCCGAAAAGGGCTTCGGCTTCATCGAGCAGGACGGCGGCGGTCCGGACGTCTTCGCCCACTACTCGAACATCGCCTCCCAGGGCTTCCGTGAGCTCTTCGAGGGCCAGAAGGTGTCCTTCGACGTCACGCAGGGCCAGAAGGGCCTGCAGGCGGAGAACATCGTCACCCTCTGACGAACGCCCGCTCCGCGGGTGAAGCTTGGCAATGGGGCCCGCACCACTGGGTGCGGGCCCCATTGTTGCCCCCGCTCGCTGCCTCCGCGCAGGGCCCGCGCCGCACTTTTCCGGCTTTCCCCCGCTCTGCCGTTCTTTCTGATCTTTCTGACTTTTCTGTTCTTTCCACCCTTTCTCCCGCCGTCCTCGTCCGGGAAGGTCCCCGCATGACTCGCTCCGCCCGCCCTGCCCGTCCGGCCTCCGATGCCTCCGGGTCGCCCCGACCGCCGCGCAGGCGTGGTGGCGGTCCGTCCCGTGGCCAGTCGTCGCGTGGTGGACAGTCCTCGCGCCGTCAGCCCGCGGCCGAGCCGCAGGGGGGCGAGTTCGAGATGCCGGTCACCACGACTCCCGCGCTGCCGCCGGTGGCGTCCTTCGCGGACCTGGACATGCCGAACGGCCTGCTCGCCACGCTGACCCGGGAGGGCGTCACCGAGCCGTTCCCGATCCAGGCCGCGACGCTGCCCAACTCGCTCCAGGGCCGTGACGTGCTGGGCCGTGGCCGTACGGGCTCCGGCAAGACCCTCGCCTTCGGGCTGGCGCTGCTCGCCCGCACGGCGGGTCGGCGTGCCGAGGCGAAGCGCCCGCTGGCGCTCGTCCTCGTCCCCACCCGTGAGCTGGCGCAGCAGGTCACCGACTCCCTCAGCCCGTACGCCACCGCCGTCAACCTGCGGGTCGCCACCGTCGTCGGCGGTATGTCCATCGGGCGCCAGGCCCAGACCCTCGCGCGCGGCGCGGAGGTCCTGGTCGCCACCCCCGGCCGGCTCGCCGACCTGATCCAGCGCGGCGACTGCAAGCTCGGCGACGTGCGGATCACGGTCCTGGACGAGGCCGACCAGATGGCCGACATGGGCTTCCTGCCGCAGGTCACCAAGCTGCTCGACCAGGTCCACCCGGAGGGCCAGCGGATGCTCTTCTCCGCGACCCTCGACCGCAACGTCGACCGCCTGGTGCGCCGCTTCCTCTCCGACCCGGTGACGCACTCCGTCGACGGGTCCGTGGGCGCGGTCACCACGATGGAGCACCACCTCTTCTTCCTCACGGACGCGGACAAGAAGGACGCGGTCTCCCGGATCGCGGCGCGCGAGGGCCGCGTGATCATGTTCGTGGACACCAAGCGCGGCGCCGACCGGCTGGTGAAGAAGCTGCTGGCCCAGGGCGTACGGGCGGGCGCGCTGCACGGCGGCAAGAGCCAGCCGCAGCGCAACCGCACGCTGGAGCTGTTCCGTACGGACCAGGTCACCGCGCTGGTCGCCACCAACGTCGCGGCGCGCGGCATCCACATCGACGGCCTCGACCTCGTCGTGAACATCGACCCGCCCATGGACCACAAGGACTACCTGCACCGCGGCGGCCGCACGGCCCGCGCGGGCGAGTCCGGCACGGTCGTCACGCTCGTCCTGCCGGAGCAGCGACGCGAGATGACGCGCATGATGGCCACCGCGAAGATCACGCCGAACGTCATCAAGACCCACCCGCGCGACCCGGAGCTGGAGCGCATCACGGGTGCCCGCGAGCCCAGCGGCGTCGCGGTGACGATCGCGCCGCCGCCCCAGCCGACGGCGCCCTCGTCGGCGAGCCGCCCGCGCAAGCGCCCGGGAGGCGCGTCCGGCGCGCCCCGAGGTGAGGGCGGCGGCGGCCGTTCGCGTCGCGGCGGTGCGCGGCGCGGCGGGGGCAACCGCCGCCCGGCGGCGTCCTGACGGGCGCCCCGTTAGGGGCGCGGGGAACTGCGCGACCAGCCACAACGCACCGGCAGTCGCGCACCGGACTCAGGCGGCACTTCGGTGGGCGCACCCCGATACGTCCCTCGCTTGGCCCACTCCGTTCGCCCCCTCGCCTCCCACCCGGAAAGGTGAGAGAAAGGCGAACGCGACGGCCGTCAGGAGCGAGCGGTGGGGAAGGCGGGGAAGGCGGGGAACCAGAACGGCCCGCAGTTCTCGCGTGGGGACGACGCCTCGTCCCCACGCGCCCGCCACGCGGCGCGAGCCGTCCGCTACCTCCCCTACGTACTCGTCGTCGGCGGCGGCGTCGTCTTCGACGTCCTCACGCCGCCCGACTACACCTGCGGCCCGTTCGAGAACGCCGCTCCCCTCGTGGCGGCCCCCTTCCACTCGCTGAGCGGTACCGCCCTTGTCGCCGCGGCGGCCATCACGGCGACGCTGATCCTCGTCCTGCTCGAGCGGGTGAACGAAACGGGTACGGCGGTGAGCGAGATGGTCACCGTCCTCGTGGTCTCCCTGCTCGCCCTCGGCATCAACAGCATCGGCCGCCGCAGCGTCCTGCGGCTCGCCTCGGCCCGCAGCATCGCGGAGACCGCGCAGCGGGCCGTGCTCCCGGTGCCCCCGGCCCGGATCGGCGGCCTCCGCGTCGCGGCGCGCTACGTGGCGGCGCAGGCGGACGCCCGGATCGGCGGCGACCTCTACGCGGTGCAGGACACCCCGTACGGCGTACGCGCCATCGTCGGGGACGTGCGCGGCAAGGGCCTGGAGGCGGTGGAAGCGGTCGCGGTGGTCATCGGCGCGTTCCGGGAGGCGGCCGAGCAGGAGCGCACGCTGGACGCGCTCGCGGAACGGCTGGAGCGCGCGTTGCAACGGGAGGGCGCGCGGCGCGCGAATCTGGACCAGTTCGAGGGCTTCACCACCGCCGTCCTCGCCGAGATGCCGCAGGACGCGCCCGTCCTGCGCCTGGTGAACCGCGGGCATCCGGCGCCTCTCCTGTTGCGCCCGGGCGGCGAGGTCGTCGAGGCGGTGCCTGCCGTGCCGGCTCTGCCTCTGGGGATGGGCGAGCTGGAGGTCTCGGCTGATCGGGTCTCGGCAGACCAGGTTCCTACCGGCCAGGTCGAGGAGCTGGCGTTTCCTTCGGGGACGACGTTGCTGCTCTTTACGGACGGGGTCACTGAGGCCAGAGATGCGGATGGGGATTTCTATGATCCGCGGGCCCGGTTGACGGGACGGCAGTTCAAAAATCCGGAGGCGCTGCTGGAGTGCCTGGTCGACGACGTCGCCCGGCACTCGGGTGACCGTACGGCGGACGACATGGCCCTGCTGGCGATCCGGCGTGGCGACGGCCGTCACCACCAGGGTTCTTATGTCCGTCCGCACGGGCTGTAGTGGATCTTGATCGTTCCGCATTCCCTCGGAATAAAGACCGTTTAAGAAGACGGCACCTTGAGGACGGGCGCCTTGCCAAGTCCTGACCAAGGACACGGCGGATTCACGCTTTCGGCTTGGAAACCAAGCGGACTGTCTATTAACGTTCGATAACGACGTGCGGTCCTCGCAATCGCCGCAAGAGGCGGCACCGTGCGCCTTCGCCGAATCCCTCGGGCACAAGCACGACCTGATGCACTGACAGCGACACTGACAGCGACTGGGAACCGGGGAACCACCCATCCTGGGGCGAGTCGGGCCTGCACCGGCCCGTAGGAGACCTTCCTGCTCCGAGCCCGACAGCTAACCCGGTAGGCGAGAAGGAAGGAAAGGAGTGCGCCCCCGTGGCGTCCAACGAACCTGCCCTCGGCCACGCCCCGCACGGCCCGTACACCCCGCATGGCCCGTACGAGCCGCACGTCCCCGAACCGCCCATCGTGCCCGCGTACATGACGGCGCACATGCCGATGTCCGAGGCTGAGGTCAGGTCAGCGCCGCGTGCGGCGACGGAATCTGTCTTCGGGTCAGCGCCGCCGGTGGCTGCGCGGCAGCCTGCGCCTGCGCCTGCCTCTGCTGCCGCGCCCGAGTCGGCTGAGGACGGCTGGGACGCGTGGCGCCCTGCCACCCCGGTTGCTCCGGCCGCCGCCCAGCCCGCCCGTGGCGGGCGGCACCGCGTGGCCAAGCCGCGCGGCGGGACGATGGCGCGCAGCGGCGCCGTGCTCGGCGTCGGCATCATGGCGTCCGTCGGCGCGGGCGGCATGGCGAGCGCCCAGGACCGCCCGGCGGCGCCGATATCGGTACCGGACCTGCCGGTGGTGAACGCGATCTTCGGCGGTGACGCCAAGGAGGCGGGCCAAGGCCAGGAGCAGGCTGCGGGGTCTGTCGGCACCGTCGAGGCCGTCCCGCCCGGTGCCGACCAGCCGCTGACCCAGATGGGTCTGATCGCCGAGGAAGCGGCGCACGGCACCACGAGCGCGGGCGAGGTATTGCGCGCCCGAATCCTCCAGCAGGCCGAGTACCAGCAGAATGCCGCCGAGGACGAGGCCCGCGCGGAGATGCAGCGAAAGGCCACGGAGGAAGCGGCACGGAAGGCCGCCGAAGAACGAAAGGCCGCCGAAGCCGCTGAAGCTGCCGAAGCAGCCGAAGCCGCGAAGACGGCTGCTGCCGAAGAAAAAGCGGACGACCCCGATGAGGTGGCCGTCCCGTCGAGCCTTCCGTCGAATACGGGCAATACCGGGAAGCACCCGCGTTCCCCGGAAAGAAGCACCGGAGAAACGTCCCGCACGCTGGGCGCCTATGCCCTTCCGGTCGGCTCGTACACGCTCACCGCGGGCTTCGGCCAGGCGGGCAATATGTGGTCCGCGAACCACACCGGCACGGATTTCGCCGCGCCCACCGGCACCCCGGTCAGGGCCGTCGGCAACGGCACGATCACCCATGCGGGCTGGGCGGGCGCGTACGGCTACCGCATCGTTCTGAAGCTGGACGACGGCACGGAGGTCTGGTTCTGCCACCTGTCGTCGATGGTCGTCACCTCCGGCCGGGTGTCCGCCGGTGATGTGATCGGCCGCGTCGGCGCGACGGGCAACGTCACGGGGCCCCACCTCCACCTGGAGGTCCGGCCGGGGGGTGGCGCGCCGGTGGATCCGCTGCCGTGGCTGCGGGACCGGGGCTTGGCGCCGTAAGGCTCTGAGGGTTGCGTCGTGGCTGGTCGCGCAGTTCCCCGCGCCCCTGTTGTGGGGCCGGGGGCGGGGCCTCCGGCCGGAACCTGAAACGCGGTGCGTGCGGCTGCCTCCTATGGGGAGCCGTACTCCCTGCACCGTCATTTCAGAACCCGCC
>NZ_JAINFC010000501.1 GCF_020740835.1 Streptomyces sp. UNOC14_S4
CCCCACCGGCCCTGTCGGGCGGCCTGGATACGGCGGCGGGCGGGCCTCAAGGACTACGCTCCTTATATACCGGTATGTACCGGATTGAGGAGACCGTCATGAGTCAGTACGACGAGTATTCGACCCCGTCACAGGCGGAGGGCGAGCGGCTCGACGAGGACATGGACGAGACCGAGAAGATGCAGCGCGCGCACCCGCAGGTGAAGCGGACGACCCCGTCCCAGGCGGAGGGCGAACGGACGCAGGAGAACGAGAAAGGTTGACCGGGTCTCACCGGACTTCCAGCGGAGCGCTCAGTCGTCGGGGTATGCCCTGCGGCTCACGGGAATCGCCAGCGCCACGGGGACGGCGACGAGTGTCGCGCCGATCGCCGTGGCCAGCGCGGGGTACTTGTTGACCCAGCCGTCGGCCGCGTCCTCGTACGTGAACCGGTGCGGCTTGGTGCCCCTGCTGTGGACGGTGCAGGACTCGCCCGGTTTCATCTTGTGGTCGGCGCAGTAGACGGTGGTGCCGTCGCGCAGGCCGATCACGCCTTTCCACAGGATGAACGCCCCGGCGATGAACAGCAGGAACAGCGCGCCGCAGGCCAGCTCCCAGCCCGGCTTCGACCTCGTTCTCGACGACGGCGGCCGCCACGTCCCGTCCGCCATGCTCTCCCGCAGCCACGGCACGTCGAGCGGGGAATCCTCCACCGGCCCGGCGGCGCGTACCGCCGACCACGCCCGGCCGGGCCACACCGCGACGGCCACCACCTGCCCGCCCCGGTGCCGCACGTACACCGCGCAGTCGGTTTTCCACGCCCACAGGGTGCGGCGCACCGAGCGGGCCGTCCCGTGGAACTCGTCGGGCCGATGCTGCCGCTCGATGGTCCTGACCGGCCTCGGGCGCGGATAGCGGAAGCCGACGATCTGCTCGGGAACGCCCCCGTACTCACGCGCTGTGGCGCACGCCTGGCGGTACACGTCGTCCAGGACCATGTCCATGTAGGCGCGCGGCTGGGGCACTTGGTCGGTCACCTGGTCGGTCACTTGGCGATTCCTGCGACTCATGCACGGAACACTGCTCGATCGCGGCTCACCACCCGCGCTGTTCGTACGGCGGTTTGCCGCCTTCTTGACGCCATGACCGTGCCCTACGGGACGCTGTCAATGCCCAGCTTCGGGGATTTCCGCATGGCTCCCCCGGCGAGATGGTGAAGCCGTCATGGCCCACCCCGTCGGAGGGAGCAAGCAGTGATGCGAAGAACCGGACGATTACGCAAGGCGGCGCGCGGCCTCGCGACAGCCGTAGGAGTGGCATTGGCCCTGCTCACGGCAGTGTCTCCGCACGCGGGCGCGGTCACGTTACGGGCGGACGCCCCCGCCCCCGCCGCCTCCTGGACCCAGAACGGCGGCCGGATCGACATCTTCCGGATCGGCCCCGACCACCGGCTGTACGAACGGACCTGGACGGGCACGGGAGGCGGCTGGGGCGACTGGGCCGGCGGCTTCGACACCCCGCTCGGCGGGCTCGCCGGTACGCCCACCGCCACCTGGACGGCCGACGGCAGCCGCCTCGACGTCTTCGTCACCGGTGCCGCGGACGGCCACCTCTACCAGAAGACGTGGGCCGCCCCGCTCGGCTGGAGCGGCTGGGCGGACCTCGGCGGCAGCCTCTACTCCGCGCCGTCGGCCTCCTGGACCCGCAACGGCGAGCGCCTCGACATCTTCGCCGTAGGCACCGACCACCAGCTCCAGCAGAAGTTCTGGACGCCCGGCGCGGGGTGGAGCGCCTGGGGCTCGTACGCGCCTCCGGCCGGTGGCCTTTCCGGCGCTCCCAGCGCGACCTGGACGGCGGGCGGTACGCGCCTGGACGTCTTCGCCACGGGCGCGACCGACAACCACCTCTACCAGAAAGCGTGGACGCCTTCCGGCGGCTGGACCACCTGGGCCGACCAGGGCGGCGCCCTGGGCTCCGCCCCCTCCGCGTCATGGACGCGCAACGGCGACCGCATCGACATCTTCGGCGTGGGGACCGACCACCGCCTGTACCAGAAGTACTGGACGTCGACGGTGGGTTGGAGCGACTGGGTGAGCGGCTTCGGCGTCCCGGTGGGCGGCCTCTCCGGCGCTCCGAGCACCACGTGGACGGAGGGCGGCAGCCGCCTGGACGTCTTCGCGACGGGCGCGACGGACGGCCGCCTGTACGAGAAGACGATGACGGACCCGTCGAGTTGGACGGGTTGGACGGACATGGGCTGAGGCCGCTGCGCCAGCCGCTTGACTTTAGGCGGCCCCCGCCTCTGCGTAGCTCGCGAAGCGCCCCCACGAGTGGGGCCTTATGGCAAGGCAGGGGCCGTCCTTGTGCTTGGAGTCACGTATATGGACGGCTTGGGGATGGTCGGCAACCTCGACGCATTCGTTTGATTCCTGTCCGCTGTGGCTGGACTTGAACCAGCGCAGCGAGACCTCAACGCAGTCGTTCGACTCGGTTCCGCTATGGCTAGACTTGATCCACTTCAACCCGGCTGTCACAGCTCCTCCGTCAGCTTCTTGATGAACCGCGCCGAATCCTTGGGGGTCAGAGCGTGCCGCGCAATCAAGATATGGCGCTGCAGCAACGTGCTGACCCTTTCCGCGGCCGAATACAGAGAGCCTGGCATCTGACCCTCTTCGTACGCCATGAGCCTGTGCTCGGGCGTCTCCAACAGGACGAAGGACCCGTTGACTCCGGGGTGGGCGCCTTCGATCGGCAGGACCTGGATCACAATGTTGCGCTGCTTGCCTTCCTCCAGCAGGCGGAGCAATTGCCGCTTGTGCCGTTCGGCATCGCCCAAGGTGTTGCGGAGAGCCGCTTCCCCAATGATGAAGCTGAATTCCTTTGTCCGGTCCTGAAGGATGACCTGCCGGGCAGCCCTGGCCTTCACCCGCTCCTCAATCGTCTCGTCACTCACCGGCGGCCAGTCCGCGTTGAAGAGAGCGCGCATCGTCTCCTCGGTCTGAAGTTGCCCCGGAATCAGCAGCGGCTGGAACGAGTTGAGGGAAATCGCCTCGGCCTCGTGCTGGACGAAGTCCACCGCGTACCACTCGTACTGATCCGGCTCCAAATACGGATGCACGGCCAGCAGTTTGCCCTTGGCCCCGCACAACTGGTCCGCCACTTCCAGCAGGCGTTCCGTCGGGCGGCGTCGGCCCGTCTCCATGGACCTGACGGTCTCGATGCCGTACCCCGCTTCCTGGGCCAGCACCTCACGGGAGATCTTGGCCTCGGTGCGCCACAGTTTGACCTGGTTTCCGGACAGCCGCCATGCCATCGGCGTGTGATCGAGCACGCTCATGCCATACCCCACACTCTCGTACCATCTGTCGGTACCAACGAACGCTAGGGCCCGACAAGCCCCAACCCCGCCCCGTTCGAATCGACTTGCCCCGCACGGGTGAACGCCCACAGGCCCCGGAGCCAGCCGCGGCGAGGCCGACGTCCGATTTCCGCCAGCGTGGCGGCGGGTGGCTGTCGATGCTGGACGCATGATCGCAACTCTTGAGTTCCGCGCCATCGCCCCGGCAGTCCTGCGCGAGCTGCGTGAGAAGGACGACGCCGGGTTCGCCCGGCAGCCCTTCACCGACCCGGAAGGCGGCGCCCCGCTGCGCTGCTGCCTGCGGCGCAGCAGCGCCGGGGAGCGGATCGTCCTCGTCTCCTACGCCCCGTTGCGCCGCTGGGCGGCCGAGATGGACGCGGATCCCGGCCCGTACGACGAGTGCGGCCCGGTCTTCATCCACGCCACGGACTGTGCCGGGCCAGCCTCCCGTACCGCCTATCCCGCCGAGATACACGGTGCTCGCCGGGTGCTGCGTGCCTACGACGCCCGGGGGCACATCCTCGGCGGCACCCTGCTCGAAATTCCCGGGGACCGGGCCTCCGAGGTGGACGCCGCGCTGCGCGACGTCTTCGCGGATCCGACGGTGGCACTGGTGCACGTCCGCGCGGTGGAGTTCGGCTGCTTCATGGTGGAGGTCCGTCGGGAGCAACGACATGGTGAGCGACAGGCGGATGGTTAATCGGCGAGGCGAAGGTCGGCGATGAGGCGGAAGCGTTGCAGAACCACCAGTGTCGTGTCGTCCACGGTGAATTCGGGGTCCTCCAACGCAGCGCGCATCTCCTCGCTGTGCCAGAACCGTTCGTGGCCCGCCCGCCACTCGGCCACGCTGGTGTCCCCCTCCCCCTCGTCCACCACGTGAGCGAGATCCACCTGTGCCAGCGGGACGACACGCACGCCGGTGATCTCGATGACCGCGACCGGACGGTCGTCCGAGTCGATGACCACCGAACGGTTCCCGGCTTTCGGCAGGGGATCACCCTCATGCTCGTAGTCGGCAAGGAGTCCTGTGGTGGAGGTCTTGGAACCGTCGAGGATCGCTGCGACGAGCTGGTCGCGCAGCGGCCTGGGGAAGGCGAACTCGGCCCTGGGCATCGATGCGAGGTTCGCGGGTGGGGTGGCGTCGGTCGTCATGCGGTCACGGTAACTGCCCGTGCCACGCGGGCCGACCGGCTCCGGAGCTCCGTCAGGCGGCGTGCGGGATGAAGGAGACGCGGGTGTCCTCGGTGTCGACGAAGACGTCCGAGGTCGCGTCCAGCGCCGTCGCCAGCGCACGCAGCAAGGGGAGACTCGGCGGGACGCCGCCACCCTCAATGCACTCGATGTCGTGGAGGGACAACCCCGCACGCTCGGCGAGCGCGGCCTGGTCGATACCCAGAGCGGTACGGCGGTCATAGACGGCCTGGCCGAGGGCGATCGCGGCCCCGGCCTCGATATAGGCCGGATCGGCCCGGTGCTCCTCGGGGACCACCCACGAGCTGTGATATCCGGTCACGACGGCTCCTCGAAGGTCCGGTGGTAGGTGGCCGAGGCCCGGGGTGCGACCCCTCGCACTCCTTCTGGGCAAGCACAGCCCGCACGGTAGGGAGCCCCCACGAGCGCGCCCGACACTTTGCAGCAGTCATCGCCCAATCGAGTGGAGCCGCCCCACTGCCCGGAATGCGCCGCTCTGCGTGCCCACATCCAGAGTGACCGCCAGGGAGGGGCGGAGGGGGTCGAATTCATTTGGGTGCGGCTCCTCTCGAGTGAAGGATGCTGAGTCGTGAAGTCGGGTTAGGCCTCGAGGTCTCCGCGGGTTCGGGCGATCTTGGCGACCAGGTGTTCGACTTCTTCGCGGATGGGAGCTCCCGTGCTGGAGGGCAGATGCCCTGATCCTGGCACGGTCGAACGAGGGGCCGCAGCCAGTATGCCCGGCTGCGGCCCCTCGTCCACGGCACCCGGACAGCCGAATCCCGGCTGCATGAGTGCCCGGACCGGTGCCTGCTGAGCACCCGTCCCGAGGCCTGCGCGCCACCCGGACGGGTTCACTGTCCCCACGACCGACGACGCGCCCACCGCCGGCC
>NZ_JAINFC010000502.1 GCF_020740835.1 Streptomyces sp. UNOC14_S4
CCCCGAAAGGTGTCCCCCTCATGCCCCTGGCGCTGCTCGCCCTCGCGGTCTCCGCCTTCGGTATCGGAACGACCGAGTTCGTGATGATGGGCCTGCTGCCCAACGTCGCGGACGACCTGGGGACCTCCGTCCCCACCGCCGGATACCTCGTCTCCGCCTACGCGCTCGGCGTGGTCGTCGGCGCCCCGCTGCTCGCCGCGCTCGGCTCCCGCGTCCCGCGCAAGCGCATGCTGGTGATGCTCATGGGGCTCTTCACCATCGGGAACCTGGCCTCCGCGCTCGCCCCGTCCTTCGGGCCCCTCCTCGCGGCCCGGGTGCTCGCGGGGCTGCCGCACGGCGCGTTCTTCGGCGTCGGCGCGGTCGTCGCCGCCCGGCTGGTGGCCGAGGGCAGGCAGGCGCGTGCCGTCGCCACGATGTTCCTCGGGCTCACCGTCGCCAACATCGTCGGAGTGCCCGCCGCCACCCTCCTCGGGCAGCACCTCGGCTGGCGCGCCACCTTCCTCGTCGTCACCGGCATCGGGCTGCTCGCCATGGCCGCGCTGGCCGCCCTCGTCCCGGACCTCCCGCGCGAGAGCGGCGGGGGCCTCGGCCGGGAACTGCGCGCCCTCGGCGACCGGCAGGTGCTCCTCGGGCTGCTCACCGCGGTCTTCGGCTTCGCCGGGGTGTTCGCCGTCTACAGCTACCTGGCCTCGATGATGACCGAGGTCACCGGCTTCGCCGAGTCCTCCGTGACGGTCGTGCTCGCCCTCTTCGGCCTCGGCATGACCCTCGGCGCGCTCGCCGCGGGCCCGCTCACCGACCGGGCGCTGCGCCCCACGCTGTACGGGTCGCTGGCCGCGCTCGCCGCCGTCCTGGTCGTCCTCGACTTCGCCGTCCATGTGAAGTGGGCCGCGCTCGTGACGGTCGTGGTGCTGGGCGCGGTCGGCTTCATGACCACCACGCCGCTCCAGATGCTCATCATGAACAAGGCGCGGCAGGCCCCCACCCTGGCCGCCGCCTCCAACCACTCGGCGTTCAACCTCGCCAACGCGGGCGGCGCCTGGCTCGGCGGCGCCGCCATCGCGGCGGGCTGGGGCTGGACCTCGCCGACGCTGGTCGGAGCGGCCCTCGCCGTCGTCGGCCTGGCCGTCGCGGTGCTCGCGGGCCTGCTGGACCGGGACCGCCCGGGTGCCACGGGGGCCTCAGGCGTCTCCCGGGTGGTCGCCTCGGGCGAGCCCGCCGAGCGGGCGGCCGAGCACGTCGGCTGACCCTCGGCCATGGGCGGCGCGGGGCCGGTGGCGCGCGCCGCACCGGGGCCGCGCCGCGGTCCGGCACGACGGGGAGGCGCACAGCACAGGGCCCCGGCTGCCGGGGCACGATCCGGGGCGCGTCCCCCCAAAGGGTGAGCCGTTCCACTGCCAAGAGGCCGGGGAGGGAAGAGCATCAGCCGGACCGGAAGGACCGGCGGCAGGACCGGAAGGGAAGGGGAGTGGTCCCATCAGGCCATGACACAGCCGACGCTCACCGAAGGCCAAGTATCAGAGATCCGCGAGTACTGCGTGCAAGGCGGCATCCACCTGGAGGCGTCGTCCGGGGTACCGGTCGTCATCCCCGTGCGCAGTGGGTTCCTCACGTGTCCGGCGTGCGGTCGGCTGCCGTCCTCCGTGATGCTGGAACCGGGCACGCTCAGCGGCGGGCGGATCACCTACGAAGGGTGCGGACACGTCTTCAGGATCCCGCGGGGGGAGCAGACATGAGCGAGGAGCAGCAGGCCGCGCAGCAGCAGCCGTGCCAGCACTGCGAGGGCAAGGGGCTGATCGCCCAGCCGGACGGGTCGGTGGTCGTCTGCCCGGAGGCGAACGGTCCGGGGCACTACTAGGGAACCGTGGAGAAGGGGTTCTGGGGGCTTCGCCCCCAGGCCCCCGCTGGGGCTGCGCCCCAGACCCCGCGCCCACCGGGGTGCCTCTTGCACTGCGTGCGCGGCTGCCGGTCGCGTTGTGGCTGGTCGCGCAGTTCCCCGCGCCCCTTACGGGGCGCTTTCGCGCCAGCGGTTCGTGATCGGCAGGCGGCGGTCCTTGCCGAAACCCTTCGCGGAGATCTTCGTGCCCGGGGGGTACTGCCGTCGCTTGTACTCCGCCGTGTCCACCATCCGCAGCACCCGCGCGACCAGCTCCGCGTCGAAGCCCGCCGCGATGATCTCGGTCCGTCCCCGGTCCCGGTCCACGTAGAGCTCCAGGAGGCGGTCCAGGACCGCGTAGTCCGGGAGGGAGTCCGTGTCGACCTGGCCCGGCCGCAGTTCGGCGCTCGGTGGCTTGGTGATGGAGTTCTCCGGGATCGGCGGGGTCTCGCCGCGCTCCTCGGCCGCGCGGTTGCGCCAGCGGGCGAGGGCGAAGACCGAGGTCTTGTAGACGTCCTTGATCGGCCCGTACGCGCCCACCGAGTCGCCGTACAGCGTCGAGTAACCGCAGGCCAGCTCGGACTTGTTGCCCGGGGCCAGGACGATGTGGCCCTCCTGGTTGGAGATCGCCATCAGCATCGTGCCGCGCAGCCGCGACTGGAGGTTCTCCTCGGCGAGGCCGGTGAGCCCCAGCGCACCCATATAGGCGTCGAACATCGGGGCGATCGGCACGGTGCGAAAGTGCAGCCCGGTGCGCCGGGCGAGCTCCTCGGCGTCCGCGACGGAGTGCTCGGAGGAGTAGCGGGACGGCATCGCCACGCCGTACACGTTCTCCGCGCCGACCGCGTCGCACGCGAGCGCGGCCACGAGCGCGGAGTCGATGCCGCCGGACAGGCCGACCAGGACGCTGCGGAAGCCGTTCTTGACGACATACGCGCGCAGGCCCGTGACCAGCGCCTGGTACACCTCCTCCGCGTCGCCCAGCCGCTCCGCCACCGTGCCGGCCGCCGTCGGCTCGTAGGCGGGCAGCGGGTCGGCGGAGAGGGTGACGTGCTCGATGCGCAGGCCGTCGTCCACCACGCCGGACGGCGCCTCGGGCGCGGCGGCCGGGAGGTCGAGGTCGATCACCGTGCAGTGCTCCGCGAACTGCGGGGCCCGCGCGAGGACCCGGCCGTCGCGGTCGACGACGATCGTGTCGCCGTCGAAGACCAGGTCGTCCTGGCCGCCGGTCATCGCGACGTACGCCGTCGTGCAGCCCACCTCCTGGGCGCGCTTGCGGACCAGCTCCAGCCGGGTGTCGTCCTTCTCCCGCTCGTACGGGGAGGCGTTGACCGACACCAGCAGCCCGGCACCGGCCGCGCGGGCGGCGGGCACCCGGCCGCCCTCCTGCCACAGGTCCTCGCAGATGGCGAGCGCGACGTCCACGCCGCGCACCCGCACCACCGGCATCGTGTCGCCGGGCACGAAGTAGCGGAACTCGTCGAAGACCCCGTAGTTGGGCAGGTGGTGCTTGGCGAAGGAGAGCGCCACCTCGCCCCGGTGCAGCACGGCGGCGGCGTTCTCCGGGGCGCCCGCGGGCCTGCCGAGCCGGGGCTGTTCGTCCTCGCTGCGGTCCAGGTAGCCGACGACCACCGGCAGCTCGCCGAGGCCCTCGGCGGCGAGGCGCGCGGCGAGTCCGCGCAGCGCCTCCCGGCCCGCCTCGACGAACGAGGAGCGCAGCGCGAGGTCCTCGACGGGGTAGCCGGTGAGCGCCATCTCGGGGAAGACCGCCAGATGGGCACCCCGCTCGGCCGAGTGCCGGGTCCAGCGGACGATCGACTCGGCGTTTCCCGTGAGGTCGCCGACGCAGGTGTCGATCTGGTTCAGGGCAAGGCGAAGTTGAGGCACGAGGCCCAGTTTAATCGTCTGACTGACGCGATCTGGTGTGACCGGCGTCACCGCTGGATCGCGCGGCGCGTTGGTGATCGTGTGGCAGGCTTCGCGAGTTGACCATGGCATATGCCGTGGTCATGACGTTATATGTACGTTACACCCCTTGTTAGGAGTATCAGTTGAGCACGCAGCCGCCGCAGTGGGGCCCGTCCCAGCCGAACAGCCCCTACCCTCCGGCCGCGCCCTCGCAGAACCCGTACGGCGCCACCGGCTACCCGCAGCAGGCGCCGATGGGCTACCCCGCCCCGGGCCCCGCCGCCTACGGCGCGGCGATGAAGCACCGCGGCCCCATCGCCGTCTGGCTCGGCCTGCCGCTGATCACCCTGGGCATCTACGGCATCGTCTGGCACTACAAGGTCAACAAGGAGATGGGGCAGTTCGACCCCCGTCGCCCCGTCAACCCGGTCATGTCGGTGCTGGCGGTGACGCTGGGCGTCTTCCTGATCGTGCCGCCGTTCGTCTCGGTCTACAACACCGGCAAGCGCATCCGTGAGGCGCAGCGCGCCGCGGGTGTCGAGCCCACGTGCAGCGCCGGCCTGGGGGTGTTCCTCATGTTCTTCTGCAGCCTGTACGTCCTCTACTACCAGTCGCAGCTGAACAAGGTCGTCGAGCGCTACGGCGACGTCGCGCCCGGCACCCAGGTGCCGCTGGCCGTCTGAGCGGCGCCGCGGTATGGCCGTCTTGGCCGCGCTCGCACCGCCCCCCGTGGGGCCCGCACCGGAACGCCGGTACGGGCCCCACGGTCGTTCAGCGGCCGTTCACCGGCGCAGGTAGCCGAGGACCGTCATCATCCCGGACTCCGCGTGGTAGACGTTGTGGCAATGGGCCATCCACAGGCCCGGGTTGTCGGCGTCGAAGTCGACCTCCAGTCGCTGCCCCGGCCTGACGATCACGGTGTCCTTGCGCGGCCCGCCGCCTGGCAGCGCGAAGGTGTGGCCGTGCAGGTGCATGGGGTGCCACATCGTCGTCCTGTTGTCGAGGACGAGCCGGACCCGCTCGCCCGCGGCCACCGGATAGCGCTGCGACGGCGTGTACTTCTTCTTGTTGATCGCCCAGTCGTACTTCGCCATGCCGCCCGTGAGGGCGAATGTGAGCGTCCGGTCGGGCTTCCGCTCCGCGAGCAGCACACCGCGGTCGGCCTTCAGCCTCTCGGCGGTGAGCAGGGTGCCGTCGAGCTCCTTGGGGCGCGCGGAGGCGTCGGGCGCCGAGCCGCCGCCGGTCCGCAGCACGGCGAGCGCCGCGGCCTTCTTGCCCTCGGCGAGTGCCACCAGCGGGAAGGTCCCGTCCTTCACCTCGACCAGCACGTCGTACCGCTCGCCCATGCCCAGCAGCAGCGCGTCCGTCTCCGCGTGCTCCACGGGAAAGCCGTCCGTGTGCGTGACCGTCATCCGGTGGTCGCCGAGCGCCACGCGGAAGGCCGTGTCACCGCCCGCGTTGACGAAGCGGATGCGGACGCGGTCGCCCGGCTTCGCGGTGAACGTCTCGGGGGCGGCGGGCGTACGTCCGTTGACCAGGTAGTGCGGGTACGCGACGTCACCCGCGTCCCCGCCCAGGAGCGGGCTGGTCGCGCCCATCATCATCCGGGGC
>NZ_JAINFC010000503.1 GCF_020740835.1 Streptomyces sp. UNOC14_S4
CTCCTACCGCATGCGCGGACGCGAACTCGGACGCGTCCCCACCGACCGAACCGACAACGACTGAACCCCCACAAAAGGGTCCGTTTTCACCCGGCCAAAGTGGGTCACGATTCACCCGCCGCCGACACACCCGCCGGACGGGCAAGGGTGACCGAGCTCGTGGGCGGCTTTTAGGGGCGCGGGGAACTGCGCGACAAGCCCCCACCGGGCCCGCAGGCGCGCGACGACGCTGGTGGTCGAGCTCGTGGGCGGGGGCCGGGGCGGAGCCCTGGAGTGGGGGTGAGGCCGGGTGCCGAGAACAAGCCCGGCGCAGACGAGGGCTGCCGTCACGGTTCCCCCGGGGCTAGATTCACCATATGGCGGACACCGTGCGAGAGATCGAGCGGAAGTACGAAGCCGACGGCAGACACGAGCTCCCCGACCTGAGCCGTGTCGCGGGCGTCGCGAGCGTCGCCGCGCAGCCGGCGCAGGAGCTCGACGCCGTCTACTACGACACCGAGGACCGGCGTCTCGCCGCGGCCGGGATCACCCTGCGCCGCCGTACCGGAGGCGACGACGCGGGCTGGCACCTCAAGCTGCCCGTCGCCCCCGGCGTGCGGGACGAGGTCCGCGCGCCGCTCTCCCCGGCCGTGCCGCGGGCCCTCGCCGACCTCGTCCGGTGCCGGACCCGTCGCGCCGGGCTCGCCCCGCTCGTGCGTATCGTCTCCCGCCGTTCGGTGCACCGGTTGTTCGACGACGCGGGCACGCTCCTCGCCGAGGCGAGCGCGGACGGTGTCACTGCTGATCGTCTTGCCCACGGGGGCCGTTCCGCGCAGTGGACGGAGTTCGAGGTCGAGCTCGGCGAGGGCGTCGATCCGGCCTTCCTCGATGCTGTGGAGAAGCGGCTGCGCAAGGCCGGGCTGCGCCCGTCCGCGGCTCCGTCCAAGCTGGCCCGGGCGCTCGCCGAGACCGATCCCGCACCGCCGCGTGCCGAGCCGAAGGCTCCGAAGAGGCCCGGCGGGCCGACTGCCGGGGAGCATGTGCTGCGGTACGTCCGTGAGCAGGCCGAGGCGCTCCTCGTGTTTGATACCGCTGTTCGCCGCGATCTGCCCGATTCCGTGCATCAGATGCGGGTCGCCACCCGCCGGATGCGCAGTGCTTTCCGTTCGTACGGTGGTGTCCTCGACCGGGCCGTCACCGATCCGGTCGGCGAGGAGCTCAAGTGGCTCGCCGCCGAGCTCGGCGTGGACCGGGACCAGGAGGTGCTCGGCGAGCGGCTCCAGGCGCGGATCGCCGCCCTGCCGCGCACCCTGCTGTTCGGGCCGGTCCGCCGTCGGCTGCGGACGTCGATGAGCGCCCGCCGTACGGGGTCGCGGCGCAGGACCGTCGCGGTCCTCGACGGCAAGCGTTATCTGGCGCTGCTCGACACCCTGGACGCGCTGCTCGCGGACCCGCCGCTGCGGCCCGCTGCCGCCCGGCCCGTACGCGAGGTGCTGCCCAAGGCGGTGCTCAAGGACTACCGGCGGCTCGCGGGCCGGGTCGGATGCGCCCTCGCGCTCCAGCCGGGGCACGAACGCGACCTCGCTATGCACGAGGCGCGCAAGGCCGCCAAGCGCGCCCGGTACGCGGCGGAGGCCGCGATCCCGGCGCTGGGCGGCGCGGCGAAGCGGTTCGCGGGCCGGATGAAGGACGTCCAGACCGTGCTGGGCGACCACCAGGACAGCTGTGTCGCCCGTGAGGCCCTGCGCGCGCTGGCCGCCCAGGCCCACGCGGCGGGTGAGCCGTCCTTCACCTGGGGCCTGCTCTACGGGCAGGAGGCCGCCGCCGCGGCCGAATGCGAGCGCGAGCTGCCGGAGGTCTGGGCCAGGGCATCCAAGCGGAAGCTGCGCGAGCGGCTGCGGGCGTGACCGGAAGGGGCGCCAGTCGTTTTATCGGGTGCACGGCTTTCCCGCTCTGCGGGGGTGATCCCGACCGGGGTATGGACGATCCGGTCGTCCTTGCGTAGTCCCCGCTGCTGCGGGGGGTTCTTCAAGATCGCCGTGCAGAGGGGCGGCCCGCCCGCGTTAGTCTTGAGGGTCGCCCCTGTCAGCTCACGAAAGTTCGCCGAGATGTCTGTCGAGTCGGTCTTCCCCCGCCTGGAAGCCCTCCTGCCGCATGTGCAGAAGCCCATCCAGTACGTGGGTGGCGAGCTCAACTCCACGGTCAAGCCCTGGGAGAGCTGTGACGTCCGCTGGGCGCTCATGTACCCCGACGCGTACGAGGTCGGTCTGCCCAACCAGGGCGTCATGATCCTGTACGAGGTCCTCAACGAGCGCGAGGGCGTCCTCGCCGAGCGCACGTACAGCGTGTGGCCGGACCTCGAGGCGCTCATGCGCGAGCACAAGGTGCCGCAGTTCACCGTGGACAGCCACCGGCCCGTCGGCGCGTTCGACGTCTTCGGCCTGAGCTTCTCCACCGAGCTCGGTTACACCAACATGCTCACCGCGCTCGACCTCGCGGGCATTCCGCTCAATGCCGCCGACCGCACGATCGACGACCCGGTCGTCCTCGCGGGCGGGCATGCGGCGTTCAACCCCGAGCCCATCGCGGACTTCATCGACTGCGCCGTCATCGGTGACGGTGAGCAGGCCGTCCTGGAGATCACCGACATCATCCGGGCCTGGAAGGCCGAGGGCCGTCCCGGTGGCCGTGACGAACTGCTCGTGCGCCTCGCCCGGACCGGCGGTGTCTACGTCCCGCGCTTCTACGACGTGGAGTACCTGGCCGACGGCCGTATCGCCCGTGTCGTGCCGAACCGCTCCGGCGTGCCGTGGCGTGTGTCCAAGCACACCGTCATGGACCTGGACGAGTGGCCCTACCCGAAGCAGCCGCTCGTGCCGCTGGCCGAGACCGTTCACGAGCGGATGTCCGTGGAGATCTTCCGCGGGTGCACCCGTGGCTGCCGTTTCTGCCAGGCGGGCATGATCACCCGTCCGGTGCGCGAGCGCAGCATCACCGGCATCGGCGAGATGGTGGAGAAGGGCCTCAAGGCCACCGGTTTCGAGGAGGTCGGCCTGCTGTCGCTGTCCTCCGCCGACCACACCGAGATCGGTGAGGTCGCCAAGGGACTGGCCGACCGGTACGAAGAGGACAAGATCGGTCTGTCCCTGCCCTCGACCCGTGTCGACGCGTTCAACGTCGATCTGGCGAACGAGCTGACCCGGAACGGCCGCCGTTCCGGTCTGACCTTCGCCCCCGAGGGCGGCTCCGAGCGCATGCGCAAGGTCATCAACAAGATGGTCTCGGAGGAGGACCTCATCCGGACCGTCGCCACCGCGTACGGCAACGGCTGGCGCCAGGTGAAGCTGTACTTCATGTGCGGCCTGCCGACGGAGACCGACGAGGACGTCCTCCAGATCGCCGACATGGCGATGAACGTGATCGCCAAGGGCCGCGAGGTCTCGAAGTCCAACGACATCCGCTGCACTGTGTCCATCGGCGGCTTCGTGCCCAAGCCGCACACGCCGTTCCAGTGGGCGCCGCAGCTCTCCGCCGAGGAGACCGACGCGCGCCTGGAGAAGCTGCGCGACAAGATCCGCGGCGACAAGAAGTACGGTCGCTCGATCGGCTTCCGCTACCACGACGGCAAGCCCGGCATCGTCGAGGGCCTGCTCTCGCGCGGTGACCGCCGTCTCGGCGCCGTCATCCGCGCCGTCTACGAGGACGGCGGCCGCTTCGACGGCTGGCGCGAGCACTTCTCCTACGACCGCTGGATGGCCTGCGCGGAGAAGGTCCTGCCCGGGACCGGCGTGGACGTCGCCTGGTACACGACGCGCGAGCGCACGTACGAGGAGGTCCTGCCCTGGGACCACCTGGACTCCGGTCTCGACAAGGACTGGCTCTGGGAGGACTGGCAGGACGCCCTCGACGAGACCGAGGTCGAGGACTGCCGCTGGACCCCGTGCTTCGACTGCGGCGTGTGCCCGCAGATGGACACCCACATCCAGATCGGCCCGACCGGCAAGAAGCTGCTGCCGCTGAGCGTCGTCAAGTAGCGCAGACGTTCGAACGAGGGCCCCGCCAGGTTGGCGGGGCCCTCGCTGCACGTACTCTAGGTAGCAGTACGACCGCACTCACGAAGGACTGAAGACACTGGGCAAGCGACAGCCCGAAGGCCCGCCGCCCGCACCCGCGGTGCAGCGCATTCGTCTGCGCTACACCAAGCGCGGCCGCCTCCGGTTCACCAGCCACCGCGATTTCCAGCGCGCCTTCGAGCGGGCGCTGCGCCGCGCCGAGGTGCCCATGGCGTACTCGGCGGGCTTCACCCCGCACCCCAAGGTCTCGTACGCCAATGCCGCTCCCACCGGTACGGGCAGCGAGGCGGAGTACCTGGAGATCCAGCTCGCCGCGGTCCGCGACGTCGATCAGCTGCGCAAGCTGCTGGACGAGTCGCTGCCCGACGGGCTCGACATCACCGACGCGGTGGAGGCCCGCACCTCCTCGTTCGCCGAGCGGCTCGAGGCCTCCGTGTGGGAGCTGCGCCTGGAGGGCGTGGAGCCTGCGGACGCCGGGCGCGCCGTGGAGGCGTTCCTCGCGGCGGAGACCGTCGAGGTCCAGCGCCGGACCAAAAATGGGTTGCGGACCTTCGACGCGCGCTCCGCGGTGGTCCGACTTGAGGCCCTCGCCGCTCCGTCCGATAGGCCCGGCGACCGTGCCTGTGCGATACTGCGGCTGGTTGTTCGGCATGTGACACCTGCCGTTCGACCCGACGACGTCCTGTCCGGTCTCAGCGCCACGGCCGACCTGGCGCCGCCGGTCCCCGCCGCGGTGACCAGGCTGGCGCAGGGGCTGCTCGATGCGGAGTCCGGCACGGTGACCGACCCGCTCGCGCCCGACCGCGACGCTTCCCCGGCCGCATCAACCACGGCCGCCGGACAGAGCGCCGGTGCCGCGCAGGTGCCGGAAGGTTCTGTGTAAGGACGGCCGTCGCCGCGCCGCCGGTCCACCAGGGAGCCACCCGGACCCGGCAGGCGTACTGACCAGAAGACTTTCGCCGGTGCCGACGTTTCGGACCCGGCGAGCGAGACGACAGCTCCCGTGCGGCGCCCGCGCCCCGGACGGCGGTACCGCGCACATCACGCGGACCGCCGGGCCGGATCAGGTGCGGCGCCCGGGAGCGTGACGGGAGAACCGCCCGCATGCTCGAATCCACTGAGCCCGCAAACAATGCCGACAGCGGTCCCGGAGACACGCTGCCGCCCCGCCGACGCCGCCGTGCGGCGTCCCGGCCCGCCGGCCCGCCGACGTCCGGCGCCGGCAGCGACTCCGTACAGTCCGTACAGCCGGACGTGACCGCGTCCGCCGAGACGCAGGAGGCCAAGGAAGCCGCCGCGCCCGTGGAGGCCCCGGCCGCTGCCGAGGCCTCCACG
>NZ_JAINFC010000504.1 GCF_020740835.1 Streptomyces sp. UNOC14_S4
GGCGAGGAGTACCGGGCGGAGCTCACCTCCGCCAACCAGGCCCTGGCCAAGGCCGCCTCCTACGGGGTGGCGGGCCGGCAGGAGGCGGAGCTGAGCACCGCCTCCGCCCTGGTCTCCTCGTACAGCTACCTCGTCCAGCAGGCGGCCCGCAGCGCCGTGAACAAGCCGCTGCGCACGGCGTACCTGGCCAACGCCCGCTCGACCGAAGAGGACATCGTCGAGCGTCTGGGGACCGTCCAGCGGGAGCAGCGCGCCCTGCTGCACCGCCAAGCGGCCTTCGGCCGTCCGCTGACCCTGCTGTGGTCGGCCGCCCTCGCCCTCTGCGCCGGGCTGCTCGCGCTGCTGGCCTGGACGCAGCGCCTGCTGCGCGTCCGCTTCCGCCGCCGCTTCAACCCGGGCCTGGCCGCGGGCACCCTGCTGCTCGCCGCGGGGGTGCCGACGGTGACGGTCCTCGCCGTCCAGATCCAGCACCGGCTGAGCACGGCCGCCGCACGGATCGAGCACGACAGGACGCACGGCGGGATCAGCCTGGAGACCCTCCAGGTGCGGCAGGCACTGGGGAACGCGCGCTGGCAGGAGGGGGCCACGAGCTGGATCGTGGTGACCGCTGTCGCGGTCGCCGCGCTGGTGCTGCTCGGTCTCCTGCCCCGCATCGACGAATACCGCTTCACCCGGCCCGTGCGGCGCGCGCGGAACGCGCTGACGGGCAGGCGCGCCCACCGGATCACGGCCGCCGTGCTCGCCGTGTGGCTGGTGGGGCTCGGCGTCCTCGTCTACGCCGAGCAGCGGGGCGCCCGGCAGACCCGGCTCACCGTCCTCGCCTCCTGGGAGGACCCGGAGGCGACCGGCTTCCGGGAGGTCCTGAAGTCCTTCGAGCGCTCCCACCCGGACGTCGGCGTCACCTACGAGCACACCACGGCCCTGCGCGAGGTCCTGCTCGCCCGCATCCGCACGGGCACCGCCCCCGACATCGCCGTCCTGCCCAGCCGCGGCGAGGCCGCCGACTACGCCGCCCAAGGCGTCCTGCAGCCCCTGGGCGACGTCCTGCCGAAGGGCACGGCGGACGCGTACGGCCCCCGGTGGGTGCCCAAGGTGAGCGGACAGGTCTACGCCGTCCCCGTGAAGGCCGACCTCAAGAGCATCGTCTGGTACGACGCGGCCTCCCCGCCCCGGGACCCGGCCGCCGCCGCCCGCGACGGCGCCCACTGGTGCGCGGGCATGGGCGGCGGCGACACCGTCGGCTGGCCGGGCACCGACTGGATCGAGGACCTGCTGCTCCAGCAGAGCGGGACGCAGGCGTACGAGAAGCTGGCGAGCGGCGGCCTCTCGTGGACCTCCGACGAGATGAGGAAGGCGTGGACCGCCTTCGGCGGCATCTTCACCGCCGCACCCGCGCAGGACGCGCTGGGCAAGGACTGGCTGCACGACGGCTTCCTCTCGGGAGGCTCAGGGGGCTCGGGGAGCTCAGGGGGATCCGCCTGCTCCCTGGAACACCAGGCCACCTTCGCCCGCAGCGGGTACGGGGGCCGGGCCGACTTCACGCCCACGCCCGGCGTCCTCCCCGGCACGGACGCGCGCTCCCCCGCCCGTGAGGTCTCCGCCGACTACGCGGCGCTCTTCGGCAGGAGCCCGGCGGCGAAGGCCCTGCTGGGCTACCTCACCACGCCCCGGGCGCAGCGGGCGTGGGCAGCGGCGCACGCCCCCGGGCGGGCGGACAACCCCTTCCGCCCGTTCTTCCCCTTCTCGCGCCCACAGGTCATCCCGGCGTCCGAGCGGCTCAACCAGCACATCGACCGTGAGCTGCGCAGTGCCCGGACCCTGTGTCTGGACGCCTCGGACGCCATGCCTCCGCGCATGCGCTTCGCCTTCCAGCACGCGGTGCTGGACTACCTGAGCGAACCGACCGGCGCGAAGCTCGACAAGGTGCTGGCCGACCTGGAGACGGAGCGCCGCCAGGTCGGCCCGCGCCAGGACCACGTCTGCACCGGGTGAGCCGCTCAGACGCCGGACATCACCGGCGGGACGTCACGGGGCCAGGTCGTCCGGGCAGCCCGTGCCGCGCGGCAGCTTGTACGGGGAGGCGATGCGGTACGTCCCCGCGCGCGGAGCGTGCAGCAGCGTCCAGGCGTCCTCCGGCTGCGCGCCGCGCGCCTCCTGCACCTGCTTGGTGAGGCAGCCGTGGACGTTGACCGGCGGCTCGCCGTGCGGGCCCGGCTTGGGCGGCTGCACGGCCTTGCCGTCCTTGTCGACGACGCTCAGCCACGGCGAGTACGGGATGCGGATCAGCACCGGGCCCGCGGCCTTCACGGTGATGGTGACCTCGTTGGCCTCCACCTTGTCCACGACCGCGGGCGGGTCGGCCAGCGGGGTCGGGGCATCGACCTGGTAGAGCCGCCAGTTCGCGTCGTTCCACACCTCGCGCAGGTAGGGCTGGCCCTTCAGCACGAGCTTGGCCTCCGCCTTGGCCGCGTCGTCGGGCTCGTCGGTGGGCAGCACCACGTAGTGCACGGCCCAGCGGTCCAGCCAGGCGCGGTAGCTGGAGGGGTCGAGCAGGTCGGGCTCGTAGAAGAGCGGGTTGCGCTCGCGGTCCGCCTGCCGGTTCCAGCCGCGGGCCAGGTTCACGTACGGGGCGAGCGCCGACGCCTCGCGGTGGCTGCGGGCGGGCACGACCTCGACGCGGCCGCGGTCGGCGTCCAGCTTCTGCAGCTGGTCCATCAGGGGCGCCAGCTCACGCGCCCAGGAGGCGGCGGGCGTGGTGTGGATGATGTCGCCGATCGCGTTGGCCGCCTGCCAGGCGGTGATGGTCAGCACGGCGAGGACGAGCGCGGTCCAGTTCCGGCCGGTGCGCAGCAGCTCGGCGCGCGGCGGCACCTTCCACTGCGACAGCACGGCGACGAGGACGATCCCGCCGAAGACCATGCCGAGCCGCGAGATGTTCGTACCGATCTGCGAGGGGATCAGCCACACCAGCAGCACGCCCAGGATGTAGAGCGCGGACACGGTACGGACCGTGCGCCACTCCCTGGGGACGAAGACCACGCCGAAGATGCCGCTGAGCAGCGGCAGGATCGCCGAGGGCCAGAACATCGGCTGCTGGCCGGAGAACGGGAACAGCCACGCCGACAGGGCGACCACCGCGACCGGCGGCAGCCCGATCGCGTACGCCGCGGGGCGCCGCTTGCTCAGCCACAGCGCCGCCGCCACTATCCCCACGTACAGACCCGCGACCGGGCTCCCCGCGGTGGCCAGCGCGGCGGCGGCCCCGGCCAGCGCGGCCCGGCCCCACCGGTACTTGCCCTCGTTGCGCCACCGCGCGGGCCAGGCGAAGATCACGGCCACGGCGGCCAGCCCGAAGGCCATGCCGAGCCCGAACGTCACCCGCCCGGAGATCGCGTTGCAGGTCAGCGCGAACGCGCCGTAGAGCGCGGGCCACAGCGGCCGCCGCACGACACGGCTGCGCACCAGCAGCAGCGCGATCAGCCCGGCCGACGCCGTGCCCGCGAGCATCATCGTGGGCCGGACCCCGAGCTGCGCCATCAGATACGGCGAGATCGCGCTGTACGAGACGGGGTGCATCCCGCCGTACCAGGACAGGTTGTACGCGGAGGAGGGGTGCTGGAGCGCGAACTCGGCCCAGGCGTCCTGGGCCGCGAGATCACCACCGCTGTTTGCGAAGACGAACACCCACACCACGTGCAGCAGCGCGGCCACGAGCAGCGTGGTCAGTACGGGACGCCGGTGCAGCTCACGGCCCAGCCGGGCCAGACGCTCACGCGGTCCCCCGGGCGCGGCCCCGTCCCGTATCCCGGAGGGCGCCTCCCGGCGGCCTTTGCCCGGCTCGTCCGGCTTCCCGGCACGCGCCGGTCCCACGGTGGTCACTGCGGCTCTCCCCGTCTCCCCCGAGGTCATCCCCCATCGTCACGCTGTCCCGTTCGCTCGGGTAGCGGGCACGGCGGACCGGCCGTGCGCAAACCCTCGCGACGCTAGCACGCCGCGTGAGCGCGACCGCGAATTGCCGGGCGGCGGCCCTGTGCCCCGCCCGTGCGAAACGGCCTCCGGTCCGTACGCGGCGCGTACGGACCGGAGGCCGCGACTCCCGCCGTCAGCCGAGGCGGGTCAGCTTGGCACCGAAACCGGGCTCGGCGAGGTCCTTCTGGAGGGCGACGGGAACCTTCACGGCGCCCGGGCCGCTGCCCACGGTGAGCTCGCCGACCTCGGTCCCGGCCTTCGCCGAGTGCGGGATCTTGTGGCCGCCGTCGCCCAGCGAGTACTTCGTCTCGAAGCCCGGCCAGCCCACGGCCGTGACGTCCTTGGTGGCCACGACCGGGGTCGTGCCGCCGAGACCGTCGGAGACGTGGCCGACGACGTCGCCCTTCTTCACGACCTTGGCCGTGGTCATGGCCTTCTGGATGGCCGTCATCTGCGCGTAGCTCTTCTTGAGCACCATGGAGAGGCTGTTCGCAGCGTCGGGGTCCAGCCCCTTGAAGTGCTGGTCCATCGTGGTGCCGACGATCAGGTACTCGTGACCGTCGAGCACGCGGCGGGCCGCCCACATCAGCGCGCCGCCGGCCGGGGTGCTCGATCCGGTCTTGATGCCCAGGACACCGGTGCCCTTGATCAGCAGCTCGCCGTTGTTGTTGTAGAGCTTCTCGACACCGGCGACCTCGGCGTTCGGCTGACCCGCGATGTCACGGATGACCTTGTTCTGGATCGCCACCTCGGCGAGCTTCACCTGGTCGACGGCCGTGCTCTTGGTGGTCTCCTGCAGACCGCTGGGGTCGGTGTAGACCGTGTTGGTCATGCCGAGCTCCTTGGCGGTGTCGTTCATCTTCTTGACGAACGCCTCCTCGGAGCCCGCGTCCCAGCGCGCCAGCTGACGGGCGGCGTTGTTGCCGGACGGGATGAGGGTCATCCGGAGCCAGTCGTACTCCGAGTACTCCTTGCCCTCGACGAGCCCCTTGATCCGCGACTCGTCGCCGGACTTCGACTCCTTCTCGGCCTGGGCGTCGACCTTGATCATGGGACCCTGCTCGTCCGCCTTTATCGGGAAGCTCTTCGGGTCCAGCGGGTGGTCCTTGAGGATCACGTACACCGTCATGACCTTGGCCATACTGGCCGTCGGGACGGGCTTCTGCTCGCCGTACGTGCCGACGTCGCCCGCGCCCACCACCTTGGCGGCGGACTGGCCCATGTCGGGCCACGCGAAGTCGGGCTTGGCGCCCTCGAACGCGAACGACTTCTTCGCGCCGAGTTCGAGCTTCGGGTCGGGCAGCGGGCGGAGCCCCTGCACGACGCAGAAGATGATCCCCAGTAGCACCACGAGCGGCGTGTAGATCTTCACGCGGCGCAGGGCGTTGCGGGCGGGGGTCGGCGG
>NZ_JAINFC010000505.1 GCF_020740835.1 Streptomyces sp. UNOC14_S4
CACAGGAAGGGGAAGGGGAAGGGGAAGCGGAAGGGGAACGAACGGAGCCGGACGGCGGGCAGGGCTCCGGCCCGGACCAGGGAAGGGCGCAGGAGCAGGAGCAGGAGCAGGCCCAGCCGTCGCACGACAGGAAGGAGGCGGCCTCGTGAGCACCGTCAGCGACGCCGCTGCCAAGGCCGTGCCGCCGGGGGCGCCCGGGGCCTTCGGACTTGTCGGCAGGTCCGTGCGCGACTCCCTCGTCGTCGCCAAGCGGAATCTCATCCGGATGCTGCGCATTCCCGAGGTGGTCATCTTCGGGCTGATCCAGCCGATCATGTTCGTGGTGCTGTTCAGCTATGTCTTCGGCGGCTCGATCGCCGTGGGCGGCAGCACCGACCCCTCGACCTACCGTCAGTTCCTGATGGCGGGCATCTTCGCGCAGACCGTCACCTTCGCCACGGCGGGCGCGGGCGCGGGCATCGCCGACGACATGCACAAGGGCCTCATCGACCGCTTCCGGTCACTGCCGATGGCCCGCGGGGCCGTACTCACCGGCCGTACGCTCGCCGACCTGGTGCAGACCGCGCTGACGCTGGTGGTGCTCGCGGTCGTCGCGGTGATCGTGGGGTGGCGGACACACGCGGGCATCCCCAAGGCGATCGCGGGCTTCGCCCTGCTGCTCCTGCTGGGCTACGCCTTCTCCTGGATCGGCGCCCTGATCGGGCTGAGCGTGCGCACCCCCGAGGCGGCCACCTCGGGCGGGCTCATCTGGCTCTTCCCGTTGACCTTCATCTCCAACGCGTTCGTGCCGTCCGACAATATGCCGACGGTGCTGCGCCATATCGCCGAGTGGAACCCCTTCAGCGCGACCGTGCAGGCGGCGCGGCACCTCTTCGGCAATCTGCCGGACGGCTACCCCGTGCCCGCCGCATGGCCCATGCAGCACCCGGTGTGGGCGTCGCTGATCTGGTCGCTCGTGATCATCGTGGTCTTCCGGACGCTGTCGGTGAGGAAGTACCGCTCGGCAACGGGCTGAGCCGGGCTGCATCCCCGCGCCTTACGGAGCGCCCTGAAGGGGCGCGGGGAACTGCGCGCCCGGCCAGACGCGAGCCGCAGTCGCCCGACTCCACCACGCACCGAGCTCTTGGGCGCACACCCGGCACGGAAACGTGAAAGGAGCCCCGGACCCCTGGACGGGGTCCGGGGCTCCCCCGGAGTACTGGTGCCGGCTCAGCCGGAATACGGCTTGGCCTCCAGGATGCGGACCATGGCCTTCTTGCCGTTGGGCAGCTCGTACTGCGCGTCCTCGCCGATCTTCTTGCCGTTGACGCCGGAGCCCAGCGGGGACTGCGGGGAGTACGTCTCGATGTCCGAGCTCGCGTACTCGCGGGAGGCGAGCAGGAACTGCAGGGTGTCGTCCTCGTCGCCGTCGAAGGCGATGGTGACGACCATGCCCGGGGCCACCACGCCGTCCGCGGCGGGGGCCTCGCCGACCTTGGCGTTCTCCAGCAGCTGGGTCAGCTGGCGCACGCGGAGCTCCTGCTTGCCCTGCTCCTCCTTGGCCGCGTGGTACCCGCCGTTCTCTCGCAGGTCCCCCTCTTCGCGGGCAGCCGCGATCTTCGCCGCGATCTCGGTGCGAGCGGGACCAGACAGGTACTCCAGCTCGGCCTTGAGCTGGTCGTACGCCTCCTGAGTCAGCCAGGTGACGTTGTCGCTGGTCTGGGTCACAGGTGCTCCTCGTCGGTACTGGGGAAAAACTTGGGGATGCATCGGGGATACAAATGAACGCCCTACTCAGAAGGGTGCACCTTCAAAGGTGGGCGAAACCACGAGCCTAACAATTAGCCAGGGAAAGGGGGAAGAAGGAACGGGGAGGAACTGCGCAAGAAATGCGTCAGTGCAGGTCAGGCCCAGCCCCTCAAGATCAGCTCTGGGTGCCCCGGGCGATCGTTCCCGGCCCGGCGATGATCGTTTCCGGTCGGCCCGACGGTGGCGCCCCAAAGGGGCGCGGGGCAGCGTCAATATGCGGCTCCGCCGCGTGGGCGCGACCAGCCACGACGCACCCGCAGACGACTCACCGGTCTTCCAGCGGAGCGCTCAGTCGGTGGTGCAGCCTTCGAGCTTGGTGGAGGCCGCGTGCTGGGTGGTGCGCATCGTGACCCGCTCGGTGAAGTGCTCCTCCTTGCGGTCCAGCCTGACATCCATCCGGCCGACCTCGGAGCCGTCGCCGCCCAGCGCGCGCAGGGTGCACGTGCCCGTGGCGTCCTTGTCCTTGCGGACCTCCAGCACCGCCTGCACGGTGGTTTCCGACATCGGCTTGGAGCGGATCAGCTCCGCGCTGACGTCCGCCTTGGTGGCGTAATGCACACCGAACCAGACGAGCACGCCCGCCAGCGCCACGCCCAGCACCGCACCGACGATCTTGAGGTTGCGGTCCGCACGCTGGTCGGCCGACCGGCCGTAACGCCCCTCGGGGAGGCCCTCGCGCGCCGCAGCCATGATCTTCCTCCTGCCCGGGAACCGGCATCGTCGTCCGGAATGAAACGTCTCCCGCTTCGGTCACTATAGGAGGCGCCCCGAAACACCGATGAGACGGGCCACGACCAGTGACTGAGGATCGAGCGTTGACAGAGCAGCTGCGACTGATGGCGGTGCATGCCCACCCCGACGACGAGTCGAGCAAGGGCGCGGCCACGATGGCCAAGTACGTGTCCGAGGGGGTGGACGTGCTGGTCGCGACCTGCACGGGTGGTGAGCGCGGCTCCATCCTCAACCCCAAGCTCCAGGGCGACCCCTACATCGAGGCGAACATCCACGAGGTGCGCGCCAAGGAGATGGCGGAGGCGCGTGACATTCTCGGCGTGAAGCAGGAGTGGCTGGGCTTCGTGGACTCCGGGCTGCCCGAGGGTGACCCGCTGCCCCCGCTGCCCGAGGGCTGCTTCGCCCTCCAGGACGTCGACGAGGCGGCCGGACGCCTGGTGAAGCTCATCCGTGGGTTCCGCCCGCACGTGATCACCACGTACGACGAGAACGGCGGCTATCCGCACCCCGACCACATCATGACCCACGAGATCACGATGGTGGCCTTCGAGGCGGCGGGCGACCCGGAGCGCTACCCCGAGGCGGGCGAGCCCTGGCAGCCGCAGAAGCTCTACTACAACCAGGGCTTCAACCGGCCGCGCACCCTGGCCCTGCACGAGGCGCTGCTGGCCCGTGGCATGGACTCCCCCTACGGGGAGTGGCTGGAGCGCTGGCAGAAGATGGGCCGCGAGCGCACGCTGACCACGTATGTGCCCTGCGGTGACTTCTTCGCGATCCGCGACAAGGCGCTGATCGCGCACGCCACCCAGATCGACCCCGACGGCGGCTGGTTCCGCGTGCCGCTGGACCTCCAGCGCGAGGTCTGGCCGACCGAGGAGTACGAGCTCGCGAAGTCGCTCGTCGCCACCAGCCTCCCCGAGGACGACCTCTTCGCGGGCATCCGCAACAATTGACCCCATGATGAGCGCGACTGCGACCCTCGCCGCCACCCACCTCGTGCCGCTCGCCGCCGAAGACCTTGACAAGAACAAGGTCACGCCGGGCGTCCTCGGCTTCATCGTCTTCGCTCTGCTCGGCGCCGCCGTCTGGATGCTGATGAAGAGCATGAACAGGCACATGAAGAAGGTCTCGTTCGACGAGGTCCCGGAGGCCGCGGCGATGACCGCGGCCGCGGCCCCCGCCACGGCCGCCACCGCGTCCGGCACGGCCGGTGGCGCGAAGGGCGGCAAGGGCGGCAAGGGCGACAGCGCCGCCAAGGGCTGACGTCCGGCCGCCACCCGGCGGCCCCGATCCCGCTCCGCGGGCCCGGCGGCCCGGCACTGTGCCGAGCCGCCATGTCCGCCATCCCGCGCCCGGACCGGCCGCGGGCCACCCCGGTGGCGTACCGCCTCCCGTCCTCCGTCCGGTTGAACCTGGCGCACGCCGCCCCCTTCCGCGCCCGCGGCACCGCCGCCCGGCAGCCGTCCCCCTTCGGCGATCACCCCGCGATCGCCCCGGGCTTCGAGTGTTCCGCCTCGCCGGGATTTCCGGCAGGCCTGTGGACAACCGCCTGTGGATAACCCGCCGTCGGCGCCGCGATGTGCCCGTCTTCCTCGGCGTGGGCTACAGCTCGTGTCACTGGTGCCAGTGCGCTTACCGAATCCGTAACCGCCTCTACCAGGCGTGACGCCGTAAAGCGGTGACTGGGCGTCGATGCCCTTGTCGCCGACAGCCGGTCTCCTTCCCGGGTGGCATCCAGCCCTCCGCGTGTCTCGTAGTCGTGCAAGGGCGTGAGCACGGAGCGACAGGCATGATCGACAGCCAGGTGCTTCCCGGATGTGCTGTCCTTCGCGGGGAAGCTGTGTGCACATCTTCGGCTGTTCTGGTCCTGCCCCCGAAGATCAAGAGGGGGCGGGATGCCGAAGGTGCCCGAGAGTCGGCGCGTTGGGCGTATAGCCGTGAATGAGGTGCGTGCGCTGCGCTGCTGGAGCGCCACGGGCATATCGTGCAGGAGATCGACGGTGGTAACGACCACGGTGAGGACCTGCATGTCACCTTTGTGTAGAACGGTGAGCGAACAGCAGACTCCATGGTCGTGTCCGCGACCGCTCGGGCAAGTGCTCCCGGAATTTTTGCTTCCCCTTGTGCTCGGCCATGAGGAAATGACCTTCCGGTGCTGTCAGACGGCTCCCAGGTCGACCATGACGGAGAAGGGCGCGGCAGCCTTGATCACGCCGGTGAACATCTCGCCGTCCCTGTAGGCCTTGGTGGCGGGGTCGAGAACGTAGGTGTAGATGATCGGGACACCGGTGGCGGCCTGTTCGACTCGCCAGTAGAAGGGGATTCCGGCCTTGGCGTACTGGTCCACCTTCACGATCCGGTCGGTGGTTTCCGAGCCGGGCGACACGACCTCGACGACCAGAAGTACATGTTCGGGGCGGGTGGGCGTGAGATCGATGGTCTCCGCCCGGTAGACGACGACGTCCGGACGGCGGTTGGTGAGCGGAACGTCCTGCAGGCGGACGTCGAAGTCCGTGTCGGCGTTCCAGTCCGGGCCTGCGGCAGCGTCCAGGGCATTGGCCAGGATTCGGGCCAGCCGGTTGTGCCGCTTGGACGCGCTCGGGCTCACCACGATCATCCCGTCCACGATCTCAATGCCGGCACACTGCTCCTCGGACCAGGAGTCGTACTGCTCCGCGCTGATCTGCGTATGCATCCACGCGGGCGCCACCATCTCGGCGGTCATGATGTACCTCCTCCGAGGAGCCTCGACAGTTCCAGCGCTGCCGGACTCAGCCTACTGTCCTGTGATGCCGGGGCGCCCGATCCGGAAGAGCGCCAGGGGTGTTCGCTATCGACTTGTCCCGCTT
>NZ_JAINFC010000506.1 GCF_020740835.1 Streptomyces sp. UNOC14_S4
GCGGTGAGCGAAGAGTGAGCGAGGAAAAGGCCGTGAACGTCGGTCCGTCCGCCATCGAGGTGGTCTACGAGCGTTTCGGCGGCCCCGGGGCGCCGCCCGTGCTGCTGATGATGGGCGGCGGGGCACAGATGATCAACTGGCCGGACGGCTTCTGCGCCGAACTCGTCGGCCACGGCCTGCAGGTGATCCGGTTCGACAACCGCGACTCCGGCCGGTCGACGCACTTCCGCGACGCGCCGGTGCCCGACCTCCAGGCGGCACTGGCCGGTGACCTCTCGTCGGCCTCGTACTCGCTGTCGGACATGGCCGCCGACGCCGTCGGCCTGCTCGACGTCCTCGGGATCGACAGCGCCCACCTGGTCGGGGCCTCCCTGGGCGGCATGATCGCCCAGACGCTGGCCGTCGAGCACCCCGGCCGGGTCCGCTCGCTGACCTCGATGATGTCCACCACCGGAGACCTCGCGGTAGGACAGCCGCACTTCGCGAAACTGAGCGGGCTGGGGCCGCCGCCGGACGACCGCCAAGGCTACGTCGGCTGGCAGGTACGGGCGCTCCGGGCGGTCGGGTCCCCGGGGTTCCCCTTCGACGCGGCGGGCGTGGCCGAACGGGCCGGTCTCGCCCACGACCGGGGCGTCGACCATCCGGGCATGATGCGTCAGGCGGTCGCCGTCCTGGCCACCGGTGATCGTACGGCCCGGCTCCGGACGCTGAAGGTCCCCACGCTGGTCGTCCACGGTGCCGCCGACGTCATGTGCGACGTCAGCGGCGGGCAGGCGACCGCGGAGGCCGTCCCCGGCGCCGAGCTGGTGATCATCGAGGGCATGGGGCACGACCTGCCCCGTCAGCTGTGGCCCAGGCTCGGCGCACTGATCGCGGGGCTGGTCCGGCGCACGGAGGCGGGCCGGGACGGGATCTGACCCGTGCCCGGGCCGTCATCGCTCACCAGCCGACGCGTATGCCGGCGGTCAGCGGACGAACTTCCAGGTGATTCCGTTGACCACGCCCCGGTCGAGCGGTGCCAGCTTCTGGAAGGCCGGCTGGCTGAGGTCGATGTGGGTCGGGTCGCACGAGAGACACTTGTCCCTGACCGGCACCCTGATGGTCTTGCCGTTGTAGCTGACTTCCACGGATATGCCCCGGCAGAGCGGGTCGTTGTTCGGGTTCGCGGAGGTCCACCACGACGGCGAGACCGCGACCAGTTCCTGGGACGTCGCGTCGATGGGCGTGCCGCACGCGCCGTAACCCTTGTCGGTGTAGTACGTCATCTTGCCGCTCATCGGCTGTCCCACCGGGACATCGGCGGCCGCCGTCCCCGTGCCCAGGGCGATGCCGGTGACGGCGGCGACCAGGGCGGCGGCCGCATATCTCACACGCTTCATGTCACGCACGGTTTCTCCTCGTTCAGGGGTCGTGTCATTGCGGGTGGAAGAGATTGCCGGTGCGTGACAGCGGTAATTCCCGGCACGCGTCCGGCTTTCCGTACAGAGGTGCCATGCATACCGGCGTTCCCGCAAGCCTCTTGAGTGACAGTTGTCCTGAACTCATTGTCTGGTGAATCGAGTTGGGCCGGAGAATGTTCGTGTCATTGACAGTGATCCCTCTGGCATATTCACTTGCGCGATGAGAAGAAACCTGAGAAGGACCCGATTCGCCGCCCTGCTGCTGGCCGCTCTGGCCCTGATCGGCGTGGTCGTCGCCGCCCCGTCCGCCACGGCCGCGGTGAGAGCCGCCGCCAGTGTCTGCGGCAGTGCCTCCAACTGGACGGCGGGCACCTGGTATCCGGCGGGGACGGTCGTCCGGTACACCAACGGGCAGTACTACAAGGCCTCGCACGACAATCCCGGCTACGACCCGGTCATCAGCACCTGGTACTGGGATCCGTACACCTGCCAGGGCGGCGGCGATCCGCAGCCCGGCGGTTTCCCGGTGAGCGAGGCGCAATTCCGGCAGATGTTCCCCAACCGGAACGCGTTCTATACCTACAACGGCCTGGTCGCCGCGCTCGGCGCGTACCCGGGCTTCGCCCGGACCGGCAGTGACGAGACCAGGAAGCAGGAGGCCGCCGCCTTCCTCGCGAACGTCGACCACGAGACCGGCGGGCTGGTCTACGTCGTGGAGCAGAACACCGCCAACTACCCCCACTACTGCGACGGGAGCCAGCCCTACGGCTGCCCCGCCGGTCAGGCCGCGTACTACGGCCGCGGGCCGCTCCAGCTCAGCTGGAACTTCAACTACAAGGCGGCGGGCGACGCCCTCGGGATCGACCTGCTCCACAACCCCTCGCTGGTGCAGAACGACCCGGCCGTCTCCTGGAAGACCGCGCTGTGGTACTGGAACACCCAGCGGGGTCCCGGCAGCATGACGCCGCACGACGCCATGGTCAACGGCCGCGGCTTCGGGGAGACGATCCGCAGCATCAACGGCGCCGTGGAGTGCAACGGCGGCAACCCCGGCCAGGTGCAGAACCGGGTGGCGAGCTATCAGCGCTTCGCGCAGCTCCTCGGTGTGGCGCCGGGCGGAAACCTGTACTGCTGACCCGGCGCGGTCCGGAGGGGTGCCGCGGTGTCGAGTGCGCTCGCGAGTGCTGAGTGCTGAGTGTCGAGTGCGCTCGCGCCGCGTGCCGAGTGCCGCGAGCGGGGGTGACGTGGACCTGATGCAAATGGAAGTCGTTTTCATGTTACGCTGCTCCGGCACTACGGCGCTCACCTGGGAGTACTCATGGCTGTCCCGAAGCGGAAGATGTCCCGCAGCAACACCCGTCACCGTCGCGCGCAGTGGAAGGCCACCGCGCCGAAGCTGGTGCCGATCACCGTGGACGGGGCCTCGTATCTCGTCCCGCAGCGGCTGGTCGCGGCGTACGAGCGCGGCCTGCTGCACCCCGAGGGCTGACCGGCGATGACCGAGGCCGACGGCCGACTGCCGGTCACCGTGCTGTCCGGCTTTCTCGGCGCGGGCAAGACGACTCTGCTCAACCATGTCCTGGCCAACCGCGACGGCCTGCGTGTCGCGGTGATCGTCAACGACATGAGCGAGATCAACATCGATGCCGCGCTCGTACGGGGAGGCGAGGCCGCGCTCTCGCGCACCGAGGAGCGCCTCGTCGAGATGACCAACGGGTGCATCTGCTGCACGCTGCGGGACGATCTCCTGGAGGAGGTCGGCCGGCTGGCCCGCGAGGGCCGGTTCGACCACCTCCTGATCGAGTCGAGCGGCATCTCCGAACCGATGCCGGTCGCCGCGACCTTCGCCTTCCCGCGCGACGACGGTGCCACCCTGGGCGACCTGGCCCGGCTGGACACCATGGTCACCGTCGTCGACGCCGCGAACTTCCTGCCCGAGCTGGCCGGAGGGGACGAACTCGCCGGGCGCGGGCTCGACCAGTACGAGGACGACGAGCGCACGGTGAGCGACCTGCTCATGGACCAGGTCGAATTCGCGGACGTCATCGTCCTCAACAAGCTCGACCTGGTCGGCGAGCGGGACGCGACCCGGCTCCGGGCCGCGCTGGCCCGGCTGAACCCCGCGGCCCGGGTCGTGCCCGCCGTACGCGGGCGGGTGGCGCCCGCCGCCGTCCTCGGCACCGGGCTGTTCGACCTCGAACGGGCCCAGCAGGCGCCGGGCTGGGTCAGGGAGCTCAACGGCGACCACGTCCCGGAGACCGAGGAGTACGGCATCTCCTCGACGGTCTTCCGCTCCGACCGCCCCTTCCACCCCGGCAGGCTGTGGGACTTCGTCACCACCGGCCTCGACGGCGGGAACCACGGCCGGGTCCTGCGGTCCAAGGGCTTCTTCTGGCTGGCCACCCGCCCCCGTGTGACCGGCCTGTGGTCCCAGGTCGGCTCCGTGGCCCGCTTCGAGCCCTCGGGCACACGGGACCACGACACCGCGCAGGGCCAGGAACTGGTCTTCATCGGCACCGATCTCCGTGCCGACGAGCTGCGGTTCGCCCTGGCGGCGTGCCTGATGAAGGAGGGCGAGACCGTTCCGTACGACGACCCCTTCCCCGCGTGGGGTGTCCATGGGACCGACGACGCCTGCGAGCAGGAGCACCACCCTGTGGGCCACGCGGAGGTCGTATAGAACTCCGACGGCGCGGCACGGCGGTGAGCGCGGCGCTGCGTTCCCGCCGCCGGTGCGGGCGGTGCATATGATCGCGATTCAGGCATGAAGCGGTGCGGTGGCGGTCGGTAGCGGGATCGGGGCGCGGATGGATCCACTTCCCATGACGTGGCCCCGGTACGTCTCGTTCGCCCCGACGGCCCTGATCGTGGCCGGGACCGTGTGGAACGTCCTGTCGCCGCGTGAGTACTGGGGCGATCCGCTGCTGGCCGCCGCCGTCGTGGCGGCAGGGGCGCTGCTCTCGTTGCCGCACACCGTCGCCGCCGGGGCGGTCGTCGTCCTGGTCGAGCTGGCGCTGACGGTCAAGGACGGCTACTTCGGCCATGTCGTCGGCACGCTCACCCTGACCGACGCGGTGTTCACGGCGGGCGTCGGTATCGGGGTGAACCGGGTCATCGCCCGCCACGGGCGCCGCCTGGAGGCCGTGCGCTCCGTCGCGGAGGCGGCCCAGCGCGCCGTGCTGCCCGTGCCCCCGGCCCGCGTCGGGCCGCTGACCGTCCAGCGAGATCTTGGCCAGTGCTCCCTCGTTCGCGGGGGCGGTGAAGGCGGTCCTTGACCGGCTGGTGCGGAGCGCCGTCGCATCGCTCCGTAATGCTTCTGGTACGGTTGGTGCACCGTTGGGGACGACAACCAAGTCCTTAACAACCCGAGTGAGTCTCGTACTTGCTCCGGCGGCCGGGAGGGTCGCCGTTGGACAGGCGTGACCTGCCAAACTCCCCGGGGCGATCCAGGGGAGAGTCTCCCGGACTTATCCGGGAGAGAACTCCAAAAGGCAGCCCAGATCGAGGCACTGAGCAGCAGCTTGGAGCCGTACGCGGTGCAGGACACCCCATACGGCTCCAGGCTGCTGATCGCGGACGGGGTGACGGAGGCCCGGGACCGCTCCGGCAGGTTGTACGAACCGGGGGATCACCTCGTCGGCCGGGGGCCGTTCCGGCAGCCGGGTGAGGTGATCGAGGCCCTCGTGCGTGACGTCGAGCACTGGATCGGCGGGCCGCGCGACGACGACATGGCGGCCCTGGCCATCACCCGGAACGCCGTCGGCCGTTGACCCGGTCCCGCCCCGCCCGCACCTGTCCCGCTCCCCTCGCGCGGAGGAGGATGTCCCCGTGACCGTACTCTCCGCCGACGGCGTCGGGACCGACCACCGGAGACAGGCCCGGCGCGCCCTGGCCGCGGGGTCCGTGGGCAATTTCATCGAGTGGTACGAGTTCGGGGTGTACGGCTGCTTCGCCACCGTCATGGCCGC
>NZ_JAINFC010000507.1 GCF_020740835.1 Streptomyces sp. UNOC14_S4
CCCCCGCCGAGCGCCCAGCCCAGCAGCGCCGGCAGGGCGAGTCCGAGGAGCACCCAGACGAAGTAGTACTGGTTGATCTTCATGATCAGCCGGTTCCGCAGCAGGTCCGGGACGCGCCTGCTCCAGTTGTCGCGGCGGACCGTGAACAGCCAGCCGACGTGGCCGTGCCAGAAGCCCCGGACGCGGCCGAACCGTCTGCCGTCCTCGATCGGCCGGGGCGAGTGCGGGTCGCCGTCGCGGTCGGTGAAGGCGTGGTGCTGCCGGTGGGTCGCCACCCAGAACACGACCGGGCCCTGGGCGGCCATGGACCCGGCGATGCCCCAGAAGGCGGTGACCGCGGGCCGGGCGGTGAAGGACAGGTGGGAGAAGAAGCGGTGGAAGCCGCCCTCGACACCCAGCGACGTCAGCAGGTACATGCCGACGAGCAGTCCGAGGTCGACGCCGGTGAAGCCGTACGAGAAGGAGAACAGCACCGCGCCGGCGAAACCGAGGGTGGGCACCCCCACGGTGATGTAGGCCAGCCGCCGGGCGGAGGCGTCGGTGTCGGCGCCGCCGGAGGACCCGGTCGGCACGGCGGTGGAATCGGTGGAACCGGAAGGCTTTGCGGGGTCGGCGGCGGACGGGCCGGCCGATATCCCGGGCACGGAAGTCATCGTGGGCTCCCCGTCACCGCGCGGACAGCGACAGGTCGTCGGCGGACGGGGTCAGCTTTTTCAGCGTTCCCTGGAGATAGGCGCTCCGCGTCGCGTCCCGGCGGACCTTTCCGCTGGTCGTCATCGGAATGGCGCCGACGGGCCCGAAGTGCACATCGGCGGGGGCCACACCCTGTTCCCGGGTGACCACGGAGATCACCGAGTCGCGCACCTCGTCGAATTCCCCGGCCAATTGCCGCGCCGTACCGCGGAATTCGGCGACCACGATCAGTTCCTCGCCGCTCTTCCCCGGCACGGAGAAAGCCGCGGCGCCACGGATCTTCTCGTGGCAGCGCCGTACGGACTGCTCGATGTCCTGGGGATAGAGATTGCGGCCCGCGATGACGACGAGATCCTTGAGGCGTCCGGTGATGCAGAGTTCGCCGTCGAGCAGGAAACCCAGGTCGCCGGTGCGCAGATAGGTGCGTTCATCGCGTTCATCACGTTCACCGCGTTCACTTCCCGAACCCGCCAGGCGGGCGGTGAAGGTCTCCGCGGTGAGGTCCGGCCTGCCGAGGTAGCCGATGGCGACGTTCGGGCCGTGCACCCAGACCTCGCCGACGTGTCCGGGCTCCACGGGCCTGCGGTCCCGCGGGTCGACGATGATCACCTCGTGGTCCAGGGCGATCGCGCCGCAGCTGACGACGCGGGTGGCCTCGCCCTCCCCCGCGGCCTCGGCCTCCTCCTCGCCGAGCCGCCGTACGCGGCCGTTCTCGAGCTCCGCCTTGTCCAGCCAGGCCGTCCGGACAGGGCTGCCCGTGCGCTTGCCCGAGACGTACAGCGTCGCCTCGGCGAGGCCGTAGCACGGGATGAGCGACGTCTCGTCGTAGCCGCGCGGGCCGAAGCGCTCGCGGAAGGCGTCGAGGGTGGCCCGGGAGACCGGCTCGGAGCCGCAGAAGACCTGGCGCAGGGTGCCGAGGTCGAGCGTCGCCAGTTCCTCGTCGGTGATGTGTGTCGTACAGAGGTCGAACGCGAAGTTCGGGCCGACCGAAATCGTCACCTTGTGGTCGGTGATCGCCTTGAGCCAGCGGTACGGCTGCTGCACGAAGAACGCGGGGGGCATCAGCACCAGGGGCCAGCCCCCGTGCACCGCGAGCATGATCGTGCCCATCAGCCCCATGTCGTGGTACGGCGGCAGCCAGGTGCAGCCGACGCGGTCGGGCTCGTAGCCCATGTTCTCTTCCAGGGCGAGGCAGTTGCTGACCAGGTTGTCGTGGCTGAGCACGATGCCCTTGGGGTCCCCGGTCGAGCCGGAGGTGTACTGCAGCAGCGCCGGTTCGGCGATCCGTACGGGCGTGGCCCGCGGGTCCTCGGCCGGGGCGGCCCGGAAGAAGGCGTCGTCGACGAACATCCACTGCGGGCGGTGCGCGGTCGCCGGGAGCCCGGCCTCGAACTGGGCGACGCGCTCCGCCAGCCGGGCGTCCGCGATGATCACGTCGGGGCGGCAGTCCTCGACGATCGAGGCGAAGCGGGCCAGGGCCCGCCTGCCGGTGGGCGGGAAGGAGGGCACGGCGGTGGCACCGGCCCGGAAGATCCCGAAGAGGGCCGCGACGTAGTGGAGGCCGGGATCGAGGGCCAGGACCACGCGGCGGCCGGCGAGTTCGCGCCGCAGCAGGTCGGCGGCGACAAGGGCGGCATGCTCCGCCAGGTCCCGGTACGTCCAGTCGACGGCCTCGTCAGAGGTGCCGTCGGGCAGGAAGCGGAAAGCGAGCCGAGGCGGCTGCTCCGCGCGGTGCTCCAGTACCTCGGGCAGGGACATGGGCCGTTCCGAACGCGCCCATCCCGATATGTGATCCACCACGCCCCCCGTTGCTTGCTCTCGTGACCGGGGCCCGGCACTCCTCCGATGGCTGCGGGCCCTGCGAACGTTTTGTCCGTGCCGTGCAAGGTGGTGCTGTCCGTGCTGGTGGTACTGATGGTGCTGGAAGTGCTGATGATGTGGCTAGTGCCGTGCGGATGGAGCTCTTTGTTCTCAGCCGTGCCGGTGGTGCTCCCAGACCCTGCCGGTGGTGCTCCCGGACAGGGCCGGTGGTGCTTCCGGCCGTGCCTGTGGTTGCCCTCAGACAGGGCCGGTGGTGCTCTCAGACGCTGCGGATGATGCGGAGTTGCTGGGCCGAGCCCAGATGGGTGCCGTCGCGGTCCCAGGCGTCGATCTCCTCGTCCACCCAGCCGTCGGCGTCGGCCGTCCGGGTCCGCGCGCGCAGCAGGATCCAGGGCGAGTCGGCCCGGCCGAGGCCGTCGCCGGGCCGTACGGTGAGCTCGACGGTCGGCACGACGGCCAGCGTCGACAGCACGGCCGCGTAGGACGGCGCGAGCGAGTCCATCAGCAGGACGAGACGTGGGGCGTCCGGCGGCCGCTCGTCGCCCAGCAGCCTGATCCACGCGGTGAGTTCGGGCTCGTCCCCGCCCGCATAGGGCCGGGCGGCACCGACCGGGCGGATCTCCAGGTATCGGGAAATGGGCACGAACTCCGGCGGAATGACGAAGAGCTCGCATTCCTCGGGAGGCGGGACCGCCGGGGCCGCCGGGGCGAACGTCCGCCATTCCGCGGGCTTCGGAGTTCCGAAGACCGCGGACGCCTCGACATGCGTTCCTTCGGCCGTTATTGCCTGCGCGGCAAAAGAGGTGACAGTGCGCCCGGCGCGTACCCGGGAGGTCTCCACCCGGAATGCGTTGCCGAGGGTTCGGTGAAAACGCGCGGTAACACTGCGCAGGGCGAGATCCGGCACTTCGTCCTGCATCGCGGCGGCCATGAGCGCGAGCGTGAGCCCGCCATGGAATCCACCGAAACCGTTCAGGTGCGCTCCGGCGTCGATCCACTCCCCTGGGCGCCGTTCCAGCAGGTCCAGGGGGGACAGGGGTGAAGGTGCGGCCGTCATGCGCCCTCCGTTCCGGCGGCCGGTGACACGGCGTGGACGGTCGGCAGGAACTCCGGACGGAGACGGATCTCGATCGTCGACAACAAGCCGGTCATTGCGATGAGTTGGATCACAGGGGTGACCGTAGAAGGGGCCCGTATCGGCAGGCAAGCAATAGTTTTGTGACCCGCGTCACGGACCGGTAAATCGCGGTGATCGCGTGACGTTCAACACTCGACGGCCGTCACTTGGTGGGTTGCGTAATCCAACCCGCCCGTACATAGTCACCGCAAGCGAGCTGAACGATCCGGCTACGGGGGGCCGATATGTGCGGCACGGCGGTTGTCACTGCGTTGCAACTCCCGGACGGCGGAATCCTCGTACTGTGATGTCGCCCCAGGCGGGAACGGCCGGTCCGGCTTTTCCGGAACGGAACGGAAACACCGCTCACGGGCTCCGATGACATCCGCCGCGGACCGGGTCGGCCCGGCGCTCCCGTCGATACCCCTGTGACCCGGTTCCGCCGGAGGTGCGGAATTACGGGGCGGCGGGATCGGCCGGCCCCGGCCCGGCGGGCAGGACGGACCGAAGGTGGGTATTGCCATGCTGATACGGCGAACTGCCGCACACAACGTAGGAATTCTGGGGATCGGCGCCTACCGGCCGCATCGGGTCGTGGGCAATGACGAGGTCGCCGCCCGCACCGGACGTACGGCCGAATGGATAGAACGGCGTACCGGAATCGTCGAGCGTCGCTACGCCGCGGCGGACGAATCCGTGGTGGACATGGCGGTGGAGGCCGCGCGGAAGGCGGCCGCGGACGCCGGGGTCGCGCCCGCCGCGCTGGACGCCGTCGTCCTGGCCTCGATGTCGAACCTGCGGCAGAGCCCCGGTGGCGCGGCCGTGATCGCCGACCGGCTGGGCGTCGGGGCCGCCGCGTTCGACCTGAACGCGGCGTGCGCGGGCTTCTGTTACGCGCTGACCCTGGCCGCCTCGCTGGTACGGGACGGCACGGCGCGCCATGTGCTGGTGGTCGGCTCCGACAAGATGACGGACATCGTCGACCCGGAGGATCCCGCCACCGGCATCCTGTTCGCCGACGGTGCCGGGGCGGTGGTGGTCGGGCCACTGGGCCAGGACGGCCCGGACGGCGGGCCGGGGGACGGGATAGGGCCAGCCGTCTGGGGCACCGACGGGAGCCGCGCCGGGCTCATCGCGCACTCGGCCGACTGGCGGGAGTACCGCGACGGCCAGGACGTGCCATGGCCCACGATGCGGATGGCGGGGCCCGAGGTGTTCCGCTGGGCCATCGCCGAACTGCCGGAGGTCGCCCGGCGGGCGCTCGACGCGGCGGGCGTGGCGCCGGAGGAGCTCGGTGCCTTCATCCCGCACCAGGCGAACCTGCGGATGATCGAGACGCTGGTGCAGCGGCTGGAACTGCCCGGGCGGGTGGCCGTGGCGCGGGACGTGGCGCACGCCGGGAACACGTCCGCCGCGTCGATCCCGCTGGCCATGGCGCGGCTGCGGGAGTCGGGAGCGGTGGGCGGCGGCGACCTGGCGCTGCTGCTCGGCTTCGGCGCGGGCCTCACCTGGGGCGCCCAGGTGGTCCGTCTCCCGTAACGTCCGCGTTTCCGGCGGGCTCCGACGGGGGAAGCCCCCGGCCCACCGACGGAAGCCGAGGGACGCCATGACCCCGTCACCACCCGGACCACTCCCCTCCGGCCCGCCCTCCTGTCCGGCCTCAGATACGTCCTCCGGCCCCTTCGTCCGCCCCAGCC
>NZ_JAINFC010000508.1 GCF_020740835.1 Streptomyces sp. UNOC14_S4
GGGGCGTCCCGCCCGGCCCCCGTCCCCGACGCCGAGCGGCTGCGTCGCTGGCGGCTCGTCCTCCGGGACGGGGGCCGGGCGGGACGCCCCGGCGACGGCTGGGGCCTCAGCGGGGAGGACGCCGTCATCGACCGTGCGCTGGACGCGCTCTACGGAGCCCCGGGCACCGGCCTGGGCTCGCGCCCGGGCCCGGGGCAGGGGCCGGGCGCCGCGGGAGGCGGGTTCGGTCCGTCCGTCCCCCACGTGGTGCGGTGGCTGGGGGACATCCGCACGTATTTCCCGGCGTCCGTCGTTCAGGTGATGCAGCGTGATGCCATCGACCGGATCGGGCTGTCCGCGCTGCTGCTGGAGCCGGAGATGCTGGCGGCCGTCGAGCCGGACGTGCAGCTCGTGAGCGTGCTCCTGACGCTCGGCAAGGTCATGCCCGAGACGACCCGGACCACCGCCCGCGTCGTGGTTCGCCAGGTCGTGCGGAAGCTGGAGGAGCGGCTGACGCAGCGCACCCGGACCACCGTCGGCGGTGCGCTCGACCGGTCGGCGCGCGCCCGCCGCCCCCGGCACGGGGACGTCGACTGGGGCCGCACCATCCGCGCCAACCTCAAGCACTATCTGCCCGCCCACCGCACGGTCGTCCCGGAGCGGCTCGTCGGGCACGCGCGGGCGGCCGGGTCGGTGCGGAAAGAGGTGATCCTCTGCGTCGACCAGTCCGGTTCCATGGCGTCCTCCGTCGTCCACGCGGCCGTGTTCGGCGCGGCCCTCGCCTCGGTGCGCTCGCTCGACACCCGGCTCGTCGTCTTCGACACGGCCGTCGTCGACCTCACCGATCAGCTGGCGGACCCGGTCGACGTGCTCTTCGGCACCCGGCTCGGCGGCGGCACGGACATCGGCCGGGCGCTCGCCCACTGTCAGGCGCGCATCACCCGCCCGGCGGAGACCGTTGTCGTCCTCATCAGTGATCTCTACGAGGGCGGGACGGGCCGCGGCATGCTCCGGCGGGTCGCGGAGATGCGGGCCGCGGGCGTGCGGTTCGTGGCGCTGCTCGCGCTCTCCGACGACGGTGCCCCGGCCTACGACCGGGACCGTGCCGCGGCGCTCGCGGCCCTGGGCATACCGGCCTTCGCCTGCACCCCCGACCTCTTCCCGGAGGTGATGGCCGCGGCTCTGGAGGGGCGCCCCCTGCCCGTCCCGGAGGGCTGACCGGGAGCGGAACGTGACCCTCCGTAGGCGGCCCGGGCCGTGGCGGGCCGTGTGCGATCTGTGAGCGTAATCACGGCCGGAGTGTGACCTGGGATTTAGGGACGGTCCCCCCTCGGGGATAACCTGCGAGACGGACATGCCGCGTCAACGGTGAACGTGTGCCGCCCTCGTCAAAGATCGCGTCGTCACGCTGGCCCGCGGCACGCCCGCGCAGACAACGAACCGCGATATCCATGGAAAAGGGACGGACGCGCGTGGACCTGTTCGAGTACCAGGCGAGGGACCTCTTCGCCAAGCACGGTGTACCGGTGCTGGCCGGTGAAGTCATTGACACGCCTGAGGCGGCCCGCGAGGCGACCGAGCGTCTCGGCGGCAAGTCCGTCATCAAGGCCCAGGTCAAGGTCGGTGGCCGTGGCAAGGCCGGTGGCGTGAAGCTCGCCGCGACCCCGGACGAGGCGGTCGCCCGCGCGACCGACATCCTCGGCATGGACATCAAGGGCCACACGGTCCACAAGGTGATGATCGCGGAGACCGCTCCGGAGATCGCCGAGGAGTACTACGTCTCGTACCTCCTCGACCGCACCAACCGCACCTTCCTGGCCATGGCCTCGGTCGCGGGCGGCATGGACATCGAGGAGGTCGCCGCGACGACCCCCGAGAAGCTCGCCAAGGTGCCGGTCGACGCCAACAAGGGTGTCGACATCGAGAAGGCCCGCGCGATCGTCGCCCAGGCGAAGTTCCCGGCCGAGGTCGCCGAGCAGGTCGCCGAGGTCCTCGTGACCCTGTGGAAGACCTTCGTCGCCGAGGACGCGCTCCTCGTCGAGGTCAACCCGCTGGCCAAGGTCGCCGACGGCCGTGTCATCGCCCTCGACGGCAAGGTGTCCCTGGACGCCAACGCCGAGTTCCGCCAGCCGGAGCACGAGGCGCTGGAGGACAAGGCCGCCGCCAACCCGCTGGAGGCCGCCGCCAAGGCCAAGGGCCTGAACTACGTCAAGCTCGACGGCCAGGTCGGCATCATCGGCAACGGCGCGGGTCTCGTCATGAGCACCCTCGACGTCGTCGCCTACGCCGGTGAGAACCACGGTGGCGTCAAGCCCGCCAACTTCCTCGACATCGGTGGCGGCGCCTCGGCCGAGGTCATGGCCAACGGTCTTGAGATCATCCTGGGCGACCCGGACGTCAAGTCCGTCTTCGTCAACGTCTTCGGTGGCATCACCGCGTGCGACGAGGTCGCCAAGGGCATCGTCCAGGCGCTGGAGCTGCTGAAGGCCAAGGGCGAGAACGTCAGCAAGCCGCTCGTCGTCCGCCTCGACGGCAACAACGCGGAGCTGGGTCGCAAGATCCTGTCGGACGCCAACCACCCGCTGGTCCAGCGCGTGGACACCATGGACGGCGCGGCCGACAAGGCCGCCGAGCTGGCTGCGAAGTAAGGGACGAGGACTCCACAACCATGGCTATCTTCCTCACCAAGGACAGCAAGGTCATCGTCCAGGGGATGACCGGCGCCACGGGCATGAAGCACACCAAGCTCATGCTGGCCGACGGCACCGACATCGTCGGTGGCGTGAACCCGCGCAAGGCGGGCACCGAGGTCGACTTCGACGGCACCGCCGTGCCGGTCTTCGGCTCCGTCAAGGAGGCGATGGAGAAGACCGGTGCCGACGTCACCGTCGTCTTCGTGCCGCCGGCCTTCGCCAAGGCCGCCGTCGTCGAGGCGATCGACGCCGAGATCCCGCTGGCCGTCGTGATCACCGAGGGCATCGCGGTGCACGACTCGGCCGCCTTCTGGGCCTACGCCTGCGAGAAGGGCAACAAGACCCGGATCATCGGCCCGAACTGCCCCGGTCTGATCACCCCGGGCCAGTCCAACGCCGGCATCATCCCGGGCGACATCACCAAGCCCGGCCGCATCGGCCTCGTGTCCAAGTCGGGCACGCTGACCTACCAGATGATGTACGAGCTGCGTGACATCGGCTTCACGTCCGCCGTCGGCATCGGTGGCGACCCGGTCATCGGCACCACGCACATCGACGCGCTCGCCGCGTTCGAGGCCGACCCCGACACCGACCTGATCGTCATGATCGGCGAGATCGGCGGCGACGCCGAGGAGCGGGCCGCGGACTTCATCAAGGCCAACGTCACCAAGCCGGTCGTCGGCTACGTGGCCGGTTTCACCGCGCCCGAGGGCAAGACGATGGGCCACGCCGGTGCGATCGTGTCCGGTTCCTCCGGCACCGCCCAGGCGAAGAAGGAGGCCCTCGAGGCCGCGGGCGTGAAGGTCGGCAAGACGCCGTCCGAGACGGCCCGCCTGGCGCGCGCGGCGCTGTCCGCCTGAGCCGTACTGCTCTGACGGTTCTGGACCGTCGGGGCGTGGCCCCGTACCCCGTCATGGGGTGCGGGGCCACGCCCTTTGTCGCTTCGGCCGTCCTGGGCCCCGCCTACCGGGGTGCGTCTTGCGCTGTGTGCGCGGGTGCGGGCTGTGTGTGGCTGGGCGCGCAGTTCCCCGCGCCCCTTCGGGGCGCCCTCTGGGTGAAAAGGTGCATAAACGTATTTGGGCGACACGACGGCTATTTGCCTGCTACCCGTATGAATGCCATGTTGTTGGCAGCATGGCCTTGTGACCCAATATGCCGATCACAGCCCGCCGTTGTCCGCGCGGAGCAGGAGCGCCGCCGCGGGGCCGCCCATGGCGGGCACGGTGTTCCTCGGCGGGATGGTCGCCGCGGGCCTGGGGCTCGGCACGCTCGCCGTGGGCGTCCTGTCGCTGTGGATCTCCTCCCCGTACCCCGACAGCGGCCCCGCGACAGCGCTCCGCGTCGCCGCGGCCCTGTGGCTGCTCGCCCACGGCGCGCACCTCGTGCGGACCGAGACGCTCTCCGGGACGCCCGCGCCGATCGGCCTGACGCCGCTGCTGTTCACCGCCCTGCCGAGCTGGCTGCTCTACCGGGCCGCGCGGCACACCCTCGACCCCACGGACGAGCCGCCGGACGAGGTACGGGACGAGCCGCCCGAGTACGCCGGGCTCGACCTCCTCGGTGACGTCCCGTTCGGTGACGTCCCTGCCGGGGGTTCCGCCGCGGGCTCTTCCGCGGGTTCTGCCGAGGGCTCCGCCGGGCTCGCGCCGCGCAAGGCGATCGTGGCCCTGCTCGGCGGCTATCTCTTCGTGGCCGGGGCCGCCTCGCTCTACGCCTCGTCGGGCCCCCTGCGGGTGGATCCGCTGAGCGCCCTGCTGCACCTGCCGCTCTTCGCGGGTGCCTCCGTCGGGATCGGGGCATGGGCGGCGGCACGCTGCCCCGGCGCGGCCCGGCCCTCCCTCACCCGGCGGGCGCTCGGGGCGCTTCCGCCCGGCGTGCGGCGCTGGGTCACGCGCCCCCGGGTGCACGATGTCGTACGGACCGGCGTGGCGGGCACGCTCGCCCTGCTCGGCGGTGGCGCGCTGCTGCTGGCCGGTTCGCTCGCCCTGCACGCGGGCACGGCGCAGCAGTCGCTGCTCCAGATGACCTTCGCCTGGTCCGGGCGCATCGCCGTGATCCTGCTGTGCGTGGCGCTGCTGCCGAACGCGGTCGTCTGGGCGGCGGCGTACGGGCTCGGCCCCGGCTTCATGGTCGGTACGGTCGGCGTCGTGGCCCCGCTCGGGGTGGCGGGCTACCCGCTGCTGCCGCGCTTCCCGCTCTTCGTGGCGATCCCCGCGCCGGGCCCGGCCGGGACGCCCGCGCTGGTCGTGGCCTCGGCGCTGTCGGTCGCGACGGGCGTGTCGGTCGCGTACGCGGCCGTGCCGCGCGACCCCGACCTGCTCCGTCATACGAAGGCGGCCCGCACGGCCGGTACGGCGGCACTGGGCGCGGTGCTCTGCGGGGTCATGACGGCCTTCCTGGCGTACGTGGCGTCCGGCGAGCTCGGGCGGGCCAAGCTCGCGACGTTCGGGCCTCCGTGGTGGCTCGTGGGCGGCGCGGCGCTGGCCTGGACGGCGGTCATCGGGGTGCCGTGCGCGCTGGTGCTGCGGTGGTCGCGGCGGCGGGCCGCGGCCGCGGCGGTGGCCGCGGTGGTCGCGGCCGCCCTGGAGTCCATGGAGGCGGCGGGGGCGGGCGGGCTGTCCGGACC
>NZ_JAINFC010000509.1 GCF_020740835.1 Streptomyces sp. UNOC14_S4
GTTCCGCACGGCTGGGGGCACCTCCCGGACGGAGTCTGGGGGAGGGTGGGCACAAACGGGCCCACCGGCCGCAACCGACCACGGGGTCCGGGGCGAAGCCCCGGTCAGTCGCCGTACGCGGCGCGCAACGCCGCCACCGCCGCTGCCACAGCAGCGTCGTGGTCCAGCCCCAGACGCCGCGCGCGCTGCGCGTACGCGGAGGCCGCCGCGGCCGCCTCCCGCGCCGCCGTGTCCCCTTGCGCCGCCACGAACGTCCCGTTCCGTCCCCGCGTCTCGATGACGCCGTCCGCTTCCAGCGCCTTGTACGCCTTGGCGACCGTGTTGGCGGCCAGGCCGAGTTCCTCGGCGAAGCCGCGGACGGTGGGGAGTTTGTAACCGACCGGCAGGGCGCCGGAGCGGGCCTGTTCGGCGATGGTCGCGCGGATCTGCTCGTAGGGCGGTTCGGTCGCGTCAGGGTCGACGGTCAGGTGCAGGGCCACGGTGGGACTCCCCGGTCGGACGTTGGCGTCACGTACGTCACGTACGTCACGTACTGCGTTGTGTCATCCATTGTGCGTCAGGGAGTCCCCCGGTGTCGGCAGGGCTACAGCTCGATGGAGGCGCCGTAGGTGGTCAGCCACGTGTCGAGGCTGAGGACCAGCTCCGTGGTGGACTGGAAGGCCTCGCCGGTGCCCTGGCCGAGCGAGTCGGTGATGGCCGCGGTGTCCAGGAGGTCGTGCACGGGCGCGTTCCTGTCCGCGAGCACGCGGCGCAGCTCCTCGCGCAGGACGCCGGGGTAGCGCGGGTCCTGGGTGCTGGGGTACGGGCTCTTGACGCGGTCGGCGACGGAGGCGGGCAGCAGGTCGCGGGTGGCGGCGCGCAGCAGCGACTTCTCGCGGCCGTCGAAGGTCTTCATCGCCCAGGGGGTGTTGAAGACGTACTGGACGAGGCGGTGGTCGCAGAAGGGCACGCGGACTTCAAGGCCGGTGGCCATGCTGACGCGGTCCTTGCGGTCGAGCAGCAGCTGCACGAAGCGGGTCAGGTGCAGGTAGCTGATCTCGCGCATGCGGCGCTCCAGGCCGGTCTCGCCCTCCAGGCGCGGGACCTCGGCGAGGGCCTCGCGGTAGCGGGCCTCCTGGTAGCCGGGGACGTCGATCTTGCGCAGGAGCGCCGGGTCGAGGAAGTCGGTGCGGCCGCCGCTGCTGTCGCCGGAGACGGTGTCGAAGATGCGGGCCGTGAGCCAGGGGAAGGTGTCGCCGTTGACGGCGGCGGGGTCGTGGAACCAGCGGTAGCCGCCGAAGACCTCGTCGGCGGACTCGCCGGACAGCGCGACCGTGGAGTGCCCGCGGATGGCCTTGAAGAGGAGGTAGAGCGAGGTGTCGACCTGGCCGAAGCCGACCGGCAGGTCACGGGAGAGCAGTACGGCGTCGCGGTGGCCGCGGTCCATCAGGTCGGCGGTGTCGAGGACGATGTCGGAGTGGTCCGCGCGGACGTGCTCGGCGAGGGCGTGGGCGAACGGGCCGTCGGGGGTGCCGCGCAGGTCGCTGGCCTTGAAGTGCTCGGCCTGGCCGACGAAGTCGACGGCGAAGGAACGCACAGGGCCGTGGCCGCCGTCGGCGAGGCCCTGGGCGGCGAGCGCGGTGATGACGGAGGAGTCGAGGCCGCCGGAGAGCAGGGTGCACAGCGGGACGTCGGCGATGAGCTGGCGGGAGACGATGTCCTCCAGCAGCTCGCGGACGGTCTTGACCGTGGTGTCCAGGTCGTCGGTGTGCTCGTGGGACCGAAGTGCCCAGTAGCCGCGCTCGGTCAGGCCGCCGCGGCGCACCCGTACGGTGTGGCCGGGGCGGACCTCGCGCATGCCCTTGTAGATGCCGTGGCCGGGTGTCTTGGTGAAGGCCAGCATCTCGGCGAGGCCCTCGGCGTCGACGACGGGGCGGACGGAGGGGTGGGCGAGGACGGCCTTGGGCTCGGAGGCGAAGAGGACGCCGTCGGGGGTGGGGTAGTAGTAGAGCGGCTTGACGCCCATGCGGTCGCGGACGAGGAGGGCCTCCTCGGTGCGCGGGTCCCAGATGGCGAAGGCGTAGATGCCGTTGAGCCGCTCGGCGAAGGACTCGCCCCACTGAAGGTAGGCGTGGAGCACGACCTCGGTGTCGCTGGTGGTGCGGAAGGTGTGCCCGTGGCCTTCGAGCTCGGTGCGCAGCTCACGGAAGTTGTAGACCTCGCCGCTGTAGGTCATGGCGGCGAGGGTACGGCCGTCGTGCTCGGCGACCATGGGCTGGACGCCGCCCTCCAGGTCGATGATGGAGAGCCTGCGGTGGCCGAGCGCGGCGTGGGTGTCCAGCCATGCACCGCCCGCGTCCGGGCCGCGGCAGACCTGAGTCTGGTTCATCGCGTCGAGCGTGCCGCGCGCGGTCGTCAGGTCCTGGTCGTAGGCGATCCATCCGGTGATGCCGCACATGCCTGAGGTGTTCCCCTTCACTCGGCCGTCCGACGGGTGTGATGCCGGAGCGGCTCTCCCCGTATGCGAGGGCCCGCGGCAGGTTTTGCGCACGGGCGGTGAAGATCACACTACGCCGGGATAGATGCATGCACCACGAGAAGAGCGCCGAAAACCATGGGTTTCAAGCCAAGCCCGCGCGGTGCCCCCTCCTGGGACCGCCGCCTCCCTGACGCCTTGTCACGACAGGAAGCCGTCACGTCGTCAGGGCGGGAAGTCGTCAGGGCAGGAAGTGGAATGTCGGCTCCGGGTGCATCAGGAACGCGTGGTGCGAGATGTTCCACGCGTACGCGCCCGCCATGGCGAAGGCGACCCTGTCCCCCGCCCTGAGCGCGGCGACCGGCACCCGCCGGGCGAGCACGTCCTTGGGGGTGCACAGCTGCCCGCACAGCGTCACGGGCTCGTCGAGCGCCGCGGGGCGCGGCCAGGCCCTCGGCCACTCCTCGACGGGCAGCACCGTGAACGGCTGGCTGTGCCCCTTGGCCGCGGGTGTCCGCAGATGGTGGGTGCCGCCCCGCAGCACCGCGAAGGCCTCGCCATGGCTGTGCTTGAGGTCGAGGACCTCGGTGACGTACCAGCCGCAGTACGCGGTCAGCGCCCGGCCCGGTTCCACGCGCAGGGTGAGGCCGGGGTGCGCGGCGGCGAGCGCGCGCAGGCCCGCGCCGTGGGCCCGCCAGTCGAAGCGGTCGTACGGCCGGGCGTAGTCCACGGCCATGCCGCCGCCGATGTTCACCTCGCTCAGGCCGATGCCGTGCCGGTCGGCGAGGTCCCGCGCCCAGGCCGTCACCCGGGCCGCCACGGCGAGGTGGGCGGGTGCGCCGAGGCCGCTGGCGAGGTGGGCGTGGATACCGCGCAGCCGCAGCCGGCGACCCCGGAAGAGCGGAAGACATGCCTCCGCCTGCTGGGGGTCGAGGCCGAAGGGGCCGGGCCGGCCGCCCATGGCCAGGGCGGCGCCGTCGAGTTCGCCGCGCTCCCCCGCCGGGAGGTTGACGCGCAGCAGCACGTCGGCGGGCGCGGTGCCGGGCCGTTCACCGGCGAGGTCCGCGAGCAGCCGCAGTTCGCTCTCGCTCTCCACGTGGAAGCGTTCGATGCCGAGGGCGAGGGCGCGTCTCAGCTCGTCCTCGGTCTTGCCGGGGCCGCCGAAGGCGAGCGGGTGCCCGGGGACGGCCGCGCGGACGTGGGCGAGCTCGCCGCCGGAGGAGACCTCGAAGCCGTCGACGTGCGGGGCGAGCGCGCGCAGGAGTTCGGGGGCGGGGTTGGCCTTGGCCGCGTAGTAGAGCTCGACCCGCTCGGACGGGGCGCCCAGGGCGGCGCGGACGGCGCGGGCGTGCCCGTCCAGCGCGGCGAGGTCGTGGACGTAGGCGGGGAGCTCGGCGGCGGACAGGCCGGCGGCGTACGCGGCGGCGCGGGGGGAGATCACGGAGATCACGAGGCGGCGCTCCGGGGCTCGGTACGGGCGGCGCGGGGGCCCGCGGCGTGCCGGGAGTCGGTGACGTGCTGCCGGGAGTCGGTGACGGCGGGGCAGGACGCGCGGGCCCCGGCGCGGACGGTGCGGCTGAGCGGGACGAGGGGGGCCAGCACGTCGGGCACCAGCGGCGAGGCGATGCGTACATAGCCCGCGTCCCGGTCGGCCCTGCGCTCCCAGCGGGTCAGCAGGTTGGCCTTGGCGGGCAGCGGCGCCCCGGCGGTCAGGGCGCACAGCTCGGGCGGGTTGCCGTGCGCGGCGGAGCGGGCGGCCAGGGTCCGGCGGACAGCGGACCACAGCTCGGGTTCGAGGTGGGGGTACCGGTCGGCGAGGGCCGCGAGCATCTCGGCGACGTGGTTGACGAGGAGGCAGTAGACGACGCGGTCCCAGCCGCGTTCGCGGTCGTAGGTCAGGGGCCGGGCCACGTCCTCGGGCAGCGCGGCGAGCGCGGCGGCGTGGTGGTCGGCGAGCAGCTTGGTGCCCTCCAGGTCCCGGAAGAGCACCTGGCGGGGCGTGCCGTCGGGACCGACGCCCAGGACGACGTTCTGCAGGTGCGGTTCGAGGACGACGCCGTGGTCGAAGTAGGCGGCGAGCACGGGCGGCACCAGCAGCCCGAGGTAGGCGTCCCACCAGGCGAGGGCCCCGCGCGGGCCGGTCCGCGGCAGGAGCCGTCCGAGGTGGGCGCCGCCGGTGGGGTACTCGTCGGCGACGGCGGCGGCGAGGAGTCCGGTGACGCCGGGGGCGAGCCGCGCGGCGAGCCCTTCACGGACGATCACGCCGAAGCCCTCGACGAGGTCGCGGCTGCCGACGTCGAGGGTGCGGTAGCCGGGCTCGCGCAGCAGGTCGGCGCCGGGGAAGCGGGCGGCGAGGCGCACGGCGACGGGCTCCAGCAGGCGGGTGAGGGCGACGGCGCCCGCGAGCTCGTACGCGGCGTTCTTGCGCAGGCAGTTGGTGATGCGGATGTTCAGGCTGAACTTCAGGAAGTCCCGGCCGTCGTAGAGGGTGCGCACGGAGGCGGTGGGCCCGAAGTCGGCGCCGCCGGGCCCGAGGTCGAGGACGTCGCGCCGGGCGAGGGCGGCGCGCAGCGCGGGGTGGTCGCGAAGCATGGCGTACTGCCAGGGGTGCGCGGGCAGCAGCCGGTAGCCGTCGGGTACGGCCCGCTGCCGGTCGAGGACGGCCAGGGCCCCGTCGGAGACGGTCTCCTCGCGGACGGCGCTCCGGCGTACGGCGAGGTGGTGCAGGGGGAAGCGGGCGCGGTTCTCGGGGGCGTAGCGGATCCAGTCCCGGGCGGTGCCGGTGCGGGCCTTGGGGGTGGGGTGGAAGCGGTGGCCGAAGAGCAGGGACTGCGCGGAG
>NZ_JAINFC010000051.1 GCF_020740835.1 Streptomyces sp. UNOC14_S4
GTGTCGACGGCGGTGACCTCGCAGCCGGTGCGCACCCGCGCGCCCGGGCCGCAGGTCAGGGCGACGGCGTCCGGGGCGTAGCGGCCGGTCAGGACGTCGGCGAGGAGGGTGCGGTTGTACGGGCCGCGCGGCTCGGCCCCGTACAGGGCGACGTCGGCGCCCGGGGCGTGCGCGAGGAACTGCTGGGCGAACCGCGCGCCCGCCATCCCGGCGCCGACGACGGCGACCCGCGACCCGCTCACCGCGCCGCCTTTTCGACTTCGCCGCGTACGGCTTCGGCACGTAGGGCTTCGGCACGTACGGCTTCGACGCGTACGGCGCACACCTTGAACTCCGGCATCCCGGAGGTGGGGTCGAGGGCGGGGTTGGTGAGCGAGTTGGCCCGGCCGGCCCCGCCCCAGTGGAAGGGCATGAAGACGGTGTCCGGCCGGATCGTGTCGGTCACCCGTGCCGGGGCCACCGCCCGGCCGCGCCTGCTCGTCACGGCGAGCAGCTCGCCCTCGGCGACGCCGAGCCGCCCGGCGAGATGGGGGTGCAGCTCGACGAAGGGGCCCGGTGCCGCCGCGGCCAGCTCCGGGACGCGCCGGGTCTGGGCGCCGCTCTGGTAGTGGCCGACCACCCGTCCTGTCGTCAGGTACAGCGGGAAGTCCGCGTCGGGTTCCTCGGCCGCCGGGCGGTGCGGGACGGCCGCGAAGCGGGCCCGCCCGTCCGGTGTGGCGAAGCGGTCGAGGAACAGCCGTGGCGTGCCGGGGTGGTCGTCGTCGGGGCAGGGCCAGAAGACGCCGTCCTCGGCGCGTATCCGCCGGTAGCTGATGCCCGCGTAGTCGGCCTGGCCCCCGGCGGACGCGCGCCTCAGCTCGCCGAAGACCTCCTCCGGGTCCGCGGGGAACCCCTTGTCCCTGCCGAGACGGGCGGCGAGCTCCCGCAGCACCTGCAGGTCGGTGCGGACGCCCTCGGGCGGGGCCAGCGCGGCCTGGCGCAGGATCACCCGGCCCTCCAGGTTGGTCATGGTGCCCGTCTCCTCCGCCCACTGCGCCGACGGCAGGACGACGTCGGCCAGGGCCGCCGTCTCCGAGAGCACCAAGTCGCTCACCACGAGGAGGTCGAGGGAGCGCAGGCGCCGGGCGATGTGGGCGGCGCGCGGCGCGGAGACCACCGGGTTGGAGCCCATGAGCAGCAGCGCGCGCACTCCGCCGTCCTGGCCGAGGGTGTCGAGCAGCTCGTACGCCGAGCGGCCGGGGCCCGGCAGCGTCGCGGGGTCCACGCCCCACACGCGCGCGACGTGGGCACGGGCGGCCGGGTCGGCGATGGAGCGGTAGCCGGGCAACTGGTCGGCCTTCTGGCCGTGTTCGCGGCCGCCCTGCCCGTTGCCCTGGCCGGTCAGGCAGCCGTAGCCGGAGCCGGGGCGGCCCGCCTTGCCGGTGGCGAGGCACAGGTTGATCCACGCGCCGACGGTGTCGGTGCCCTTGCTGTGCTGCTCGGAGCCGCGCGCGGTGAGCACCATGCCGGTCGGGGCCCCGGCGAACATCTCCACCGCCTGCCGCATGAGCGGCACCGGCACCCCGGTCAGCCGCTCGGCACGCTCCGGCCAGTGCGCCATCGCCACCGCGCGGGCCTCCTCGAAGCCACTGGTGCGGGCCGTGACGAACGCCTCGTCCACGTGCTTCTCGGCGATCACCAGGTGCAACAGGCCGAGCGCGAGGGCCAGATCGGTTCCCGGCACGGGCCGCAGGTGCAGGTCCGCCTGTTCGGCGGTGCGGGTGCGGCGCGGGTCGACGACGATCAAGCGGCCGCCGTTCTCCCGCAGTTCACGGAAGTAGCGCAGCGCGGGCGGCATGGTCTCGGCCGGGTTGGCGCCGGCCAGGATCACGCACCCCGCGCGGGCGACGTCGGCGAGCGGGAACGGCAGGCCGCGGTCGATGCCGAAGGCGGCCCGGTTCGCGGACGCCGCCGAGGACATGCAGAACCGGCCGTTGTAGTCGATGTTCGCGGTGCCCAGCACGACGCGGGCGAACTTGCCCAGCAGATAGGCCTTCTCGTTGGTCAGGCCACCACCGCCGAAGACGCCCACCGCGTCCCGGCCGAACCGTTCCGCCACGTCCGCGAGACCTCCGGCGACCCGGTCGAGCGCCTCGTCCCACGTGGCCTCGCGCAGCGGCCCGCCGCGCCGGTCGCGCACCAGCGGGGCGGTGAGCCGTGACGCCGACGTGAGCAGCGACGCGGCGGTGCGGCCCTTGCCGCACAGCGCGCCCCGGTTGACGGGGAACTCCGGCCGCTCCAGCACCACCGGTATGTCCGCAGTGCCGGCCGTGTGCGCGCCCAGCCTCATGCCGCACTGCAGGGAGCAGTACGGGCAGTGGGTGTCGGTGCCGCCGCTGGTCGTCGTCATGGCAGTGAGCGTCACCCCCGGTCATTACACCGCCGGGTCACACGTGTTGCGGCCCTGGTACGGCTGTCTCACGCGCCCGCCGGTAGGACGTGAGCGGCATGGCGTTTTCATCAATCATCCTTGACGCGGCCGCCTGCCGCACTTACCTCCGCGTGACAGCGAAATCACTTGTGCGTAACACGGCAGGTCGATCCTCCGCCGCATGGGCACTACAGCAACGACCGGGCCGACGCTGGTCGCGGTCGGGCACGGGACACGCGACCCGGAGGGGGCGGCCGCGATCGGGCGACTGCTGGACCGGGTACGGGTGCTGCGGCCCGGTCTGCGGGTGGAGATCGGCTGCCTGGACCTGCTGCGGCCCACGCTGACCGAGGTGCTCGCCGGGCTGCGCGGCACCGCCGTCCTGGTGCCACTGCTGCTCGGCGCCGGGTACCACGTCCACACCGACATCCCGGACCGCCTCGCCCACGCGCCGCACCTGCGCGCCCGCGTGGCGGGCGCGCTCGGCCCGGACCCGCTGCTGGCCGCCGCGCTGGCCGACCGGCTCACGGAATCGGGCTGGCCGACGGCCGGTCCGTCGGCCGGTTCGCCGCCCGTTTCCCTCCCGCGCGGCCGCGACGCGGTGGTGCTGGCCGCCGCCGGATCGTCGGACCCGCGGGCGAACGCGGGCACCGAACGGATGGCGTCCCTGCTGGCGTCGCGCCTGGGCCGGCCGGTGGTGCCGTCGTATCTGTCCGCCGCCTCGCCCTCCCCCGCGCAGGCCGTCGCCGACCTGCGGGAGCGGGGGTTCCGGCGCGTCGCGGTGGCCCGCTACCTGATCGCGCCCGGCCACTTCGCCCGCAGCGCGGGCCGGTCCGGTGGCTGCGTCACCTCGCCACCGCTCGGCGCCCACGACGACGTCGCCCGTCTCGTCCTGCGCCGCTACGACGACGCCGGTGGCACCCCTCGCTGAGGGCGTCCGCTCAGGCCGGGGAAGCGCCGAGGAACCGCAGCACGGCGAGGACGCGGCGGTGGTCGCCGTCGGCCGCGGGCAGGTCGAGCTTGGCGAAGATGCTGTTGATGTGCTTGGCGACCGCGCTGTCGCTGACCACCAGCGTCTCGGCGATGCCGGTGTTGGAGCGTCCCTCGGCCATCAGGCCGAGCACCTCCCGTTCGCGCGGGGTCAGCCGTTCCAGCGGGTCGCTGTGGCGCCGCACCAGCAATTGGGCGACGACTTCCGGATCCAGCGCCGTGCCCCCGTCCGTCACCCGCCGTACCGCGGCCACGAACTCCCCGACATCGGCGACGCGTTCCTTGAGCAGATAACCTACGCCACTGGTATTGGCCGCCAGCAGGTCGGCCGCGTACCGCTCCTCCACGTACTGCGAGAGCAGGACCACCGCCGTCCGCGGCCATGACCGGCGGATCACCAGTGCGGCGCGCACCCCTTCGTCAGTGAAGCCCGGCGGCATACGGACGTCGACCAGGGCGAGGTCGGGACGGTGCTCCTCGACCGCCGTCAAGAGCGCTTCCGCGTCGCCGACCGCGGCCACGACCTGGAAACCGCCCATCTCCAGGACCTTGACCAGACCAACCCGCAGCAGCACCGAATCCTCGGCGATCACTGCCCGCACGGCAGCTCCGCGGCGACGGTGGTCGGTCCGCCGACGGGGCTGCTGACGCGGAAGGTGCCGTCGACGGAGCCGACGCGCTTGGCCAGCCCGCTCAGTCCCGTACCGGCGGTGGCGTCGGCGCCGCCCAGCCCGTCGTCGGTGACATTCACCCGCAGCACCTTCCCGATCTGTCCGACAGTCACCTCCGCACGCGTCGCGCGGGCGTGCTTGGTCACGTTGGTCAGCGCCTCGGAGACCACGAAGTACGCGACCGACTCCACGGTGGGTGCCACCCGCCCCTCGATATCGACCCGCAGGCGCACCGGCAATGGTACCCGGGCGGCCAGCCCGGACAGCGCCGCGTCCAGGCCACGGTCCTCCAGGACGGCCGGGTGCAACCCGCGTACCAGGTCGTTGAGTTCGGCGATGGTCTCCTTCGCCTCGCGGTGTGCTTCCTCGATCACCTGGCGGGCCTCGTCCGGCAGATCCTCGAGCGTGGCCACGGCCAGGCCCAGATTGACCGCGAGGGAGACGAGCCGCTGCTGGGTGCCGTCGTGCAGGTCGCGTTCGATGCGGCGGCGCTCGGCGTCGACGGCTTCGATCAGGTCGGTGCGGCTCTCGGCCAGGCGCTCGACACGCTGCTGAAGCCGCTGGGCCCGGCCGGGGCCGAGCAGCGCGGGCGCGAGCCGTCTCTCGGCCCGGGCCGCCGCCCCCGCCGCCCAGGGCGCGGCGCACAGCAGGGCGACGCCGCCCACGGTGCAGTACACCTGCGTCGCGTGGCCGAAGAAGTCCAGGCGCGTCCACACCGGCAGCGCCCAGACCCACCCGTATACGGTGGCGCCCGCCAGGCCCGCGGCCCCCGCCGCGAGCACCAGCAGTTCCAGGGCGGCCAGGAGCGGGCCGAGCAGAAGGTGGTATCCGACCTGGCACCAGGTCCGGGCCGAGGACAGCCATCGGACGGCGGACACCGGCGACCGCCGTTCCGGTACGGGCCGCGGCCGGGGGATGTCCGTTCCGAGGAGCGCTCGGTACCGGCCTCGTTGAACGGCCGTCAGCAGCGGGACCGCGAGGAGGATCAGAACGAACGGCGCGGGCAGCAGAAGCCAGTTCCGCGTCGTCGCGACGACGGCCGCTCCCCAGATCCACAACGGCGCCAGGGCGAGGTGCGGCGGAACACCGGCCGCCAGGAAGCCGATGTCCCGTCGCGCCCGACGGGACACACGCCGCAGCTCCGGGGGAATCTCCATGGCCCGACGGTAGAACCGCGGACGAGGGCGTGCCATGCACCGTGCATCCGGATCGGGGGTGAAGCAGGCACCACCACCGAGTCGGGCCCCTGCGCTACCGACCCGGGCACGCGGCGCGGGAAGACTTGTCCACGTCACTCACTCCAGGCATGTCTTCAGGAGACACATCCCATGACCGAGCGTCCCCGCACACCAGCCGACCACCCGGTGTTCCCCGGCACGGGCTCGCCGCGCCCCGGGCCTGCCGAGACCCCGCAGGACGACGGCGACGGGGCCGCCGTGGACCGGTTCGTCGAACGTTTCGGGGACCGGATCGACGACCGCGTCGCAGAATCGTTCGACGAGCTGTACGCCGAGCGGCTGGCCGAGTCCGGCCCTTTCCAGCGGGCCATGACCCGCGAACGCGGGATCGCGCTCACGGTCGTGGTCGTCTCGCTGGCCCTCGGCACCCTCGCGACGGTCCTCACCCCCGGCGAGGTCACCACCCCCCTGATCCTCTGGGCAGGGCTGGTGGTCGTCGACCTCGCCTACTTCTTCCGCCCGCGACGGCCCTCCTGCTGACGCTCATTTCCGCCGTACCGTCGCGATGCCCGCGGCACCGGCCACGCAGGCGGCGGCCGCCGCGAGATAGGCCAGGTGATAGCCCGTCAGCCGGTTGTCGCCGGTCGCCGCGATCAGGACCAGGACCGCGACTCCGGCGCTGGAACCGATCTGCTGCGCGACGACGTTCGCCGCCCCGGCGACCGCGTGCTGGTGCGGCGGGACGCCGGTGAGCCCCGCCGTCGTCATCGCGGGGAAGTTCAGTCCCTGGCCGAGGCCGCTGATCACCAGTCCGGGCATCACGTGCAGCACGTAGCTGCCGTGCTGCGGAGTGGTCGTCCACAGCGCCGTCCCCGCGCCGATCAGCACGAGCCCGACGGCCATCAGTGTCCGCGGGGTGTACCTGGCCAGCAGCCGTCCGGTGGCGAAGGTGGCCGTGAGGAACACCGTCAGCGACATCGGCACCAGGGAGAGTCCGGATTCGACCGGGGAGTATCCCAGCATCCCCTGCAGATACAGCGGCGCGAAGAACACGATCCCCACCGACGCCGTGTACTGGAGGAACGCCGCCGCGGTCGCGAGCCGCACCGCCGGAATCCGGAAGAGGCCGAGCGGCAACAGCGGGTCGGCCGTGCGCTGTTCGCGCACGACGAAGAGCACCAGGAAGACCACCGCGGCACCGATGACTCCCCATGCCCACATCCTGCCCAGGCTCACGCCGACGACGAGCAGCGCGAGGCCGAGGGTGCCGGATATCGCACCGGCCAGGTCCAACGGGCCCCTGCGCCCCGCCCCGTCGGGCAATCCGGCCCGCGTGACCGCGAGCACGAGCACTCCGAGCGCCACCGAGAACCACAGGACCGACCGCCAGCCGAGGAACTCGGTCAGCACACCCCCCAGCAGCATCCCGCCGCTGAAGCTGGCCGCGCCGACCGCGGCGTACACGCCCAGCGCACGGCCGCGCTCCGCTCCCGACGGGAACACCTCGGTCAGCAGGGCCAGCGCGGCCGGGCCCGACAGGGCCGCGCCGATTCCCTGGACCGCCCGCGCGCCGAGCAGCACCGCACCGTCCGGCGCCAGGGCCCCGGCCAGCGCGGCCACGGTGAACAGGGCGACCCCGGCCTCGAAGACCCGCCGTCGGCCCAGCATGTCGGCCAGTCGGCCACCCACCAGCAGGAAACCGGCGAACGTGACGGAGTAGGCCGTCATGACCCACTGGAGAGTGGTATCGCCCAGGCCGAACCGTGCCCCGACAGCCGGCAGGGCCGCGTTCAGGACGGCCATTCCGCTCAGGTCCAGGGCGAGCGCCCCGGCCAGCACCCCGAGCGCCAGGCCCGATCTGTGCCGCGGCATCGTCGCGACGCCGGTCATGCGGGCCTGCCGGGGAACTCTTCGCCGTCGGCATCGACCACGGTGGCGGTGGCCGAGCCGCCGTCACGGCGGCGGCCGATGACTGATCTGTCGCGCATAGCGGTGCTGATTCCTCTCCCAGGCGGGCCGTATACGAATTCCGTAAGCCGATCACCGCGCCGCACAGCAGGTCAACCATCTGCTTTTCGACTGGCTGGAAACAGCGCCCAGTTCACACGTCCCTGACCTCGCCAGCATCGCTGGCATCGCCGACCTCACCAACCTCGCCGGGCGCCGAGCGAACCGGCCAACCGGGAGTCAGATCTCGCCAGTTCACCTTTCGCCCATCAAGTCACTCTTGTCTCATCAGTCACAGAGTGGCAATCTGACGTCCGCCGATCAAGCAAGCACCTCGTCATGCGATCCACCTGGGTAAAGCGAACCCTGAGCTCGCCCGGCAGCGCCGGGCAGCGATTCCGAATCGGGTCGTGATCCGATTCGGTCAGGACGACTCAACGGGGGCAGTCACAGTGCAATCATTGGCTTCACTTTTCTCGATCCCGCCGTGTTCCAGCTCGGCCGACGAGATCGTCGCGGCACCGGGCGCGGCCGGAGACAGCCCGGCGAGCGCGTCCGGGCTGAAGCGACGGGGCGGACTCACCAACAGCGAAAGCGGTTGAGGAATCGCCCCGTTGGGCCGTGACGGCGCGAGCCGGCCGGTGACCGGCCACGCGCCGCGCATACGCGACCGCTCGGCCCGGCTTTCCGGCCGCTGACCGCCTCTTTCGAGCACCGCCGTCCCCGGCCGCGCGGCCCGGATGGCCATATGTGTGCCGAGCTGCCTCCATCCCGCCGCCATGACGCGGTTGAACGGCGCTTCCGAGCCTCCGATCCGCCGACGGCAACCCCTTCCAGCCCCTTCCGTCCGCCCTGCCGAGGAGCGAAATGCCCCAAGAGCGCGGAGCGCGCACTGTGCGCGCCGTAACAGACTTTCTGCTTTCTCGCTTCGCCGAGCTGCTGGACGTGTCCGAGGACGCGGTGGACCGCTGGGCACCGATGCACCAGTACGGTCTGGAATCGGTGAAGGCGACGGCCCTTGCCGCCTCGCTGTCCGAATTCCTCGGCTGGAAAGTCCCGGTCACCTGGTTGTGGCAGTACCCGACCGTCGACGAACTGAGCCGCGCGCTCGTCGACGGTCCCCGCGCCGCGGAAACCGCCGCACCGGGCAACGATCGCCGGGTGGCGAGCCACGAGCCCATCGCGATCGTGGGCATCGGCTGCCGCTTCCCGGGCGGACCGGACCCGGCCTCGTTCTGGAAGCTGCTGGCCGAGGGCCGCGACGCCGTCGGCCCGGTACCGGCGGCGCGGCGCGAGCTGCTGGGCGACAGCGTGCGCTGGGGCGGGTTCATCGACGGCATCGACCGGTTCGACCCGCTGTTCTTCGGCATCTCGCCCCGGGAAGCGGTCCAGATGGACCCGCAGCAGCGCCTGACGCTGGAGCTGGCCTGGGAGGCACTCGAGGACGCGGGTATCGCGCCCATGAGCCTCGTCGGCAGTGACACCGGCGTGTTCATGGCCTCCTGCTGGAGCGACTACGCCGCGCTGGCGCACTATCGCGGTCCCGGCAGCCAGATCACTCCGCACACCGCGACCGGCATGCACGACGGCATCATCGCCAACCGCGTCTCCTATGTCCTCGGCCTGCAGGGCCCGAGCATGGCCATCGACGCCGCCTGCGCCGGATCGCTGGTCTCGGTGCACGTGGGATGCCAGTCGATCTGGCTGGGCGAGAGCGAGCTGGTGCTGGCCGGCGGCGTGAACCTGAGCTTCGCCCCCGACTACTACACCGCCATGGACCGGATGGGAGCGCTCGCCCCGGACGGCCGCTGCAAGTCGTTCGACGCCCGCGCCGACGGCTACGTCCGCGGCGAGGGGGCCGGGGTCGTCGTGCTCGCCCCGCTGAGCGTGGCGCTCGAACGCGAACTGCCGGTGTACTGCCTGATCAAGGGCAGCTCGTCCAACAACGACGGCCTGAGCAACGGCATGACCGCGCCGAACCCCCAGGCGCAGGAGCTGATGCTGCGCACCGCGTACCGCCGAGCCGGGATCGCGCCGTCCCTCGTGGACTACATCGAATGCCACGGCTCCGCGACGCCCCTCGGCGACCCGATCGAGGCCAATGCCATCGGCGCGGTCCTGGGCGGTGACCGCCGGGAGGCGCTGCGGCTCGGTTCCGTCAAGTCCAACGTCGGGCACCTGGAGGCGGCCGCAGGCATCGTCGGCCTGGTCAAACTCGCGCTGTCGATCCGCAACGGCGTGCTGCCCGCGAGCCTGCACTACGCCTCCCCGAACCCGCAGATCCTGTTCGACGAGTACAACCTCACGGTCCAGGACCGGCTGACCGCGTGGCCGCGGCGGTCCGACGCGCGGCGCGGGGGCGTCAGCTCGTTCGGCTTCGGCGGCGCGATCTGCCACGTCGTCGTCGAGGAACTGCCGCGCCCCGAGGGCTCGCTCCTCCTGCTGGCCGAGGACTCCCCGGAGGCACTGGCCAAGGCGGCCACGGCACTGCGCGACGAGAACGACCTGCGGGCGGTCTGCCGACGGCAGCCCGGCGACGGACGCTTCCGGCTCGCGGCCGCCGCCCGCGACATGACCGAGCTGCGGGGGCAGCTGGACGCCTTCACCGCCGGCACGGCGGCTGCCGGGCTGAGCGCCGGGGAGAAGACCGGGCGCAGGCCCCGGGTGGCGTTCCTGTTCTCGGGCAACGGTTCGCAGTGGGTGGGCATGGGCAGGCAGCTGCTCGCCGGGATGCCCGTGTTCCGGCGGTCCATGATGCGCTCCGACAAGCGGATGCGGGAGCTGCTGGGCTTCTCGCTCATCGACCAGCTGCTGGCGCCCGACGGCCGCATCGACGACATGGACGTCTTCCAGCCGCTGCTGTTCTCCCTGCAGGTCGCGCTGGCCGACGCCTGGCGCTCGCTGGGGGTGGAGCCGGACGTCGTGCTGGGACAGAGCGTCGGTGAGTTCGCCGCCTCCCACATCGCCGGCGCACTCGGCTTCGAGGACGCCTCCCTCCTGGCCGCCCGTCACGGCCGGCTCCTCCAGCAGCTGGCCGTCGGACGCGGCGAGGGCATCGTCGTCACGGCCGGCGCGGACGTCGTCGAGCAGCACCTGACCGGCCAGCTCACGGTGTCCGGCCACAACGGCCCGAACTCCACGCTGGTCACCGGCACACCGCAGGAGATCGACGGACTGATCGAGCGGCTGACCGAGGAGGGCATCACGACCCACCGGGTGCGGATGGGCCACGCGCCGCACTCGCCGCTGGTCGACCACGTCCTCGCCCCGCTGAAGGCCGAACTCGCCGGCATCGCGCCCCGGTCCACGCGTATCCCGATGATCTCGACGGTCACCGGCGGGCTCGTCGACGGCGCGGAACTCGGGCCGGACTACTGGGCGGACAACCTGCGCCGGGAGATCCGGGTGGTCGACGCGCTGACGACCCTGCGCGACCACGACATCGACGCGGTGGTCGAACTCAGTCCGCATCCCGTCCTGCTCAAGTCCGTGGCGGAGGTCCTGACGGCGACCACCCTGCCCTCGCTCCGGCGCGGCTCCGACGAGGCCCTCACCCTGCTGGGCTCGCTCGGCGCGCTGTACGCCGCCGGGCACCCGGTCACGGCGGGCCCGTTCCTCGCGGGTGACCGGGGACGGCACGTCACGCCGGGCCAGGGCGGCCTCGCGGCCGACGAACGGCCGCACGACGAACGGCCGTACCTCGTCCCCGTCACGGCGCACTCGGCGGCGGCGCTGGCCGACACCTGCCGCGAGCTGTCCAACCACGTCGAGCGTGACGCGGGCCTGCGGGTCTCCGACCTCGCCTACACGCTCGCGACCAGGCGCACCCACCAGAACCACCGGACAGTACTGTTCGCCCGCAACCGTCAGGACGTCCTGGACGGACTCGCCCGGGTCGCCGCAGGCCGGCCGCACCCCGACGTCGTCACGGGCACGGTCGTCGGCAACAGCGACCGGCGGGTGGCGCTGGTGTTCTCCGGCGGCGGAACGCACTGGGTCGGCATGGGCCGGGAGCTGATGCGCTCGCACGCCGGCTTCCGCACATGGATGCACGCCTGCGACGCCGCCGTGCGCGCGGCGGGCGGCTGCTCGGTGCTCGACCAGCTCGATGCCCCGGCCGACCGGGCCCGCTTCGAGGAGATGGACTTCCAGCAGCCTGTCCTGTTCGCCCTGCAGGTCTCGCTGGCGAAGGTCTGGCTCGGACTCGGCGTCCGGCCGGCCGCCGTCATCGGGCACAGCCTGGGCGAGGTCGCGGCCGCGTGTGTCGCCGGTGTGCTGTCGCTGGACGACGCCGCCCGCGTCGTGGTCGCCCGGTCGCACCTGCTCGAACGGAAGGCGGCCCCGGGCGCCATGATCTCGGTCGACCTGCCGGAGCGGGATCTGCTGCCATGGCTCGCCCCGTACGCCGGGCACGCGGCCGTCGCCGTGGTCAACAGCCCCACCAGCGCGGCGGTCTCCGGTTCGCCCGAAGCCGTCCGCGCCCTGGAGGCCGACCTCCGGCAGGCCGGGATCCCGACCCGGAACATCCGGGTCGAACGGCCGGTGCACAGCCCCGGCATGGATCCGCTGATCACGCCGCTGCGCGAGCTCATCGACGGCATCACCCCGCTGACCGGCGGCATCGACTTCCACTCCACGGCACTGGCCGACACGGTGAACCCGGTCGCCGATGTCGAGTACTGGGTGCACAACCTGCGCAACCAGGTCCGGTTCGCGGAGACGATCGGCGCGCTGGTCGAGGACGGTGTCGGCACCTTCGTCGAGATCGGCCCGCACGAGACGTTGCGCGGCGCGGTCGAGGAGATCGCGCTGACCCGTGGTGCCCGGGTGCACGCGGTCAACTCCCTGCGGCGCGACGAGAGCGATCTCCGCTGCCTGTTGGATGCCGCCGCGTCGTTGTACGTCAGGGGCATCCCGCTGACCTTCGACACGTTGTTCGCCGACGACGTCGAGGTCGTGGAGACCCCGCTCGTGCAGTGGCAGAAGGACCGCTACTGGCTGGACGCCGAACCGCGCGCCCAAGCCGCGCCGACGCCGGTCGTCGAGACCGTTGCCGAGGCAGTGGCCGAGACGGTGAACGTGGCCGCGCCCGCGGCGGACAGGCCGGTGGCGGAGGTCGTTCTCGGCGAGATCGCCGACGTGCTGGGCGTCCCGGAGGACAGGTTCGAGGAGGGTACGAGCCTGCGCGACTTCGGCCTCGACTCGATGCTGGCGATCCGCCTGGTCAACCGGGTGCAGTCGCTGTTCGGGCAGCGGGTGTCGCCGGTGGTGTTCCTCGACGGCCGGACCGTCTCCGAACTCCTCGGCCACCTCACCGAGGTCATCGGCCGGCCGACCGCGGACACGGCGGTCGGGACGGCGCGGACGCCGGGTCCGCAGCCGCAGACGGTGGCCGACCCGGCACCGGCACCGACGCCCGAGATCGCGCCTCGGCGGACATTCCTCGACGAGCTGTCCGACGTGGACGCGGAGGAACTGGTGGAGGAACTGGCCGCGCGCGGGCTGCTGGACCCCACCGACGCACCGGCCCTCGACCAGCTGCGCGCCGACGGCCTCGGCTTCGCACTGGCACCGGCATCGCACGGCCAGGCCTCGCTGTGGTTCATGCAGCAGGTCGACCCGGACGCCGTGCCCTACAACTTCATGGTGGCCGCCCGGATCCGGGCGGCGGTCGACGAACAGGCGCTGGACCGCGCCGTGCGGGCCGTGATGGCACGGCATCCCGCGCTGCGCACGGTCTTCGCCGAGGCGGGCGGCAGCCCGTACCAGGTCGTCCTGGACGAGCCGGTGTACGAGTTCCTCGTCGTGGACAGCACGGACCTGGACGACGAACAGGCCCGCGAGGAACTCGCCACGTGCGGGCACCTGCCGCTGGACCTGGACAACGGGCCTCTGGTGCGCGTGGTGCTGATGACGCGCGGGCCCGCGGACCACTACCTGCTGGTGCTCGTGCACCACATCGCGTCGGACGCGGCGTCGGCCGACGTGATGATCCGCGAACTGCAGGAGTTCTACGAGGGCGCCGACCCCGAAGGCGTCAAGCCGGTCGCGCCCTACACGGAGTTCGTGGAGTGGGAGCGGCAGTGGCTGGCGGGCCCGGCGGCCGACGCGGCACTGGACTGGTGGGCGCGGCGACTGGCCGACCCGCCCGCCCACCTCGACCTGTCCACCAGGGAACGGCCGCCCGGCGTCACCTACGAGGGCCGCGACCTCACGTTCCGCTGGAGCGCCGAGGAGAGCCGCGGGCTCAGGGAGTTCGCGGTACGCGAAGGCGTCTCGCTCAGCACCGTCGTCCTGGCGGGCTTCTTCGCCACGCTCAACCGCGCGGCCGGCGTCGAGGACTCCGTCCTGGCCACCGCCATCGCCCAGCGCGGCGAGCCCGGCTGGGAGTCCGCCATCGGCTACTACCTCAACACGGTGCTGGTACGCGCGAAGCCCGCGGGCGACCGCAGTTTCCGGGAGCTGCTGCGCGAGGTCCACACGTTCTCGCTCGGCCTGCTGGAGCACATGAACTACCCGCTCGACCTGCTGGCTTCCGCCTTGAAGCCGCCGAGGGCCGAGGGCCGCTCCCCCTGGTTCGACACCGTCGTGAACTGGCTGTCCGCGGACGCCTTCCCGCGCTCCGTCAAGCTCTTCCACGGCATCGGCGACACCATCGCGCCCGACGGCGCCCTGCCCCTCGAACCGCTGCCGGTGCGCAGGCACATCGCCAAGTTCGACCTGGAGATCTCGATGGCCGAGATCTCCGGCGAGGTGGTCGGCCACGTCCAGTACAAACCGAGCTACCTGGAGGAGGAGACGGTGACGGCGCTGCTCGCGCTCTACCGCACCGTGCTCCTCGACTCGATCGCCCACCCCGACCTGGCGCTCGAGGACATCGCGCCGGGCCCCCGTCCCGAGGAGACGGACCAGTGACCCAGACCCAGACCCTGACCCTGTACACCGAGTTCGCCGGACAAGCCGGCAAGACCCCGGATGCCACCGCCGTCTACTCCGACGCCGGCGTCCTGACCTACCGAGAACTGCACGAGCGGTCCCGCGCGCTGGCCGGACGGCTCGCCGCCGAGGGCGCCGGTCCCGGTGTCCCGGTCGGCATCTGCGTCGAGCGCACGCCCGACCTGCTTGTCGGCATCCTGGCCATCCTGCGCACCGGCTCCTGCTATGTGCCGCTGGATCCGAAGTATCCGGCCGAGCGGCTGGACTTCATGGTCCGGGACAGCGGGACCCGCCTGCTGCTGACGACGCCCGCGTCCCGGACCAACTGCCCGGCAGGCCCGACCGTGGTCGTGCTGGACGGGACCGTGACGGCCGAGCCCGGCGAACGGCCCGTGCCGGTCGTGCCCGCCGACACCGCGTACGTGATCTACACCTCGGGCTCCACCGGCGTGCCCAAGGGCGTGGCCATCCGGCACCGCGGCTGCGTCGCCATGCTGGCCGAGATGGACCGGACGCTCGCCGGCCGCGACCTGAGCGGCGTCTCCGCGGCCAGCTCGATCTGCTTCGACATGTCCGTGATGGAGATCTTCCCCGCGCTGTGCCGGGGCGGCGCCGTCGTGCTCGTGGAGAGCGCCGTCCACCTGCCCGAGAGCCCGTACGTCGACAGGATCACCCATCTCCACGCCATCCCGTCGGTGATGAACACCCTGCTCGACGCCGGCAGCCTGCCCCCGAACCTGCGCACGGTCGTGTTCGGCGGCGAGCCCCTGCGGCGCAAGCTGGTGGACCGGGTGTACGAGGAGACCGGCGCCGACCGGGTCTTCAACGCCTACGGCCCCACCGAGGGGACCGTCTTCTGCACGTTCGGGCCGGTGCCGAAGGACGGGACCGGTGAGCCCACGATCGGCTCGCCGTCGGCCGGCGCCCGGGTGTACGTGCTCGACGAGAACCTGAAGCCGCTGCCGGCCGGTGTGCCCGGCGAGCTGTACCTCGGCGGCGCGGGCCTCGCCCACGGTTACCTCGGCCGGCCGCGCACCAGCGCCGAACGGTTCCTGCCGGACCCGTTCCTCGACGGCGAACTCATGTACCGCACCGGCGACGTCGTGAAGTCGGCCGACAGCGGTGAGTTTGAGTTCGTCGGCCGCACCGACAACCAGGTCAAGGTGCGCGGCCACCGCATCGAGCTGGAAGAGGTCGAGACCCGGCTGACCGGCTGCCCCGGGGTCCGGGAGGCCGCCGCCGACGTACGGGGCCGCAGACTCGTCGGCTACGTCGTACCCGAGGGCGACGCCCGGGACGGTGTCCGGCCGGACGCCGGGTTGCGGGCCGCCATCACCGGCAAGCTCGCCGCCGAGCTGCCCGACCACATGGTGCCCGGGGCGATCGTGTTCCTGAGCGCGCTTCCGCTGGCGCCGGGCGGAAAGCTCGACCGCGCCGCGCTCCCCGAGCCGCCGACTGCAGGAACCGGGGGTCCCGCGACCGCCGCCGGCACACCGACGGAGGTGGCGCTGGCGGAGATCTGGGGCCAGTTGCTCGACCTCGAACCGGCGAGTATCGACGTCCGGGCCGCCTTCTACGACCTCGGCGGCGACTCGCTGCTGCTCGTCCGGCTGGCCAGGATGATGACCCGGCGGTTCGGCCGCCGCGTCCGCGTGCCCGACCTGTTCAGCTTCCGTGACATCGCCTCCCTCGGCCGCTGGCTCGACGACGAGAGCGGCGCCACGCCCGAGGTGGTCCGGTCGGCTCGCCTCCGTGCCGGCACCCGCCGCGCCGCGCTGCGCGGCCGGGCCGCCTCCACCGGCAGCTGAGCCACTCCCCCACCCGACTCGAAGCAGGAGCCTTCCCGTGACCGACAGCCCCGAGCAGGACTACGACCCGGGCGATGTGGCCGTCATCGGCATGTCGTGCCGGGCGCCCGGCGCCCGCACCAAGGAACAGTTCTGGGACAACCTCATACACGGCAGGGAGAGCGTGTCGTTCCTGGCCAAGGACGACATCCACGTCGACGAAACCCTGATCCACAGCCCCTTCTACGTACGGGCCTGCGGCGTACTCGACGGGTACGACCGGTTCGACCCGTCGGTGTTCGGCATCAGCGACCGCATGGCGGCCGCGATGACCCCGGAGAACCGGCTGTTCCTGGAGAGCGCGTGGGAGACGCTGGAGGACGGTGGCTACGACCCCGACCGGGTCGACGCCGAGATAGGCATGTACGGCGCCAACAACCCGCAGACCGCCGCGCTCTACAGCTCCCCTCCGGACCGGGTGTCGGTCGGCCCCGAGGCGATCGAGGCGAGCCTGGCGTGGTCACCGGACACCATGACGTCCAACGCGCTGTACTACATGGGGATGACCGGCGAGGCCGTCACCGTCGCCGCCGTCTGCGCCGGTTTCCACTACGCGGTGCACCTGGCCTGCCAGTCGCTGCTGCTCGGCCAGACCGACATGGCGATCGCCGGTGGCGCCATGGTCCGCCTGCCGCACCCCCGTGGTCACCTGTGGGAGGAGAACCGCATCCTGTCCAAGGACGGCCACTGCCGCCCGTTCGACGCCAACGGCACCGGTACCGCGCTGTCCAGCGGTGTCGTCACGGTGCTGCTCAAGCCGCTGGCACAGGCCGTCGCCGACCGCGACCACATCTACGCCGTGGTCAAGGGCTCGGCCATCAACAACAACGGTGTCAGCGCGATGGCCTACGGCCTGGCACAGCCCGAGCGGCTGAGCGCGTGCATCGCCAGCGCCATGGAGGTCGGCGGCGTCACCCCGGACACCGTGTCCCTGTACGAGGCCAACGGTCTCGGTATGCCGATGACCGACGAGCTCGAGGTGCACGCGGCGAGCATGGCGTTCGGCAAGCAGACCGGCACCACCTCGATCGGCGGGGTCAAGGGCAACGTGGGCCACGGCGGTGTGGTGTCGGGCGGCTTCGGCGCGATGAAGGCCGTGCTGGCCCTGTACCACAGGAAGCTGGCGGCGACGATCAACCTGACGGAGGTCAACCAGGACCTCGACCTCCCCAGCACCCCGTTCGTGCCACAGCTGGAGCCGGCGGACTGGGAGCCGGAGTCCGGTATCCGCCGTGCGGGCGTCACCTCGATCGGTGGCGGCGGCTACAACGCGCACCTGGTGCTGGAGGAGCCGCCGGCCCCCGCCGAGCGCGCCCCCGAGGCCGACGGCAGGCCGCGACTGGCGACCCTGTCCGCTCTGGACGACGAGGCGCTGGCCCGTCAGCGCGCGAAGCTGAGGGACCGGCTGGTGGCCGACCCCGGCCTGCGTCTTGACGACGTCTGCTTCAGCCTCAACCTGGGCCGCAAGGTGATGGGCCGCCGCTGGGCGGCCGTGGTCCGCAGTCGTGCGGAGCTGATCGAGGCACTGTCCGCCGACACCCCCCGCGGCCTGGCCGCCACGACCGGTGCCGCGCCGCGGGTGGACGTGGACTCCCTGCGGCACAACGACAACGGGATCGTGCCGTCCGGGAAGGACACCCAGGCGTTGTTCGACCTCGCCGCCGCCTGGGTGAACGGCCGGCAGGTGGACTTCGGCTCCCTGCACCAGGGGGAGGCCAGCCACCGCGTGCCCCTGCCCACCTACCCGTTCCGGCCGCGCCGGTTCTGGCGTACGGACTGGTGACCGTGAGCACGCCGACACTGGACACCGTGGACCTGGGCGACCCGGACACGTTCGCGGACCACGCCCTCGGCCTCGACGCGTTCTGGCGCACCCTGCGGGACACCGCCCCGGTGCACTGGAACCCTCCGGCCGACGGCCGCCGCGGGTTCTGGGTGCTCTCCCGCCACGACGACATCATGGCCACCTACCGGGACGACGTGAACTTCACGTCCGAGCGCGGCAATGTGCTCGTCACGCTGCTGGGCGGCGGTGACGCCGGTGCCGGCCGGATGCTGGCCGTCACCGACGGGCACCGGCACCACGAGTTGCGCAAGATTCTTCAGCGGGTGCTCTCGCCGAGAGTCCTCAGCGAGGTCGCGGCGGCGGTGCGGGTCAACACCCGGCAGCTGATCCGCGAGGCGGTCGGGGCCGGTGACTGCGACTTCGCCGAGCGGATCGCGAGCCGGATCCCGATGACCACGATCTCGAACCTGCTCGGTGTGCCCGAGCAGGACCGGGACCACCTGCTCACCCAGACCAGGACCGCGCTGTCGACCGATGCCGAGGACGTCGACGAGCTCGACTCCGAGATGGCCCGCAACGAGATCCTGCTGTATTTCATGGACATGGTCGAGGAACGGCGCGAGTCGCCGGGCGACGACGTGATCAGCATGCTGATCGGCAGCTCCATCGACGGTGTGCCGCTGTCCGACGAGGACGTCGTGCTCAACTGCTACAGCCTGATCATCGGCGGCGACGAGACCAGCCGGCTGACGATGATCGACGGCGTCCGCACACTCGCGGCCCGGCCCGGGCAGTGGCGGCGGCTCAAGGGCGGTGAGGTCGCGATCGACACCGCCGTGGACGAGGTGCTGCGCTGGGCGTCGCCCACCATGCACTTCGGGCGCAGCGTCGTCCGCGAGACCGAACTGCACGGCGTACGGCTGCGGCCGGGCGAGATCGTCACGCTCTGGCACGCCTCCGGCAACCGGGACGAGCGGATCTTCGACAGGCCCGGGACGTTCGACCTCGGCCGCACCCCCAACAAACACCTGGCCTTCGGCTACGGCCCGCACTTCTGTCTGGGCTCGTACCTGGCCAAGGTGGAGATCTCCGAACTGCTCATGGCGCTGCGGGACTTCACGACCGGGTTCGAGCAGACCGGTGAGGCGCTGCGCATCCGGTCCAACTTCCTGACCGGGTTCTCCACCCTGCCGGTGCGGTTCCGGCCCGACCACTCCGGAATGAAAGAGGTCGACCGATGAGCGGCAATCCCTTCGACGGCGGCGAGGGCGACTGGCTGGTCGTGGCGAACGCCGCCGGACAGCACGCGCTGTGGCGGCCGCATCTGGAGCTGCCGAAGGGCTGGCGGATCGTCCACTCCGGCCCCGGCCGCGACGGTGCCCTCGACTACGTCGAGCAGAACTCCACGGCGCCGGTGGGAACGCCGACGGCCTGGGACAGACACCCGACCAGCGACCGCCGGGAGCGCGAGTGAACATCTATATTTCAGGACAAGGGGAATTCGCGGTGCAGGTCGCGGATGCCCTGTGGGACGAAGGACACCGGATCGCGGGCGTGGCCGCCCCCCGGCTGCGCAAGGGGCATTCCGACGAGGGCAACGCGTTGTCCTGGGACCGCCTGCGCTCCTGGGCGTACCCCAGGAGCGTCCCGTGGACGGATTCGGCCGAGCTGCGCGCGATGCATGTCCCGGACGGGGTGGACATCATCGTCGCCGCGCATTCGCACGCCTTCATCGGCCGCCGGACGCGTGCCAGGGCCGCCGTCGCGGCCATCGGCTATCACCCCAGCCTGCTGCCGTTGCACCGCGGCCGGGACGCGATCCGGTGGACGGTCCGCGACGGTGACAAGGTGACGGGCGGGAGCGTCTACCACCTCACCGAGCGAACCGACGGCGGCCCGATCGCCGCACAGGAGCACCTGCTCGTGCCTCCGGGCTCGACCGCGCAGAGCCTGTGGCGCGAGCACCTGGCCCCGCTCGGTGTGCGGTTGCTGGTGCGGGTGGTCGCCGACCTCGCCGAGGGCAGGCGGATCGAGGTCCCGCAGGACGAGAGGATGGCGACCTGGGAACCCGCGATGGACGCGCCGCCGCTGTTCAAACCCGAACTCATCGCGCTGCCCGGAACGGCGTCGGTCGATGGCAGCAGGTGGGCACTCCACGCGCGGTGAAGGCATGACCGGAAGACCATGGCCGAAGGCCTCACTCGGCGGGTAGCGCACCACCGTCCCGGGTGCACGTCCGCTGGAGGTACGCGCGTTCCAGCGCCGACCACGTGGTGCTGGTCACCACGTACAGCGCCGCGGCGAGCGGCACCACGGCGACCGTGACGAGTGTGCCGAAGGAGAGCAGCGGGGCGACCTTGGCCGCCTTGGCCGCCATGGCCGCGGCCGGGTCCGCCGCGTCGTCCCGTGCGTCGCCCCGTGCGTCGCCCCGTGCGTCGCCCCGCGTGGAGAGCGACGCCGCGGCCGTGGTCTTGCGGGCGTGAACACACGTCCAGGTGGCGACGGCGGCGACGAGGGCGAACAGGCCGATGTAGACCAGGCCGTGGGGCCCGAGGAGCCCGCCGTGGTGCAGGGCGTCCGCCCACCGGCCGCCGAGCGGCGCGCCGAGCAGGGCGTGGCCCTCGCCGCCGGGCTCCCTGGAGAAGAGGCGGTACATCAGGAAGAAGACCGGCAGCTGGACGAGGAGGGGCAGTATGCCGCTCAGCGGGGAGACGCCCGCCTCGGCGTAGAGCTCGCCCGTCGCGCGCATCAGCCGCTCGGGGTCGTTCTTGTGCCGCTGCCGCAGTTTCTGCGCCTGCGGCGCGAGCGCGGCCCTGGCCTGCCCGCCGCGCATCGCGGAGCGGGACAGCGGGTGCAGGGCGAGCCGCACCCCGAGGGTCAGCAGAACGATGGCGGCGGCCGTCGCGGAGGCGCCGAAGAGCGGGGCGAGCGCGTCGGCGAAGTGGGCGAGGAGCGCGCCGAGGCGTGCGAAGACGTGCATGGGAGAGCCCTCCAACGGGTCTCGTCGTGCCGGGATTTCGGTGTCGGAAATCGGCGTGACGAGCCGCGGAGGCCCCCGGGCTGCGGGTGCCTACGCGGCCGTCGGGAGGGGACGGCCGGGGGCTCGGGGCCGACGACGGCCCCGGGCGTCGGGATCGCGCTGCGCCAGGAACGCGGTGCGGAATTCGCGGTCGCGGATGGCGGTGCGGATGCGTGTCGGGGTGAGCGGACCGGTGCCGCTCGCGACGGCGGCGGTGATCAGGCTCAGCGCGAGGCCGGCCGCGACAGTGGCCGTCGCGGCGACGGCGACGGCACCCATGAGGCCGCCGCCGTGGGCGAGCAGAAGCTCACCGAACAGGAGGAGGAGCAGGCTCACGTGCATGCGCAGGGTGTGATTCACCATGCGGGCCTCCCCTCCTGTGCTCAGGCGTTCAGATGCTGACGCTACCTCAGATGGTAACCGGCCCTGGCCGGTACCTGGCCGTCAGGACCGCCGCGCAGGGCGGCAACCGGACGCCTACCGCCCCCCTTTGGTTGAGTCACACGACCTTGTCGGTCAACACATTCACTGGACATTGTCGACTGACAATGTCGTCTGTATGTTGACCCTCAAGCGACTGCTGGAGCGAAACGAAAGGCACGCTCATGACTCACGCGTCCGCCGTCCCCGCCCAGGCGATTCCCGAGCGTCCGGCGCTGCCCCTGATCGGCCACGCCCTCGGCCTGCCCAGGGGCGCCGACGGCCACGGCCACCTGATGAAGGAGTTCAAGGAGCTGGGGCCGGTGTTCCGGATCCGCGCCTTCGGGACCGGGACCGTCCTCGTCGGCGGCCTGGAGCTGATGACCGAGCTGTCGGACGAGTCCCGGTTCCGCAAGAACGTGTCCCAGGACCTCGTCGAGATCCGCCGGTTCGCCGGGGACGGCCTGTTCACCGCCTTCCACCACGAGCCGAACTGGCGCAAGGCCCACGACATCCTGATGCCGGCGTTCTCGCTCGGCTCGATGCGCGACTACCACGGCACCATGCTCCAGGTCGCCCGGTCCCTGATCGCCAAGTGGGACCGGGCGGCCGCCGGGGCTCAGGCGGTGGACGTTCCCGAGGACATGACGCGGCTGACCTTCGACACCATCGGACTGTGCGGCTTCGGCTACGACTTCCGGTCCTTCCGCCGCGACCAGCCGCACCCCTTCGTCGGCGCGATGTCACGGGCGCTGGCCTTCGTCCAGGACAAGACCGAATCCCTCCCGGGCGCGGAGCTGTTCAAGCGGAAGCAGGCCGATCAGTTCCGCCGGGACGCCGAGCTGATGACGGACCTGGTCGACGAGGTCGTCCGGCGGCGCAGGGCATCCGGTGACACGGGCACGGACGATCTGCTCGGCCGGATGCTGCACACCCGGGACACGGTGACCGGCGAGCTCCTGGACGACGTGAACATCCGCAACCAGGTGATCACCTTCCTCATCGCCGGGCACGAGACCACCAGCGGCGCCCTGTCCTTCGCCCTGTACTACCTCACCAAGCACCCCGAGGTGCTCGCACGGGCCCAGGCCGAGGTGGACGCCCTGTGGGGGGACACGGACGCCCCGGAACCCGGCTACGGCGACGTGGGCAGGCTCACCTACATCCGCCAGGTGCTCAACGAGAGCCTGCGGCTGTGGCCGACCGCTCCCGGCTTCGCCGTGGAGCCCCTCGCGGACACCGTCATCGGCGGCAAGTACGCGGTGCGCGAGGGCGAGACGCTGATGGTCTACACCCCGGCCCTGCACCGCGACCCCGCCTGGGGCGAGAACGTCGAGCTGTTCGACCCCGAGCGCTTCGCACCCGAGCGGGAGGAGAAGCGCCCGGTCCATCTGTTCAAACCGTTCGGCAACGGTGAACGCGCCTGCATAGGCCGCCAGTTCGCCCTGCACGAGGCCACCCTGCTGCTCGGCCTGCTGGTGCACCGCTACCGGCTCGTCGACCACACCGACTACCGGCTGAGGATCAAGCAGACCCTCACCATCAAGCCCGAGGGGTTCGCCCTCACCTTGGCCCGGCGCACCGGTGGCGAGCGCCGGCGGCCCGCCACCGCCGCGAGCGGCGCCCCCGCCGTCCAGGACAGCCCTGCGGCCCGACGGGCCACGGGCACCGCGCTCACCCTTCTGCACGGCTCCAACCTGGGCACCTGCGCGGGCATCGCCCGCGATCTGGCCGTGGACGGCGACAAGCACGGGTTCGTCCCGTCCGTGGCACCCCTCGACGACCACGTCGGCAAACTGGGTGCCGCCGAGGGCCCGGTGGTCATCGTGGCCGCCTCCTACAACGGCAGGCCCACCGACGACGCCGCCGAGTTCGTCGCGTCGCTGGAGAGACTCGCACCGGGCTCGCTCGCCGGTGTCCGGTACGCCGTGCTCGGTGTCGGCGACCGCAACTGGGCGGCCACCTACCAGCGCGTCCCCTCCCTCATCGACGAGCGCCTGGCGGCGGCCGGTGCCACGGCACTGCTGGAGCGCGGCTCCGCCGATGCCTCCGGTGACTTCGCGGGCGCGGTGGACCGGTGGACGGGCGACCTGTGGACCGCCTTGCTGGAGCGGTACGGCACCCCGGTGGCCGGGACGGCGGCGAGCGCGGAGCCGGAGGAGGGCCAGGGTCTCTACGAGCTCCAGGACACCCCCGAGTCGGTCACCGGCGGCCTCGCGGCACGGCACGGCGTACAGCCCATGGAGGTGCTCGACACGTACGAGCTCGTCGACATGGACCACGAACTCGGCCGCTCCAAGCGCTTCCTGAGGCTGCGGCTGCCCGAGGGCGTCACCTACCGCACCGGCGACCACCTGGCCGTACTCCCGCGCAACCCGGATGCCCTGGTGCGGCGGGTCGCCGACCGGTTCGGCCTCGGCCTGGACCGCACCGTCCGGCTGCGCGCACGCCGCCGCAGCCGCAACGCCCTGCCCGTCGACCGGCCGCTGACCCTGCGCCGGCTGCTGACCGACTTCGTGGAGCTGCAGGACCCCGCCACCCGGGAGCAGGTCACCACGCTCGCCGAACACACCGACTGCCCGCCCGAGAAGCGCCCCCTGGCCGAACTCGCCGCAGCGGACCCCGAAACCTTCCACGAGCGGGTGACGGCAGCCGGACGCAGCGTCCTGGACCTGCTGGAGCGCCACCGGGCCTGCGCACTGCCCTTCGAACGCTTCCTGGAACTGCTGCCGGTCCTGCGCCCGCGCCACTACTCGATCTCCTCGTCCGCCGAGGCCTCTCCCGGCGCGGTGGACCTGATGGTGTCGCTGGTCTCCGCACCGCACCGGAGCGGCGAGGGCGACTTCCACGGCATCGCCTCGCACTACGTCCGGACCGTGACGGCCGGTGACACCCTCCAGGCCCGGGTGCTGCCGTGCAGCGAGGCCTTCCGGCTTCCCGAGGACCCGTCAGTGCCGGTCGTCCTGGTCAGCGCGGGCACCGGGCTGGCGCCCTTCCGCGGCGCGGTCCTCGACCGGCTGCACACCGGGGCGACCGGAACGCTGCTGTGCTACTTCGGCTGCGACCACCCCGACGTCGACTACCTCCACCGGGAGGAGTTCGAAGCCGCCGAGGCGGCCGGAGCCGTCAGCATGCGCCCCGCCTTCATGCACGCGCCCGAGGACGGTGTCCGCTTCGTCCAGGACCGCATCGCGCGCGAGAGCCAGGAGGTCCGGGCCGCCCTGGAAACCGGTGGCCGGGTCCACGTCTGCGGCGACGGCCGCCGTATGGCCCCCGCGGTGCGGGAGGCGTTCCTGGCGATCCACCGCGAGCACACCGGCGCGTCCGCCGAGGAGGCCGCCGCGTGGCTGGCCTCCCTCATCGGGTCCGGTCACTACGTCGAGGACGTCTGGGCGGGCTGACCACGGCCGCCCGACTCCGTTGCGGGGGCGGCAGGGAGG
>NZ_JAINFC010000510.1 GCF_020740835.1 Streptomyces sp. UNOC14_S4
CCGGCAAGCCCGCCGGAGCGCTCGCCAGGCCGCATCGCCGCCGCGCCCTGTGGGCCGTCGCTGCCACCGTGGTGGCCGCCGTGGTGGGCACGGGCGGCTTCTGGCTGCTGAGCTGGACCGATGTACTGGACCGGCCGTTGCACCGGTCCTCCGCCACGGGCGCCGACTGGGAGCCGTGGGAGGTGTCGGTCCCGGCGGACGCCGCGGGCGACGGCAAGGTGCGGGCCGGCTTCTGCACGTACGGGGAGCAGGCGCTCTACTGCTCCGCTCCGGGGGTGGAGGCGGCGCGCGTCGACCCCGCGAACGGGAACGTCGTCTGGCGGATACCGACGGACAACTCCCAGCCCGCGGAGACGGAGCCGGGCACACCGCCCGCGCCCGTGATCTCAGGCGGCCTCGTGCACGTCATGACGTCGGACGGCGACCTGCTGTCGGCGCTGGACCCGGCGAAGGGCGAGCCGCGCTGGACGCGGAACGTGTCGGCGTACGGGGGCCGCGTCTATCACGCGGGCGACACGCTGCTGCTCGTCGCGGTGGACGGCACGGTGACGGCGGTCGACAGCGCCTCGGGAAAGGACCGCTGGAGCCGCAAGCTGCCGGGGATGCCGAAGCCGGTCCTGTCGTCCTTCGCGGATTCCCGGGTGGGCCCGGGACAGGACGCGGGAGCGCCGGTCTACGCCGTCTCTCCGGCCGGCGCCGGGCAGCACCGTACGCAGGTGCTCGCGTTCGACCCGCTGCGCGGTACGACGCTGTGGCAGCGGACGTTCGAGGGCGACCTGACCGCCACCGGCGTGGGCCCCCGCGGCGCGCTGTACCTGACGGCCGCCGACTCGCGCGTACGGGTGGCCACGGTCGTCCGCTACGACCCGGTGGAACGGCGCGAGCAGCGGATCCCCCTGAGCACCCCGCTCAATGTGACGAGCGCCGCCGCCCGTGGTGACACGGTCTACCTGCTGTCGTCGGACGGCGGCCTGACGGCGGTCGGTACAGGTGCCGGTACGGGTACGGGTACCGGTACGGGCGGTTCGAGGAACGGTCAGCTGTGGCGGCTGGACACGTCGGTGGCCAACGCTTCGGCGCTGGTCCTCGACGAGGGCAGGCTGTACTTCTCCGCGGCGGACGGGCGGTTGCTGGCCGTCGACACGGTCAAGGGGACACTGCTCGGGCAGACGTCACCGCGGCTGACGCGCGCCGGGCGCGGCTATCTGGACCTCCTGCCCGCGCCGGTGGCCGCGGACGGGAAGGTCTTCGGCGCGGCACCGGACGGCACGGTCTTCGCCGTGAGCGACCACGACCCGGCGGGGTGGCGGTAAGGGGCGCAGCCCAATGGCCGACGCCCCTTACGTGATGGTGCTCCCTTGCCGTATCCGTACCCATCACGGCGGCCGGGTGCACACAGGGCTCAGTGCACGCGGGCTCAGCGCGTGTCAGGGATGTCAGCCCAGGCGGCTGACGTCCCTGACGGCACCCTTGTCCGCGCTGGTGGCCATCGCGGCGTACGCGCGCAGGGCGGCGGAGACCTTGCGGTCGCGGTTCTTCGGGGCGTACGTGCCGTTCAGTGCTTCCCTGCGGGCCGCCAGTTCCTCGTCGGACACGAGGAGCTCGATGGAGCGGCCGGGGATGTCGATGCGGATGCGGTCGCCGTCGTGGACGAGGGCGATGGTGCCGCCGGAGGCCGCCTCGGGCGAGGCGTGGCCGATGGAGAGGCCGGACGTGCCGCCGGAGAAGCGGCCGTCGGTGACCAGGGCGCAGGCCTTGCCCAGGCCGCGGCCCTTCAGGAAGGACGTCGGGTAGAGCATCTCCTGCATGCCGGGGCCGCCCTTGGGGCCCTCGTAGCGGATGACGACGACGTCGCCCTCCTTCACCTGCTTGCCGAGGATCTTGTCGACGGCCTCGTCCTGCGACTCGCAGACGACGGCCGGGCCCTCGAAGGTCCAGATGGACTCGTCGACACCGGCGGTCTTCACGACGCAGCCGTCGACGGCGAGGTTGCCCTTGAGCACGGCCAGCCCGCCGTCCTCGGAGTAGGCGTGCGCCACATCGCGGATGCAGCCGCCCGCCGCGTCCACATCGAGGGTCTCCCAGCGCTCGGACTGCGAGAAGGCGGTCGCGGAGCGGACGCAGCCGGGAGCCGCGTGCCAGAGCTCGACGGCCTCGGCGGACGGGGAGCCGCCGCGCACGTCCCAGGTCTCCAGCCAGTCCTTGATGGAGCGCGCGTGCACGGTGTGCACGTCCTCGTTGAGCAGGCCGCCGCGGTAGAGCTCGCCGAGGATCGCGGGGATGCCGCCCGCGCGGTGCACGTCCTCCATGTAGTACGTGCCGCCGGGGGCGACGTTCGGCGCGACCTTGGCCAGGCAGGGCACACGGCGCGAGACGGCGTCGATGTCCTTGAGGTCGTAGTCGAGCCCGGCCTCCTGGGCGGCGGCGAGCAGGTGCAGGATCGTGTTGGTCGAGCCGCCCATGGCGATGTCGAGGGCCATGGCGTTGTCGAAGGCCGCGCGGGTGGCGATGTTGCGCGGCAGGACCGACTCGTCGCCCTGCTCGTAGTAGCGCTTGGTGATCTCGACGACCGTACGGGCCGCGTTCTCGTACAGCGCGCGACGGGCCGTGTGGGTGGCGAGGGTCGAGCCGTTGCCCGGGAGGGAGAGGCCGATGGCCTCGGTGAGGCAGTTCATGGAGTTGGCGGTGAACATGCCGGAACACGAGCCACAGGTGGGGCAGGCGTTCTCCTCGATGCGGAGCACGTCCTCGTCCGAGACCTTCTCGTCGACGGAGTCCACGATGGCGTTGATCAGGTCCAGCTTGCGGACCGTGCCGTCGACGAGGGTGGCCTGGCCGGCCTCCATCGGGCCGCCGGAGACGAAGACGACGGGGATGTTCAGGCGCAGCGCGGCCATCAGCATGCCCGGGGTGATCTTGTCGCAGTTGGAGATGCAGATCAGGGCGTCGGCGCAATGCGCCTCGACCATGTACTCCACGGAGTCGGCGATCAGGTCGCGGGAGGGCAGCGAGTAGAGCATGCCCGCGTGCCCCATGGCGATGCCGTCGTCCACGGCGATGGTGTTGAACTCCCGGGGCACCGCGCCTGCCGCCAGGATCGCCTCGGAGACGATCCGGCCGACCGGCGCGAGGTGGGTGTGGCCGGGCACGAACTCGGTGAAGGAGTTGGCCACCGCGATGATCGGCTTGCCGATGTCCGCACCGGCTACGCCCGAGGCCCGCATCAGGGCACGGGCGCCCGCCATGTTGCGGCCGTGGGTGACGGTGCGGGACCTCAGCTCGGGCATCCTGCTCCACTCCTCGAAGTGCGTCAGCGCTGGGCCGGGACGTGCGTCGCGGCCCGGATCGGGTGTCAGCGCTCGTCAGCGTCTTCCGAGCCTACGCCGATGATCCAAGATCCGGACAGCGCCTCCGGGATATGAGACGCGGTCGGCAACGCGGTCAGCCGCCCGCGAGGTGGCGCTGCACCACCGGCGCCACCCGGGCGACGAGCTGTTCGAGATCCGCCGAGGCCAGCGGCTCCACCTTGATCACATAGCGGAGCATGGCGACGCCGACGAGCTGTGCGGCGGCGAGCTCGGCGCGCAGCTCGGGCTGCGCCACGTCGAGCTCCCCGGCGACACGGAGCACCAGCCGGCTGGTGACGAGGTTCCGGAAGACCTCGGCGGCGGTCTCGTTGGCGACCGCGGAGCGGACGATCGCGAGCAGCGGCTCACGGGTGTCCGTGGCCTCCCAGATGCCGAGGAAGAAGCGGGTCATCCGCTCGCCGACCGTCTCCGGGCCACCCTTGAGGAAGGCGTCCGGGCCTTCCAGGGCGGGGGCCAGGGCCACCTCGATGGCCGCGGCGAAGATCTGTTCCTTGGGGCCGAAGTAGTGGTGCACGAGGGCGGGGTCCACGTCCGCGCCCCGGGCTATGGCCCGGATGGACGCCCTGTCGTAACCGCGCTCGGCGAACTCGGTACGCGCCGCGGCGAGGATGCGCTCACGCGCGCCGGGGCCGCCGTCGGCATCCGTACGGGCGGGCCTGCCGCGCTTCTTGGGCGCACCGGCCTTCCCGGGGACGCTCACGGGCGGGCCGCGCGCGTCGGAGAAGCGAGGTGCAGCCGGGTGAAGGCCAGGGCCTCCGCGAGATCGGCCTCGCGCTCGGCCGCGGACATGGCCCGGCGGGTGTTGACCTCGATCACGACATGCCCGTCGAAGCCGGTGGTCGCGAGCCGCTCCAGCACCTCCGCGCACGGCTGCTTGCCACGGCCGGGCACCAGGTGCTCGTCCTTGGCGGAGCCGTTGCCGTCGGCGAGATGGATGTGCGCCAGCCGGTCGCCCATCCGGTCGATCATGTGGACGGCGTCCGTACGGGCGGTGGCGGTGTGCGAGAGATCGACCGTGAAATGCCGGTAGTCGTCCTTGGTGACGTCCCAGTCGGGCGCGTAGGCGAGCATCTCGCGGTCGCGGTAGCGCCAGGGATACATGTTCTCGACGGCGAACCGCACATCCGTCTCGTCGGCCATCCGCCAGATCCCCTGGACGAAGTCCCGCGCGTAACCGCGCTGCCAGCGGAACGGCGGGTGCACGACCACCGTGCTCGCGCCCAGCTTCTCGGCAGCCGTACGGGCCCGCTGGAGCTTGACCCACGGATCGGTCGACCAGACCCGCTGCGTGATGAGCAGACACGGCGCGTGAACGGCGAGGATGGGCACCTGGTGGTAGTCCGACAGGCGGCGGAGCGCCTCGATGTCCTGGCTGACCGGGTCGGTCCACACCATGACCTCGACACCGTCGTAACCCAGGCGAGCCGCGATCTCGAAAGCCGTCGCCGTCGACTCCGGGTAGACCGAGGCCGTGGACAGCGCGACCTTCGCATCCGGGATGCGCACCACTGGCTCTGTCACGAGGGACAGCGTACGCATCCCGCACGGCGTCCCGGGGGCGGGGAGCCGTACCTCGCCACGTGACATTCACGTCGCCCCTTGGCTTCCCACCGTCGCCGCCTGCGGCGGGAGCGGCCTGCGGCCGCGCCCTCCAACGCCGGACGTGCTCGGTATTCCCGGGGGCTCCGCCCCCCGGGCCCCCTGCGCCCACTGGGGTGCGTCTTGCGCTGTGTGCGCGGCTGCGGCCCCGGTGGGGGCTTGTCGCGCAGTTCCCCGCGCCCCTAGAAGCCGCCCACGAGCTCGGTCACCTATGCCCGTCCGGCGACTGCGGGCCGGTGGGGACTTCTCGCGCCGTTCCCCGCGCCCCTGATAGGGGCCGGGCGGAGAGCCGACAGCGGACGTAGGCGCCCCCTACCGGCAGCCG
>NZ_JAINFC010000511.1 GCF_020740835.1 Streptomyces sp. UNOC14_S4
ATCGCCGCGTTGAAGCCGTGGACGACACCGGCCTTGACGACCGCGTCGCTCACCGCCCCGCCCCTGTTCGCGCGGGCGGTGAGGTATGTGGCGCTCGCCGACGTGGCGATCGTGTTGAGCAGCGCGGTGCCGACGGAACCGCCCACCTGCTGGGCCGTGTTGACCGTGGACGAGGTGACGCCGGAGTCCTGCGGGGGCACGCCCGCGGTGGCGGTGGCCATGACGGGCATGACGATCAGGCCCATGCCGAGGCCCACGAGCAGTTCGGCGGGCAGGACGTGCGAGACGAACGCGGGCTCGACCGGCAGGAAGACGAGCAGGAAGAGCCCGGCGGCGCCGAGCAGGGTGCCGGGCACGACGAGGGCCCGTGGCGGCACGTGCGTCAGCAGGCGGGCGGAGATCTGGGTGGCGCTCACGACGATCGCGGTGGTCATCGGCAGGTAGGCGAGCCCGGTCCGTACGGGGGAGTAGCCCAGCACGGTCTGCAGGTAGTACGTCATGAACAGGAACATCCCGAACATGGCGGCGACCGCGAGGGCCATGGTGATCAGGCAGCCCGCCCGCGTCCGGTCCCGGATGATGTGCAGCGGCAGCAGAGGGCTCCGGGCCCGCTTCTGCCACCAGGTGAACAGCGCGAGCAGCGCCACCCCGCCGCACAGCAGCCCCAGCACGCGCGCGTCGGTCCAGCCGCGCGGTTCGGCCTCGCTGCACCCGTAGACGATCGCGACCAGACCGCCGCAGCCCAGCAGTACGCCGGGGATGTCCAGGCGCGCGGCGTCGCCGGTGCGCCGGCCGGTGTCGTGGAGGAACGCCCCCGCGCCGAGGAACGCGGCGACGGCGATCGGCACGTTCACGTACAGGCACCAGCGCCAGTTCAGGTACTCGGTCAGCAGGCCGCCCGCGATCAGCCCGATGGCCGCGCCGCCGCCCGCGATCGCGCCGTAGATGCCGAAGGCCTTGCTGCGTTCCTTGAGGTCCGTGAACGTCGTGGTGAGCAGGGAGAGGGCGGACGGCGCCAGCAGGGCCCCGAACGCGCCCTGGAGGGCGCGGGCCATGAACAGCAGCCCGGACGTCTGCGCGGCGCCGCCGAGGGCGGAGGCCCCCGCGAAGCCGAGGAGTCCGATCATGAAGGTGCGCTTGCGTCCGGCCAGGTCCGCGATCTTGCCGCCGAGCAGCAGCAGGCCGCCGAAGGCCAGTGTGTAGGCGGTGATCACCCATTGCCGGTTGCCGTCGGACATGCCCAGCGCGCGCTGGGCGGAGGGGAGGGCGATGTTCACGATGGTCGCGTCGAGGACGACCATGAGCTGGGCGATCGCGATGACGACCATGCCCCACCAGCGGCGGGGATCGGCCGCGGGCCCGGCGGGCGACGGCGACGCGGAGGAGGCGGCGGAGGAGGATGTGGGGCCCGTGTTCGTGGAGCTCATCGGACGGCTCTCTTCCGATTCGGGTGAAGCCGATGCGGAGGCGCACTCCACACTAGGCCGGATGGCCGAATGCCGCTCCTCGGGTTTCCGCCGTCATCGCGGATTTTGGATGGACTTCACTCGTTCCCCGGGCGGGGTTGGGGCGGCCGTGACCGGCGTTTGGGGCTCCGGCCGCCCATGGCCGTGCCCGGCGGACGTCAGGGGACGTCTCAAGGCACGTCTCCTCAAGGGACGTCTCAAGGGACGTCTCAAGGGATGAGGACGACCTTGCCCACCGTCCGCCGCGTCTCCAGGGCGCGGTGGGCCGCTGCCGCCTCGGCCAGCGGGAAGCGGGTGACCAGCGGGGTCACCCGGCCCTCCGCGGCCTGGGCCAGTGAGTCCTCCTGCACCTGGTGCATCCCCTCCGGCCCGCCGAAGCGCTCCATCATCGGCGGGCCCAGCACGCTGCGCGAGGTGATCGACCGGGCGGCGAGCTCCTCCGGGTCCAGGGACAGCGGACCTCCGTCCGCCGACCAGCCGAAGACCAGGTGGGCGCCGCCGTGCCCGAGCAGCCCGACGGCCGCGCGCCCCGCGTCGCCGCCCACCCCGTCGAAGACGACGGTGGCCGCACGTCCGCCGAGCGCGGTACGGGCGGCTTCCGGCCACGCGGGATCGGTGTAGTCGAGCGCGATGTCGGCGCCCAGCTCCCGTACGCGCTCGACCTTGGCGGTGCCGCCCGCGAGGGCGACGACCGTGGCGCCCGCGTTCTTCGCGTGCTGCACGAGCAGCGCGCCGACGCCGCCCGCGGCGGCCGGGATCACCACGACGTCGTCCCCGTCGAGCTCGGCGAAGGAGAGGATGCCGAGGGCCGTGCGCCCGGTGCCGACCATGGCGATGGCGTGGTCGAAGTCCAGCCCGTCGGGGACGTGGTGCAGCTTGTCGGTCTCGGTGACCGCGAGCTGCGCGTAGCCGCCCGGCACCGCGCCGAGGTGCGCCACGACCCGCCGCCCCAGCCACCCGGGGTCGGCGCCCTCGCCGATGGACTCCACGGTGCCCGCGACCTCGCGCCCGGGGATGGTGGGCAGCGGCGGCGGCTTGTACGGCCCCTTGGTGTCGCCCTGCCGCAGGGTGGTGTCCACCAGGTGCACCCCGGCGGCGGCGACGGCGATCCGTACCTGGCCGGGGCCCGGCTCGGGGTCCTCGGTCTGCTCGTAGGTGAGGTTCTCGGCGGGGCCGAAGGCGTGCAGGCGGACAGCGTGCATGGTTCCTCCAGGGAGCGGAGCTGTGGTCGATGTGGTCGATCGTGAGTCTTCAACCTCGACCGCGCTTGAGGTCAAGGTGTTCCCTGGTGGAGGGGTTTTCAGACGTACGGCCGCGCACGCCGCGGCCATACGGGGGACGGTTGTACGGGGGGCGGCCGACGGGGGACGGGCCTGCGGTCAGACGCGCGGGAAGCGGGCCTGGAGGTCCCAGATCACCGGGTTGTCGGCGAGGCCGTCGTGCATGTCGGTCAGGTCCGCGATCAGGTCGTGCAGGAAGTCGCGCGCCTCTCGGCGCAGTGCCCTGAAGTTGAAGGTGAGCGGGGCCTCGTCGGCGGGCTGCCAGTCGGCCTCGACCTCGACCCAGCCGAAGCGGCGCTCGAAGATCATGCGGTCGGTCGACTCGGTGAAGTCCAGCTCGGCGTACTGCGGGACGGACGAGCGGTTGCCCCGCGGGTCGCGGTCGATCTGCTCCATGATGTCGCACACCGCCCAGGCGAAGTCCAGGACGGGCACCCATCCCCAGGCTGTGGACAGCTCGCGGTCCGCCTTCACGTCGGCGAGGTAGACGTCCCCGCAGAAGAGGTCGTGCCGCAGCGTGTGCACGTCGGCGGTGCGGTAGTCCGTCTGCGGCGGGTCCGGGAAGCGGCGGGAGAGCGAGTAGCCGAGGTCGATCACGCCTCGATGGTGTCATGGCGGTGGGGTGCGCACACAAACGCGTACGAAGCGGGGACCGGCACCGGCCGGTCCCCGCTTCGTCACGGGTCACACGGGTCACACAGGAGGACGGGTCGCCTCGGGGCGGATCACTTCACGTTGATCGCGGTCCAGGTGGCCGCGACGGCCTTGTACTCGGCGCTGGTCGAGCCGTAGAGGTCCGCGGCGGCCTTGAGGGTGCCGGTGCGGGCGGCCTTGTAGTTGGTGCTGGAGGTGAAGTACGTGGTCAGGGCCTTGTACCAGATCTTGGTGGCCTTGTCCCGGCCGATGCCCGCGAGCTTGGAGTTGTTGGCGGTCGGGCTGTTGTACGTCACGCCGTTGATCGTCTTCGAGCCGCTGCCCTCGGACAGCAGGTAGAAGAAGTGGTTGGCGGGGCCGGACGAGTAGTGGACGTCCAGGCGGCCGAGGCCGGAGGACCAGTAGTCCTTCGACGCGCCGTCCTTGCTCGGCTTGTCCATGTAGCGCAGCGGGGTGCCGTCGCCGTTGATGTTGATCGCGGCGCCGATCAGGTAGTCGCCCTTGTCCTTGCTGTTGTTGGCGTAGAACTCGGCGGCCGTGCCCAGGATGTCGGACGTCGCCTCGTTGAGGCCGCCGGACTCACCGCTGTAGATCAGGCCCGCGGTGGCCGAGGTGACGCCGTGGGTCATCTCGTGGGCGGCCACGTCGAGCGAGGTCAGCGGGTGGCTGTTGCCCTCGCCGTCGCCGTACGTCATGCAGAAGCACTCGTCGTCCCAGAAGGCGTTGACGTAGTTGTCGCCGTAGTGGACGCGGGAGTAGGCGGCCTTGCCGTCGTTCCTGATGCCGGTGCGGCCGAGCACGTTCTTGTAGAAGTCCCAGGTGACGGCCGCGCCGTAGTGCGCGTCGACGCCCGCGGTCTGGCGGCCGCCGCCCCACGTGTCGGTGGAGTTGGTGAAGAGCGAACCGGTGCCGTCCGCGCCCTGGTTGAGGTCGTACGTCTTGTGGCCGCCGCGCGCGCCGTCGTTGAGCTCGTAGGACGAGCCGTTCTTCGTCGTGGTCAGCGGGACCGTGCCGCCGTAGGTGCTGGTGCCCGAGCCGGTCTCGATGGCCTCGCGCTGGAAGAGCTTCTTGCCGGTGGCCGCGTCCGTGACGACGTGCAGCTTGCTCGGCGTGCCGTCCTTCTGGACGCCGGTGACGACGGTCTCGTACGCCAGCACCGGCTTGCCCTCGGCCGCCCAGATCACCTTGCGCGGGGCCTGGCTGTCGGTCTTGGCGTTCTTGGCGTCGGAGGAGGCGGCGAGCGCGCTCTTCTTCGCGGCGGAGGGCGCGAGGGACGGCGTCGTGGTCGGCACGGCTATGTCGGCGTCCGTCGCCTTGTCGACGCTGCGGGAGCCGCTCTTCGTCTCGTGCACGACGAGGTCGCCGCCGAGCACCGGCAGGCCGTCGTAGGTGCGCTCGTAGCGGGTGTGGACCGTGCCGTTCGCGTCCTTGATCACATCGCGGACGACCAGCTTCTCCTTGCCGCTGAGGCCGATCTTCGCGGCGGTGCCGTCCGCCGAGGACTGCGCGTCCTTGATCGCGGCGGCCCGCTGCGGGGCGCTCAGCGCGAGCGCCTGGGCGCCGCTCTCCCGGTCCGGCTTGGCGCTGGCGGAGCCGGACTGCACCCCCACGACGACCATGGCGGCGGAGGCGACCAGGGCGGCGGTGCGCAGGGTGTTCTTGCGGGAGGTGGAAGTGATGCTTCTCAACTCGTTCTCCTATGAGGGGGGTTAGGGCAGCCCGCGTGCGCCGCCCTTCGGTACAGGAGTGGTGCAAGAGCGAATTGAGTTGAGGGTGCCATTGATTGCCCGTCATTGACAGGGGCGCAACAAGGATTTGATCTCCCGTTCTCCGAATGACGGTTGTTTGGTTCCGCTATGCGGTGAATGTGGGGGGAGTTGAAGC
>NZ_JAINFC010000512.1 GCF_020740835.1 Streptomyces sp. UNOC14_S4
GTCGTGGAGGGCGAAGGCGAGGAAGAGGGGGCGGAGGTCGAGGAAGGGGAAGCGGAGGGTGCCTCAGAAGAGGGGCTGCCGCTTCCGGTCGGCGCCTCGGCGGAAGGCTCGTGCTCCGGAGCGCGCGGCGCGGGTGTCTCGCGCGAGAGGTCCCTGTTGCTGCCGGGGTTCACGTCGGGTGCCTTGCGGTCCTCGGTCAGGCCCGCCGCGGCGCCGCAGGCCTGCCACGTGCTCGCTCCGGCGTTGAGGACCTTGTCCGCGACGGCTATCTGCTGGGCCCGGCTGGCGAGGTCCGGTCTCGGGGCGTACGCCCGGCCCCCGTACTGCTCCCAGAGCTCCTGCGTCATCTGCAGGCCGCCGTAGGAGCCGTTGCCCGAGTTGGTGCTCCAGGTGCCGCCGCTCTCGCACTGCGCGACCTTGTCCCACGTGGGGGCGTCGGCGGCGTTGGCGCCGGTGGCGGCGAGCAGCGGCATGGCGAGCGCCGATCCCGTCACACCCGCGGCGACCACGATCGCGGGGACCTGACGGGGGCGACGATGTCGACCGTTCCCGGGACGCATACGACAGACCTCTCGATAGGCGGCGAAGTATGGTCGCAGAACATAGCGACGGCGCACGGGAGTCACAAGCCGGTGTATCCGAGGTCACGTGAATGTCACGTGAGTTGACGCGGGGTCATTCAGCGCCGGAGACCGGGCCCGGGGTGAAGTCGACCGGCAGGGCGCGCAGTCCGCGCATGATGAGTCCGCCACGCCATCGCAAATCCTCAGGATCCACGGAAAGCCGCAGGTCAGGGAGGCGCGTAAGGAGCGTCGCGAGCGCCCGCCGGCCCTCCAGGCGGGCGAGCGGCGCACCCAGGCAGTAGTGGATTCCGTGCCCGTATCCGAGGTGCTGGTTGTCGGTGCGGGCGAGGTCGAGGGTGTCGGGGTCCGCGAACCGCTCGGGGTCGCGGTCGGCGGCGGCGAGGACGACGAGAACGGGGTCGCCCTCGGCGATGCGCTGCCCGCCGATCGTCAGGTCCTGCTTGGCGAAACGCCAGGTCGCGAGCTCCACCGGCCCGTCGTAGCGGAGGAGCTCCTCGATCCCCGTCGCCAGCAGGCTCTCGTCCCCTTCGGCCAGCGCGCGCTGGAGCCGCTCGCGCTGCCCGGGGTTGCGCAGCAGGGCGAGCACACCGTTACCGATCAGGTTCACGGTTGTTTCAAAACCGGCAAAGAGAAGGATGAACGCCATGGCGGCGGCCTCGTTCTCGGTGAGGTGCTCGCCGTGGTCACTTGCCCGGATGAGTCCGGAAATGAGGTCGTCGCCGGGATTCTCCCGCTTGCGGTGGATGAGTTCCGCGAGATACGTCCGCATCTTCTTCACGGAACGAGCGACTCCGCCACGCGGCCCGCCGCCGTGCCGGATCATCATTCCCGCCCAGTCGCGGAAGTCGTCCTGGTCCTCGCGCGGGACGCCCAGCATGTCGCAGATGGCGTAGATGGGGAGCGGGAAGGCGAACTCGTGGATGAGGTCGGCCTCCCCCTTCTCGCAGAACCCGTCGATGAGCCGGTCCGTCAGCTCCTGGACCCGCGGGGCGAACTCCGCGACCCGGCCCGGGGTGAACGCCTTCGAGACGAGACGGCGCAGCCGGGTGTGGTCAGGGGGGTCGATGTTGAGCAGGTGCGTCATCAGATTGGCGCTGCGCTCGCCGGGGATGCCGACCTTGCCCTTGCCGTGGGCCTGCTCGGAGTGGTGCACGGGGTTCTTGGACAGCCGCTGGTCGGCGAGGGCCTGGCGGGCGTCGCCGTACCGGGTGATCAGCCAGGCGCTGACGCCGCTGGGGAGGGTGGTGCGGTGGACGGGGGCGTGGGTGCGCAGCCAGGCGTAGGCCGGGTAGGGGTCGGCGGCGAACTCCCAGGTGAAGAGGGTGGGGGCGGCGGTGTCGTTGTCGTGCACCTTGCTGACGCTACCCGCCGCCCAGGGGGAACCCCGCTTTGCGGCTCTCTGCACCGGGGCTCCGCCCCGGGCCCCGCGCCTAGTGGGGTGCGTCTTGCGCTTGGCGTGCGGCTGCGGGTTGTCTTCGGCTGGTCGCGCAGTTCCCCGCGCCCCTGGCGGGGACGCGGATACTAGTGATGGCCCGGGCCACCGCTGCCGAAGCCGCCGCTGCTGCCGGGGTTCCATTTCTTGCGTTCCTCGGAGAGCTCCTCCTGATGGCTCCCCGGGTTCCGGATCTCGTGCGGGAGCACCCGTTCCCCCGCCGCCTCCGGCTCCACCGTGTCCGACTCGCGGTGCTCGGTGACGTAGCCGACCACGTCCTCGTCGTCGTTGTGGCCCGGCCCGTGGTCCGGCGACTCCGGCCCCCGGTCGTGTTCCTGCCGCGTCTGCCACGCACCCGAGCGCCGCTGCGGCGCGCTGGGCGGAGGCGGCTCCTTGTCACGCTTACGGAAGCCGACGACGACGGCGAGGATCAGCAGGGCCACGACGAACAGGCCGATGATGAACTGGACGATGCCCCCGAGCCAGGCGGGAGCGGCGAGGACGGTGTGCTCGATGCGCATGGAATGCGCGTACCCGCCGATTGCCCGGAAAAGTCTGGTTATGGGCCGAATGGGTGGATGGGGCGAGCACGGGCGCCCCATCAGGGGCGCGGGGCTGTTTCGATATGCGGCTCCGCCGCGTGGGCGCGCTCAGCCACGACGGACGGGCAGCCGCGCGCCGAGCGCAAGCCGCACCCCCATAGGCGCACCGGGGGCCCGGGGGCGGAGCCCCCGGTCACAGAGGTGGGGCTCCCCGCCCCGGTCAAGCCTCCGCGGAGCGGATCGCCGCCCGGTACGCCCGGGCGGCCGCACGGAGCGCCGTCTCCGGGTCCACCCCCGCCGCCTCCGCCCGCGCGGCCAGTGCCAGCAGCTCGTACCCCACGCCGTCCCCCGTCGGCAGGGGCACGTCCAGGCCCCCCGTCCGGACGCGGGAGGCCAGCTTCGCCGCCAGGGCCAGGGCCGGCTGCCCCAGGGGGACGCCCTCGGTCACGGAGTCGCGGCCCTTCTCCTCCGCCTTCGTCCGCAGCCAGTGCTCCTTGACCTCCTCCGGCGTCCGCGCGGTCTCGTCGCCGAAGACGTGCGGGTGCCGGTGGACGAGCTTGTCGACGATGGTGCCCGCGACGTCGTCGACGGAGAACGGCTCGTCGGGGTCGTCCTGGGCGATGCGGGCGTGGAAGACGACCTGGAGCAGGACGTCCCCGAGCTCCTCGCGCAGGGACTCGCGGTCGCCGGTCTCGATGGCCTCCAGGAGTTCGTACATCTCCTCAAGGCCGTACTTCGCGAGGTCCTCGTGGGTCCGGATGCCGGTCCACGGGCACGCCACGCGGATGCGGTCCATGACCTGGACGAGGTCGAGCAGCCGGGCGCCCGGCAGGTCGTACGCGCCCGGGAGCAGTTCCAGCGCGGGCATGGTCTCGCGGCCGGAGCCCGCGAGCCGGGCCAGCCCGTCGGTGAGGGCCGGGTCGCCCTCGGCGGTGGTGACGACGACCACCGTACGGCCGCCGTCCAGGCAGTGGTCGACCAGCTCGCGCGCCGTCGCCGAGCCGATCTCGACCGCGACCCCGGCCTCCCCTATATACGGCAACTGGGGGTGCCCGGCGTCGGCGCACAGCACCCGGTCGGCGGAACGCAGCGCCTGCCAGGCGGGCCACGACAGCAGGCCGGGGGCCACCCGGTGGCTGGTGGTCAGCAGGACGATGCGGCCGGGGTCAGCAGGCAGGGCGGCGGAGTCGTTCACACCACCGACCCTACGTTCTCCCCCGGCGGAGTTCTCCCCGTTCTCCCCCGGCGGGACTCAGGCCGGGCCGTCGGGGACGGGCTGCACGGCCTGTCGCAGCCACGGTTCGAGCACCGGCTGCGCGGTGCCGCGCTTCGGGTCCCACACGCCGTAGCGCGGGTTCACGTCGACGTGCAGCTTGTCCGAGGTCCGCATGAGGATGTCGTTGGTCCGCACCGTGCCGAACTTCGCGTCCAGCTTGGCGCGCGTGATGTCCATCGTCAGGGCCTGGTCGATCTGGTCGGGGGCGATGCCGAGGCCCAGGAAACGCGTCCGCACCGCGTCGGCGCCGCCGTTGGCCCGTTCGACGGCCGTGCGCTGCTCCTGGAGCTCGCGGCGCGTCACGTCGATGCCGTTGTCCTCCCCCGCCCGCTCGACGATGCGGTACTGGATGAGCCGGATGAGGGTGTCCTGCCCCAGCCGGGAGCTGCCCGCGATGAGCTGCTGCGCCTGCGGGGAGGAACGCTGCGCGTCGCGCACGTCCGACACCTGGCTCTGCAGCTGGGTGACGGTGATCCGCTCCTTGCCCACGACCGCCGCCGCGCCCGGATGGGCGGTCGAGCCACAGGCGGTGAGGGCCGGCGCCCCGGCCAGCAGGGCGACGGCGGAGACGGAGAGCGCGGTCCTTCGGCGGATCATGGAGCCTCCCGGCGGAGATCGAACGACGACGGCTGCTGGACCTGGTGGTGATCGATGGTAGGGAGTCGATGTGGTCCAGGCCACCCGTACGACCAACGATTCGCGGGTGGTTGAGGTTGTTTCAGCCGTCTGACGGTGCCTCAGTGCACTGTGCGGCCTGCCAGGCACCCGTCAGGCACCCGCCAGGCACCCGTCAGGCCCGTACCTGTCCGAGCCACTGGAGGGTGTGCCGGATCTCGGCGGGCAGCGGGTGGTGGGGGCCGTGCAGCCGCTCGGCGTCGTGGAGGAGCGTGGCCAGGGTGTCGTGCGCGGCCTGCCGGTCGCCGAGGGACAGCAGCAGGTGGCCGATGCGGCGGCGGATCTCCAGCGGGGTGTCCACGTCGTCCGGGAGCCGCTCGAAGTGCGGGAGCAGGGCGCGGTACTCGCCGAGCGCGGCGACGGCCTCCCCGAGCTGTTCCAGGCACTGGGCGGCGTCGTACTGGAAGCGCAGCACCTGACGCGCCGCGCGCGGCCCGCTCTCGGCGGCGTGCTCCTCGGCCAGCAGCCGGAGTTCGGGCAGGGCCCGGCGGTACTGGCCGTCGTCCATGAGGGTGGCGGCGTACTGCTTGCGGAGGGTGCGGACGACGGTCGAGCGCTCGCCGTGCTCCGCGGCGGCGGCCGGGAGGATCGCGCCGAGGAGGTCCACGGCCTGGGTGATGCCGCCCTGGTCGAGAAGGCGCTTGACCTCCTCCACGGCCTCGGCCACGTCCGGTCCCGCGGCGGGCGGGGGCTGCGTGCCGACGAGCGCGGTCGCGGCGGGCGGCACGAGGCCCGCGGCGGCGGGGGCCCGCTCGGGCCAGGG
>NZ_JAINFC010000513.1 GCF_020740835.1 Streptomyces sp. UNOC14_S4
CCCGTAGGCCCACTGCATCAGCCCGGAGCAGTCGAAGGCGGAGGGCCCGGTGGCCCCCCAGGCGTACGGGGTGCCGACGGCCGACCGTACGGCCATCGCCGCGGCGGCGCCCCGCGAGGACGCGGCGCCGACCAGCCCGGAGAGGCTCGGCAGCCCGGCGAGGGCGGAGCGCTCCCCGCCGCTGGAGCGCGAGGCCCGCGCGTACGCCTCCCGTTCGGCCTGCGGCATCGAGTTGAGCAGCTTGCGTGCCGTGGCGAGCTTGCCCTCGACCTCCCGCTTGCGCTGCTCGACGGCGCGCCTGCTGTCCTCCAGTTGCCCGAGGACGCGGCTCGCCTCGGCGCGCTCCTGGCGCAGGGCGCGCTGGGCCCCCAGGAGCGACTTCAGCTGTTCCGCCTGGCGGCCGGTGACCCGGTCGAGGGTGGCGGCCCGCTCCAGGTAGGCGTCGGGGTCCGAGGAGAGCAGGAGCTGGAGCGCGGGGTCGACGGCGCCGTTGCGGTACTGCGCGGTCGCGATCATGCCGAGGGCCTGGCGCATCCGGTTGACGTGCTCCTGGCCGCGGGCGACGCGGTCGGTGGTCTCGGCCACCTTCCGCTTCAGGGCGTCGGCGCGCTCACCGGCCGCGTTGAACTTCTCGGTGGCCTGCTCGGCCTGCTCGTAGAGCTTGTCGACCTGTGCTTTCACCGACCCTGTCGGCTTGTCCGAGCCGGAGGGGGCGCCGGGCGCGGCGCCTGCGGGTGTCGCCAGACCGGCCGCAGAGGCGGCCACCGCGGCGGACATGACGGTGACCCGGACGCTCTGTGCGAGACCGGGCTGCGCGGGACGACGGTGTGACGCCACGGGCTGCCGCACTCCTTCCGTTCTCCCCCGGGCTCCCCGGGAGGCGGTCACCGGGGGGCAACCTGCGCGCCAGACAGTAGCGGCGCGGTCACCCCAGGTTCAAAGACCCGGTGACACGGGAATACTGACGCCCCGCCGGAGACGCAGGTCACCGGCGGGGCGCGGAGTCAGCGGCGGCTGCCGCGGTTCCCCCGAAAGGGGGGTGCGTCAGCCATTCGGCCCAAGCGGATCAGCCGATCCGGACGCCGAACTGGAAGGGCATGTTGCTCATGGCCTCGGTGCGCACGTTGGTACCCGGTTTGGGGGCGTGCAGCACCATGCCGTTGCCCGCGTACAGGCCGACGTGGTGCAGGTCGCCGTAGAAGAGCACCAGGTCGCCCGGCTTGAGCTGGCTCTGGTCGTAGATGCGGGTGCCGTCGTTGGCCTGGTCCTGCGAGACGCGGCTGATGGTGACGCCCGCCTGCGCGTATGCCCAGGAGGTCAGGCCGGAGCAGTCGAAGGAGCTCGGTCCGGTCGCACCCCACACATAGGGGGCTATGCCCTCCTTGGTGTAGGCGGCCGCGAGTGCGGCACCGCCACGGCCCGAACCGGCGGGGATGTTGATGTCCGGGCGACCCTCGCCACGGCTGGCACGGTCGCCGCCGCCGGCGCCGCCCTTGCCGCCGTCCTTGCCCTCGCCGAGGACCTCCGCGCGGTCCTGGGGGCTCAGGGAGTTCAGGACCTCCTTGGCGTCGGCGAGCTTGCCCTGGACCTCGTCCTTGCGGTCGGCGAGCGCCTTGCGGGTGTCGTCGAGGTCCTTGAGCTTGTCGGTGGCCTGCTGGCGCTGCTGCTTGAGCGTGCGCTGCTTCTCGGACATCTGCTTGAGGGTGTCGGCCTGCTTGGCGGTCAGCTGGTCGATCGTGGAGGCCTTCTCGAGGAAGGTGTCGGGGTCCGAGGAGAGCAGCAGCTGGAGGGACGGGTCCACGGCGCCGCTGCGGTACTGCGCGGTGGCGACCGTACCCAGGCTGTCGCGGAGCTTGTTGACGTCCTCCTGGCCGCGGGCCACCTTGTCCTGGAGGTCGCTGACCTGCTTCTCCAGCTTGTCCTGCTTCTCCTTGGCCCCGTTGTACTTCTCGGTGGCCTGCTCCGCCTCTTCGTAGAGCTTGTCGACCTTCGCCTTGGCATCCGCCTTGGACGGCGAATCGGCGTGCGCGGCCTGCGCGGAGAGTGCGACGGCGGCGGCAGCGGTCGCGGTCAGCACGGTCACCCGGGTGCGGCCCGGCTGCTTGGGTCGACGGTGGGACGCCACGGAGACAGGCTCCTTCTTCCTCAGCCGCCGCGCCGCGCGAAGTCCGCGGCTCCGGCGGGACCTTCACCGCCACCCCGAATGGATGATCACCGCGTGAAGGTTCGAGGCCCGACCTTAGTGAGCGGAATATGATCCGTTCAAATCCTCAGACGCAAAATCTCGCCCCGGGGTTCAATCCTTTACTCGCGCGACACAGTGAGTCACACATGATGACCCCTCAGCCACTGCCTCAGGTCCGCGCAAGTCGCTTCAGCAGCAGCACCGATGCCACCGGCCGCGCGCCCGCCTTGGCCACGCCGTCGGCGACCTCGCGGTCCGTGGAGACCACGACGACCGGGCGCCCCGGCGGCTCGGCGCGCACGAGCTGACGGATCAGCTCGTCGGCGGTCACGCCGGGCTTGCTGAACAGCACCCGCACGCCGCGCGGCGGCGCCAGCAGCACCGGCGCGGCCAGCTCCGCGCCGTCGAAGACGCAGGTCACCTCCGCGCCCGTCTGCGCGGCCAGCATCGCGAGCCCGCCCAGCAGCCGCAGCCGCTGCTTGTCCAGCGGCATCGTCGGATAGCCGGTCTTGGTCACGTTGTAGCCGTCGACCACCAGGTGGGCCTGCGGGAGCGCGAGCAGCTGGTCCAGCAGCGCGGGGTCGGTCTCGGACAGCGCGCGGGTGGCGATGTCCTTCGGGGTCATGCGCCCCGGCTCCACGGCGTCCACGGTGTCCGCCGGGCGCATGGAAGCGGGCGGGAGCGCGAGCTCGCGCCGCAGCCCCTGCGCCGCGTCCAGCACGGTGTCCAGCAGCAGCCGCAGCCGCATGTCCTCCGTGCTGCGGCCCTCGCGCGCCGCCCGGCGGCTCGCCTCCAGGCCTGCCTCGGCCTCCGCGAGCCGGGCCTTGAGGCGGCGCGTCTCGCCCAGGGCCGCGGCCTTCTCGGCGGCACCGGCGGCCCGTACGGCCTCCAGCTCCGTCTCCGCCTTGCGCAGCGCGGCCTCGCCGCGGCGCACGTCGCTCACCGCGCTGCGCAGACGTCGCTGCATCGCGTCGTTCTCCTTGCGGACCGCGTCCAGCTCGGCGCGGATGCGGTCGGCCTCCGTCCGGCCCTCGGCGCGGGCCTCCGCCAGTTCCTCGCGCAGCCGCCGCAGTTCGCGCTGGGCCTCCTCGCCCGCCCGCTCCGCGCTCGCCCGCTGCGCCTCCTCGCCCGCGGCCGTGACCAGCTTGACCCAGCCGACGGGCCGCAGCACATAGGCCATGGCCGCCACGTCCTCCGGGTCCGCGGCCGCGGGCGGGGAACCGGCGTCCAGCGCCTCGGCGAGCTCGGATCCCGTCTCCCGCAGGCGCGCGGAGATCCGCTGCCGGAAGGCGGCGTCGTTCTCCACGGCCGCCGCCATGGCGTTGCCGGCGAACTTGGCCCGGCGGCTCGGGGTGAACCGGGCGTACTGCCGCAGGGCGGCGGGCAGTTCGGCGACCGTCAGCCCGCCGAACGCCTCCGCGACCAGGCCGATGACCCGCCGCCGGACGCCTTCGGGCAGGGGTCGGTCGAGCACCTCGGCGACGCCGTCGGCCCCACCGGTGTCATCCGGTTCACCGGCCGCGTCCACGCCGCCTGTGTGCTCAACCACCGCTCACCGCTCCCGTTCTTCAGGCACTCGCGCCCGGCCTGTCCACCAGCTCGATCTGGTCGACCGTGTTGCACCACCGGCAACGTACGGACTCGATCGTCTCACTGAGCACGTCCCGCTCCTCCACCCGAGCCTCTCCGGCCAGGTCGAGGTGCACGAACTCCACGGCCCTGCTCGTGCGCGTGACGTCGAACCGGGTGAGGTTGCCGCACAGCGTGCAGCGCCAGCGGGTCCCTGCGGTCGGCTGGGGAACGCCCATGGTGTCGACCTCCTTTGTCACGGCCTTCGTCACGGTCCTCGTAGCGGTCCGGTGCTCCCCGTAACCCTACGGCCTGATGGTCATGCGGCGCGGAGTACAGCCGCGCATGCGGCACGGAAGACCGGCCCGGCGAGGCGCTCTGTGCCGTTTGCTGCCGTTACGACATGATCTGGCCATGCCCGTCACGGCAGCACACCGGAGCGCCCGGCGCCCCCGGACCGTCCCGATGGTCACCTACACGCTGATCGGCGTCTGCTGCGCCGTCTTCCTCCTCGGCCCCGCGTCGGGGCTCGGCGTCCCGCACGGCACCGACGGCGACCTGCTGCTCGCGCAGAACGCCTACTTCGAACGCTGGGGCGTGGTGCCCGAGGAACTGTGGCACGGCTCGCCGGAGCGGCTCGTCACCCCGCTCACCGCTCTCTTCGTGCACGGCAACTGGCTGCATCTGCTGGGGAACATGCTCTTCCTCCACGTCTTCGGCGCCATGGCCGAGGAGCGGATGGGCCGGGCCTCGTTCGCACTGTTCTACCTCGCCGCCGGGGTACTGGCCCTGCTCGGCTACGCGGCCGCGCACGCCGACTCCGGACGGACGCTGGTCGGAGCGTCCGGGGCGATCTCCGGGGTGCTCGGGGCCTTCCTCTGTCTCTTCCCCAGGGCCCGGGTGACCAGTCTCTTCCCGTTCCTCTTCTTCCTGCCGCTGCGCTTCCCCGCCTGGGCGGTGCTGCTCTTCTGGTTCGCCCTCCAGTGGCTGGCCGCCCGCGGCGCCGGGGACCGGCCCGGGGTGGCCTACCTGGCCCACGTGGTGGGCTTCGCCCTCGGCTTCCTGTACGCGTGGGCGCGCTACAGGTGTGCGGCTAGAGTGAAAGACACGGCCGCGTCCGGCGACGGGCCGCGACCTCCCCGATAGGAGCCCCCACCGTGATCACTTCCATCGTCCTCATCAAGACCGACGGCGCCCGGATCCCCGAGATCGCGGAGGAGATCGCCGCGATGGAGGGGGTCAGCGAGGTCTACTCGGTGACGGGGGCGCAGGACCTGATCGCGATGGTACGGGTGGCGCGCCACGACGACCTGGCCGACGTCATCCCGGGGCGCATCAGCAAGGTGCCGGGGGTGACGTTCACGGAGACGCACATCGCGTTCCGTACGTACTCGCAGCACGACCTTGAGGCCGCTTTCGCCATCGGCCTGGAGGCGTAACCGTCCCCGGGGGCTCCGCCCCCGGACCCCGTTCCGGTGCGGCCCGGTGGTCCGGTTGTGCCCACCCTCCCCCAGAC
>NZ_JAINFC010000514.1 GCF_020740835.1 Streptomyces sp. UNOC14_S4
GGGGAAGCGCGTACGGGGGCGCGGGGGCGCGGCCGCGGAGCCCCCTCCGATGGTTTCCCGCCACTACGCGGTGCTCATGGTGCGTCTCACAGTGCGGTCCGGCGGCCGGACAGCCGCCGCGACCCCGTAGGGTTGGAGCGTGACCGTGAACGCTGAAATCCACGCCGGTGGCAACACCTGGCGCTCCCTTCCCGCGGCGCAGCAGCCTGAATGGCCGGACCAAGAGGCTCTGCGCGATGTGATCGCGGAGCTCTCGAGCTATCCCCCCCTCGTCTTCGCGGGCGAGTGCGACCAGCTGCGCCAGCGTCTGGGAGCCGTCGCCCGTGGTGAGGCGTTCCTGCTCCAGGGCGGCGACTGCGCCGAGGCCTTCGACGCCGTCGGTGCCGACCAGATCCGCAACAAGCTCAAGACGCTGCTCCAGATGGGCGCCGTGCTGACCTACGCGGGCTCCGTGCCCGTGGTCAAGGTGGGCCGGATCGCCGGTCAGTACAGCAAGCCCCGCTCCAAGCCGACCGAGACCCGCGACGGCGTGACGCTGCCGACCTACCGCGGCGACTCCGTCAACGGCTTCGCCTTCACGTCCGAGGCCCGTACGCCGGACCCGCAGCGCCTGAAGCGGATGTACAACGCGTCCGCCTCCACGCTGAACCTGGTGCGCGCCTTCACCACGGGCGGCTACGCGGACCTGCGCCAGGTGCACGCCTGGAACCAGGACTTCGTGAAGTCCTCGCCGTCCGGGCAGCGCTACGAGCAGCTCGCGCGCGAGATCGACCGGGCGATGAACTTCATGAACGCCTGCGGGGTGGACCCGGAGGAGTTCAAGACCGTCGAGTTCTACGCGTCCCACGAGGCGCTCGTCCTGGACTACGAGTCGGCGCTGACCCGTGTCGACTCCCGTACGGGCAACCTCTACGACGTGTCCGGACACATGGTGTGGATCGGTGAGCGCACCCGCCAGCTGGACGGGGCGCACATCGAGTTCGCGTCGAAGATCCGCAACCCGATCGGTGTGAAGCTCGGTCCGACGACCACGCCCGAGGAGGCGCTCACGCTGATCGAGCGGCTCGACCCGGAGCGCGAGCCGGGCCGTCTGACCTTCATCACCCGCATGGGTGCGGACAAGGTCCGGGACCGACTCCCGGCCCTGGTCGAGAAGGTCACGGCGTCCGGTGCCCAGGTCGCGTGGGTCTGCGACCCGATGCACGGCAACACCTTCGAGGCGGCCTCGGGTCACAAGACCCGCCGCTTCGACGACGTGCTGGACGAGGTCAAGGGCTTCTTCGAGGTCCACAAGGGCCTCGGCACGCACCCGGGCGGCATCCACGTCGAGCTCACCGGTGACGACGTCACCGAGTGCGTGGGCGGCGGCGACGAGATCTTCGTCGACGACCTGCACCAGCGCTACGAGACGGCCTGCGACCCGCGGCTCAACCGCAGCCAGTCGCTGGACCTCGCGTTCCTCGTCGCGGAGATGTACCGCGACCAGTGAGCGGATGACGCTGCGCGGCCGAGTGCGTAATGGTGGGGCCCGGATCGGGTGATCCGGGCCCCACTGCGTTGTCTTTCCGCCATCCGTCCAGGTAAGGTAAGGGTTACCTTATTGATCAACCTGGTAGGGCGGTGACCCGCGTGTACGTCTGCTCGTGCTTCGGCATCACGGAGCAGCAGGTGCGTGAGCACGCGGCGAAGGGAGCCTGCACGCCCCGCCAGATAGCCTCCGCGAGCAAGGCGGGCACGGACTGCGGCAGCTGTGTGCGGCGCATCCAGTCCCTTCTGGGGCGCGGGGCGTGCCCGCGGCGGGAGCTCGCGGACTCGGGGGCCGATGTATTGGCCCCCGAGATATCCCGCGCGGCGCAGATGCAGGCGCAGGCCGCCTAGGCGTCTGCCCGGTGCTGCCGTCCGGCGGCTGCGGGTTGTCTGCGGCTGGTCGCGCAGTTCCCCGCGCCCCTTCGGGGCGCCCTGAGAGCCCGGATCAGTCCGCCCCGCCGTTCGACTGCTCGATGAACTGGGCGAGGTAGAGCGGTTCGCCCAGCTTCTCGATGAGTTCCAGCTGGGTGTCGAGGTAGTCGATGTGGTCCTCCTCGTCCGCGAGGATCGACTCGAAGATGTTCGCCGAGGTGATGTCGCCCTTGGCCCGCATGACCTCCACGCCGCGCCGGAGCCGGTCGATGGCCTCGACCTCCACCTGTCGGTCGGCCTGGAACATCTCGGTGATCGTCTGGCCGATGCGTACGTGGAAGAGCCGCTGGTAGTTGGGCAGCCCCTCCAGGAAGATGATCCGGTCGGTCAGCGTCTCCGCGTGGCGCATCTCGTCGAACGACTCGGCGCGGGTGTGTTCTGCGATCTTCGTCCAGCCCGCGTGCTCCTGCATCTTGGCGTGCAGGAAGTACTGATTGATGGCGGTCAGCTCGGCGGTCAGCTGCTCGTTGAGGAATTCGATGACCTCGGGGTCGCCCTGCATTGCGCGGGCTCCTTCCAAGAAAGTCGGCAGGTTGCGCGCATCCTTGCACCGCGACTTTGAAACCGTCCAGTAAGTTCACACTTAGTGGGAGTTGTCCGTTTCGGAAAACGGCGAGTATCCCCCTGGTCACCGGCACTGCCGAAGGTCTGACACCATGGAGGTATGGGTCAGTCGGAAAGCCGCGAGGGAGAACATCTCCAGCTGCCTCCGGGGCAGCGCCTCCAGCGCGGGTGGCCGGTGACGCACTACGGGCCCGTCCCGAAGTTCAGGCCGGAGCGCTGGGAGTTCCGCGTCTTCGGGGCCACCGCCGACGGCGAGAAGCACTGCTGGACGCATGACGAGTTCTCCGCGCTGCCGTACACGACGGTCCTGGCGGACCTGCATTGCGTCACGAAATACAGCATGCTGGACGCCGAATGGGGCGGGGTCGCGACCCGCACCATTCTCGAACTCGCGCCGCCCGCGCCCGAGGTCACGCATGTGATGGTGTGGGCGGAGTACGGCTTCAGCTCGAATCTCCGGCTCTCCGACTTCACGTCGGAACAGTGCATTTTCGCCACCCACAAGGACGGCGAACTGCTCACCGCCGAGCACGGCTTTCCGGTACGGCTCGTGGTGCCGCATCTCTACGCCTGGAAGGGGCCCAAATGGGTGCGCGGCGTGGAGTACATGACGGCCGACCGCCGCGGCTTCTGGGAGGAGCGCGGCTACCACAACGTCGGCGATCCGTGGCGTGAGCAGCGGTATTCCTACCAGGAGCGGCCGGGGGAAGGGCCTGAGCTCTGACGTCCCGTTTTGCCGGGGTGCGCCTATTGGGGTGCGTCTTGCGCTGCGCGCGCGTCTGCGGGTCCGGTGGGGGCTGGTCGCGCCTGCGCGGCGGAGCCGCATAATGTCACAGCCCCGCGCCCCTTTCGGGGCGCAGCCCCGTGCGCAGCCGCTTCAGGTGGGTCACGTCCGCCGCGTGGCCCTCCGGGCCGCCCGGGGTTTCGATGGTCAGGGGGACGCCCTCCGTCGCGGGGTGGGTGAAGAGCTCCGCGAAGGGGCCGGCCCCGATGTGGCCCACGCCGATGTTCTCGTGACGGTCCCGGTGGGCTCCGGCCGCCTCCTTGGAGTCGTTGGCGTGGATCAGCCGCAGCCGCCCCTCGCCCACCACGGAGACCAGTTCGTCCAGCGTCCGCTTCATCCCGCCCGTCTCCGCGAGGTCGTGCCCCGCGGCGAAGACGTGGCAGGTGTCCAGGCAGACGCCCAGCTTCGGGTGCCGCTCCAGCGCGTCGAAGTACGGGCCGAGGTCCTCGACCAGCGAGCACAGGGACGCGCCCTGACCGGCCGTCGGCTCCAGCAGCAGCCACGGGTCGTCGTCGTGCGTCAGCTCGTCCAGCAGCGGCAGCAGCCGCTCGTGGACCTGCGCGAGGGCCTCCCGGCGGGGCCGTCCGCCGGTCGCCGAGCCCGTGTGCACGACGACGCCGAGCGCGCCGATCGCCCGGCCCCGGCGCAGCGAGTGCCGCAGTGACTCCCCGGACAGCTCGACCGTCCGCTCCGTGTGCGAGCCGAAGTTGATCAGGTACGGGGCGTGCACCCAGACCGGCAGCGACTCCTCGGCGCAGGCCGCGCGGAACGCCTCGTCCTGCCGGGGGTCGCCGTCCGGCGTGGCCCAGCCGCGCGGGTTGGCCACGAACACCTGGACCGTCTCGGCGCCCATCGCCCGGGCGTACGGCAGGCCGGTCCTCGCGAGGCCCCCGGCGACGGGGATGTGCCCGCCGACGGGGTTGCGCAGGCGCGCGGACGGGAGTGCGGAGGTGGTGGTGCCGTACACGGTCTAGAAGCCGCCCTTGAGCCGGATGGTGATGGTGTCGCCCTTGGCGGCCTTGTCGCCGCCCTTGACGGACTGGCTGTCGACCGAGTCCCGGGGGAAGAAGAAGGGCCGGTCGACCTCGACCTTGAAGCCTGCCCCGGTGAGCGCCGCCTTGGCGTCCGCCTCGCTCTTCCCGGTGACGTCCGGGACGGTCACCATCTCCTTGCCCTTGGAGAGGGTGAGCGTGACGGTGTCGCCCTTGGCGGCCGTGTCGCCGTCGCCGGGGGACTGCGCCGCGACCGAGCCCGCGGGGATGTCGGAGTAGACCTGGGCGTCGGAGATCTGCACCTTGAGGCCCTTGGCCGTCAGGGCGGACGTGGCCGCGTCGGCGGTCAGGCCCTGCACCCTCGGCACGCTGATGGCCTCGCCCTTGCTGACGGTCAGCGCGACCGGGGAGTCCGGCCTGCGCTCGGAGCCGGGCTTGGGGTCGGTGGCCAGCACCGAGCCCAGCGGGGTCTCGGTGCTGAACTGGGTGACGGTCTCGCCGACGGTCAGCCCCGCGGCCTGGATCTTCTTCTTCGCCTCGTCGAGGGTCATGCCGACGACGTTGGGCACCTCCGTCCTCGCGGGGCCCTTGGAGACGGTGATGGTCACCTTGCCGGTGTTGCGGATGCGGCTGCCGGGGGTGGGGTCCGTCGAGATGACGTGGCCCCGGTCGACGGTGTCGCTGAAGTCCTGCTTGGTGCCGACGCCGAGCCCGGCCTTCTCCAGCGTCCGCTGCGCCTTGTCCTGCGTCATGTCCAGCACGGCCGGGACGGTCGTGAACTGGCCGGAGCTGATGTACCAGACGCCCGTGCCGATCACGGCCAGCACGACGGCGGCGAGCACGGCGAGCAGCGTGCGGCTCGGGCGACGCCGGGGCCCGCGCCGGCCGTGCCCGGCCGCGGCGGGCGGTGCCGGGGGCGCGGGTGGGTGCTCCAGGCG
>NZ_JAINFC010000515.1 GCF_020740835.1 Streptomyces sp. UNOC14_S4
GGGATGGGGTCGGTGTGCCTGTCAGGGGTGGGAGCTGTGGGGCGGCTGCTGCCAGAGCGCGGTAGTCGGCGGCCGTGTACCGCCAGGGCTGCCACGGCACGTGGTTCAGCAGCACGTTCGCGATGCGGAGCCCGCCCCAGTCGAAATCTCCGTGGTAGAAGAGGTCCGCGCCGCCGTCGTGAAGGTGGCGCAGGAGAGCAAGGGCCGCGGCGGACGGCTGGCCCTGGAGGCACACCAACGGAGGGCAATCGGCGCCGTGGGCGTCAGCGGCCGCGGCCAGGACGGCCGGGTTCTCGCAGATCCGTACCACTGGCGACGCCGCCCGTGGGCGCTGGGAAGTGAGCTGACGAAGAGTCAGGACGCACGGCTCGCCTGATTCCGCCATCCAGTCCAGGGCAGGGGTGCCGCGCAGGTTCAGGGCCAGGACCGTGGAGGACAACTCGTCGCGCAGCAGTCCCGCCGATGCCCACGCGTCCCGCCGCCACGCGGCACCGCTGCCGTCGGGGAAGCCGGTGAGGGCGCGAATGCCGGACAGGGCGAGTGTGGCCAGGGGCGTTCCGTCGTCCAGGGCGTGCGCGCTGCCGAGTACGCGGGCCGCGAACGCGGGCAGGGCGGCAGCGGGTTCGGCGGGGAGCGCGCGGAGCACCTTCGCGGCGTCGGCGGTCAGCGGCCCGGCGGATCCGGGGGTACGGGCGAGGCGTCGTACGAGGCTTTCGGTCCGTGGATCGGTGGTCCAGCCGGCGAGGCCGGGCCGGTCGTGGCCCAGGGCCCGGAGCGGCTGGTACGCCTCCTGCCAGGCGCGGGACTCGCTCCGGCGAGCCTGGCGGAGGGGGACGACGGGGCCGGTCAGGGACTCCACGGCCGCGGCCAGTCCGTCGGGGCTGATGCCGGAGCGGCGCAGGACGTCGTCCACGGCGTCGAGCCGGACGGCCAGCGACCGTCCGGCGACGCGCGGCGCGCGGCCCAGCAGGCGTTCGACGGCCGTGCGCTGGGCCTCGGTGGGCGCGGTGAGCGAGACGGCCCCGACGAGGTCCTGTTCGCGTTCGAGACGCCGCCTTACGCGCTCGACCAGCCACGCGAGGCCGGGGTCGCCGAGCAGCCGGCGGAGGCGGTCGGGGTCGACGACGCCGGGCGATCGCTCGCTCATGACCACAGCAGGTCCTGGCTGTCCGTGCTGTCCGACACCGGGGCGAACCCACCCCGCTCGTACACCGGGTCGTCCCGGCGCAGGCGCACGGAGCCGTCCCACTCCCAGCGGGTGACCAGGACCGCCGCGACGTCATCGGTCCGTGAGAGCTGTGCGATGGCGATGCCGGGCACCTGCGGGTAGCAGGCCCACTCCCGTTCGCTGGTCATCACCACATCCAGGTCGAAGGCGTGCAGCAGGCCCAGGCACTTGGCGCGCGAGTCGTCGTCGACTCCCGCGAACGCCTCGTCGAGGGTGACCAGACGTGGTGCGTGCGGGTTGCCCGCGCTCGCGTAGTGCGAGGACGCGGCGGCGAACAGGGGCACGGACACGGCGAGGACACGTTCGCCGCCCGAGGCGGGCCCGGTCGCCGGGACCCAGCGGCCCTGCTGGTGGCGTTCGATGCCGAACTCGTGCCACGCGCGGTAGTCGAGGGCAGTGGTGAGGTGTTCGAGCCAACTGCCGGCCGCGTCGCCGGTCTGCTGCTGGGCGATCTGCGCCTGCAGGAACTCGCCGACCGACGCCCGGTCCTCGGGGGTCCAGGCGTCGGCGGACTGACGCAGGCGTTCCCGCGCCCGGTCGAGACCCGCCGGGGCCTTGCGGGAGGCCCGCCACACCAGGCGCAGCTTCATGCCGGTCGAGGTCGGGCGTTCCTCCAGTTCGGCGTTCATGGCCCGTACCTGCCGCTCCGCCGCGCCGATCAGTTCCTGCAGGGTGCCCGCCACCTCGGTGATGAGATGGGTCTCCAGGATCTCCCGCTCATGGGAGGAGAGGATGCGGGTGAGTTCACCGACCTCGGTGGCGAGGGCCTCGGCGAGTTCGGGTACGGCCCGTTCGCGGCCCTGGTAGACGATGTCGACGACCATTCCGTCCTCGACCATGCGGGCGGACGCGGTGTGTCCGTGCCGGGACAGGGCGTCCTGCAGGGCCTTGAACTCTTCGCTCAGCTGCTTCTGCACCCGCTCCCAGGCCCCGGCGGAGTCGTCCGTCCTGGACAGCTCGGTCTCGATGGAGCGGGCCAGGGCGACAGCGGGGGTGGCCGCCCATGGGCCTTCTCCGGTCGGCGGCAGGGCCAGCCCGGGCAGGGCCACCGAGAGCAGGCCGGTGTCCGCGAACCGCTGGAGCCCCGCGATCGCCTCCGCCCGGGCCGAGGCAGCCTCGGCGATCCCGTGCCCCAGCTGCTCGATGCGGCCTTCCGCCCGGCTGGCCCGCCGGTCCGCCTCGGTGTGCTGCTCACGGGTGCGACGCTGCTCGGCTCCGCACTCGCGCAGGGAGACGGCGGTCTCGGCGAGGCGGCGCTGGAGTTCGGCGACGGCCGTGCCGACCGTGGAGCGCAGGGTGCTGTGGCGCTCGGCCGCGGCGGTGGCCTCGCGGGCCGACTCCTCCGCCCGCAGGGCGTGCTCCGCGGCCCGCTGCCCCGCCTGCTCGGTCTCGTCCTGTTCCTCGTCCACCTGCCGTGCCGCCTCGGCGCGCTCGCGCAGGGCGGGCCACAGGTCCGCGAGGACGAGGGCGAGGCCGGTGACGGCCTGGTGCACGGCGGCGATCCCGGCCCGGTCGGCCGGGAGGCCCAGGTCGGTGGCGGTCTCGGTGAGCTCTGTCGCCGCCCGCTCGGCCTCCTGGGCCGCCTCGGTGAGATCGGCGGCCCGCTCGTCGCGCCGGGCACGGTCCCGGCGCACGGTGCCGGCGGCCGCGGCCACCCGGGCGTACGTCTGCCTGAGCGGCGCGTCGTCGGGTACGGCGGCCAGCTCGGTGTCGAGCTCGCGGCGGCGCGCCGTCACGGCCTCGGCCTCGGCCACCGCGGCGGCCAGTTCCTCCTGGAGCGAGGCGAGTCCGGCGCGCAGGGCGGCGATGCGGGACCGGCGGGCTTCTTCCCGGGCACCCTCGCCGACGTACTCCGCTGCGCCCTTGGCCCACCGGCCGACGAGCGCGCCGACGCGGAAACGGCCGTCGGCCGCGGCCCAGGTGGCCGCGCCGCCTGCTTCGCCCAGTCCGATCGCTTCGAGCAACTGTGCCACGGTGCCCTCACCGATCGCCGCTGCCCGCGCGTCGCCGTGGTCCACGGCCGGGCGCAGCGCGTCGGCCAGGGACGGCCCGGACACGGGACCGGTCCGTGGCACGAGCAGCACATCGTGCCCGTCGGCGTCGAGGGCCGTGCCGTCCGGGTGCACCCAGGCGTCCAGCAGGCCGGACGCCTCCAGGGCCGCTTCCAGCCCGGCGCGTTCGGCGTCGCCGAGCCCGTCACGGAAGTCGACGAGCCGCCACAGGGGAGCTCCGGTCGTACGCTCGCGCAGCCCCGGGGTGCGGGTGTACGGGGCCTTCGGCCCGCGCTGGCCTCCGGCTTCGAGCGCGGCCAGCTCCTGTTCCATGTCACGTACGCGTGACTGGAGTTCGGCCTTGCGGTGCGTCAGACCGGCCGTCAGATCGGCGAGCCGCGTCGAGACGGCCCGGTGGGCGTGCGAGGCGTGGGTACGGGCCGGGTAGGGCCCGTCGAGGTGCTGTGTCCAGTCCTGGAGCTCGTCGAGGAGGCCGACGGGGTCCGGGTAGGCCAGCTCCCGGCACTCCCCGGCATGCCGGCGCACGGCGTCCAGCAGATCCCGGCCGGACGCCGCCGCGCCCTCCTCCGCCTGGCGCTGCGCGTCGGTCGCGAGCGCGAGGTCGGACTCCGCCTCGTCGAGCCGCCGGAAGGCCGCTTGGCGCTCGCCCGCGGCCCGGTCGGCCTCGTCCGCGAGGCGTTCCACGTGGGTGAGTGTGCGCCGCCTGCGGTCCGTTGCCTCCTCGGCGGCGGCCCGGGTCGGTTCATCGGACAGGGGGACCAGGGCGTTCCCGGCCGCTTCCCGGGCCCGGGCGAGGACGGTGTCGGCCTGGTGGCGGGCCGAGGCGAGCCGGTTCCCGGCCGCCCCGAGCCGTGCCAGCGCCTTCTGGTGGAGGCGCGTGGCCTGCCCGTGGTCGGCTTCCGCGCGCTCCCGTTCCCGCGCCGTGCGGTCCGCCTCCGTGGCGGCCTGCTCCAGCTCACGGGCGCTGCGCATCTCGGGCCCCGCGCGCAGGGCCGTCTCCTGGGCCCGCAGCCGTGTCCCGGTCTCCTCCAGGACGGTGAGGCGTTCCTCGGCGGCTGCCCGCTCCTCCTCCGCGTGGGCCTTGTGCGCCTGAGCCTCGGCGAGATCCCGCTGGAGGTGCTCGTACCGGGAGTGCTCGCTGCGCGGGAGGCGGGCCCGTCGGCGGGAGGCGATGCGGGCGTAGCGCCGGTAGTGGTCCAGGAACGCCGAGGCGGCCTGCTCGGCCTCGGCGGCGGCCCGCAGTTCCTCCTTCTCCTCGTCCAGGGAGCGGAAGGCCTCCGCCGCGTCGGCGACGACCGCCTGGTCCATGGGCGGCAGCGCTTCGGTCAGCGCCCGGGAGAGGGCGGCCTCGTTGGGCCGCTTGGACAGCTGGGGCTGGCGCAACTGGATGAGCAGGTCCACCAGGGCGGCGTACCGTTGTTCGCCGAACCCGAACAACGTCTCGTCGACGGCCCTTCGGTACGCCTTGGCCTGGTCGTACACCAGCCCGTGCCCGGCGACCGCCTCGGCGAGCCGGTCGCGGGAGAGAACGGTGCGGGTGGCGTCGAGCAGCCTGAGGTCCTGGCCGATCCGCTGGTCGGTGACCGCGTACCAGTGGCGGGCGATGCCGCGCCCCGCGACGGCCTTGAGTCCGCAGGCGAGCGTACGGAAATGCGCCTCGCCGGTCGTGTCGTCACGGCGGCCGAACTCGATCCAGGTGTAGCCGAGCCGTTCGGAATGGGGGTGTTCGCCGCCGAGGAGCAGATTCCACTCCATGCGCTTGCCCGGGTCGCCGTCGGGTTCGACACGGCGCGGGGTGAGGTCCCCGTCCAGCAGGAAGGGCAGGGTGAGGGCGAGGACCTTGGACTTCCCGGTGCCGTTGTTGCCGCGCAGCAGCAGTCGCCCGTCGCGGAAGTGGAACTCCTCCTCCTCGTAGTGGAAGAGGTCGACGAGCCCGATGCGCGTCGGTTGCCAGCGGGAGCGGGTGGGGACGGGGAGGGCCCTGTC
>NZ_JAINFC010000516.1 GCF_020740835.1 Streptomyces sp. UNOC14_S4
GTCCCGCCCCTCCCCCGTCTGCTTCCCTCTTCCGCCCTTCCGGAGGTTCCCCTTGTCCGAGTGGCTGGTCCTGACCATCGCGATGGCCGCCGCGTGCGTGGTCGTCCTGACGATCACCGTGCTCCGGGACCGCCGGGCCGGCGAGAAGAACGACCCGTCCGAGACCCCCGACGTCATCGAGTACATGACGATGATGGTCGGCGTGGTGTACGCCATCGTGCTCGGCCTCGCGATCGCCGGGGTCTGGGAGGCGCGCAACAGCGCGCAGGACGGCGTACGCACCGAGGCCCAGGCTCTGCACGAGGTGAGCGAGCGGGTCCAGGCGTACGCGCCCGCCGAGCGCGACCGCACCCGCGAGGACGTCAACGCCTATGTGAGCTACGTGGTGCACAAGGAGTGGCCGGTGATGCTCAGGCGGGGCGAGATCACCGACCGCAGCGAGCAGTTGCTGGCCAAGGTCCGGGAGGACGTCACCTCCTATGTGCCGCGCAACGACCACGAGGCGCAGTCCTACCAGCCGCTGCTCGACCAGGTGGGGGCCGCGGACGCGGCGCGCAGCGCGCGGGCGCAGAACGCGGACGACACCATGCCGGGCGTGGTGTGGTTCGGGCTGATCGCGGGCGCGCTGGTCGCGGTGGGTCTGATCTTCACGCTCCAGATCCGGCGTTCGCCCCGGGAGCTGCTGCTGGCGGGGCTCTACAGCGCGCTGATCGCGTTCCTGCTCTTCCTCATCTGGGACTTCAACACGCCCTTCGGGCACGAGGTCGTGGACGCCTCCGAGCCGTTCACCCGGCTGTTCGCCATCTGACCGGCAGGTGCTTGAGCCCGTTCTGGAAGTTGGAGGCGAGCCGCACGGGCTCGCCCGCCCGTTCCAGGCCGGGCAGCCGGTCGACGGCGGCCCGCAGCATGGCCCGCGTCTGCGCACGCGCCAGGTGCGCGCCCAGGCAGAAGTGCGGACCGTGGCCGAAACTGACGTGGTCGTTGGGGCTGCGGGTGATGTCGAAGCGGTCGGGGTCGGGGAAGACCCGCTCGTCACGGTTGGCCGAGGCGTGGTAGACGACCACTTTGTCGCCGCGCCGGACGCGCACCCCGGCCAGTTCGGTGTCGCGGGTGGCCGTGCGCCGGAAGCGGATGACGGGCGGCCAGTGGCGGAGCGTCTCCTCCACCGCCGAGTCCGTCAGCTCGGGCCGGGTGCGGAAGAGTTCGAGCTGGTCAGGGTGGTCGAGGAGGGTCAGCAGGGCGCCGGGGACGCCGTTGCGCAGCGTCTCGTTCCCGGCCACCGCGAAGAGGAAGAACATGTTCTCGAACTCGTCGCGGGTCAGCCCGCCCGCGCGCATGCGGGCCATCACGCTGCCCGGCCGGGCCCCGTCGGCCAGGGCGTGGGCGTAGGCGAACATGTCGGCGAGCGCCTCGCGCGAGCGCGGGTCGCGCATGCTCCCGTCCGGCCGGGTGCGCGAGGCCGGGCGGCGGGCCAGGGCCGCGCGGCCCATGGGGCTGAGCGTCGCGGGGTCGGCGGTGCTGGACTCCGCGTGCTCGGCGTCCTGGTAGCCGACGACCCGGTTCGACCAGTCGTACAGCAGCCGCCGGTCCTCGTCCGGCACCCCCATGAGGTGGGCGAGGGTGCGTACCGGCAGGTCGGCCGTGAGCTCCACGAAGTCCGCCTCGCCCCGCCCGGCCACGGCGTCGACGAGCGCGTGCGCCCGCTCCTCGATCACGGCCTCCAGCTCGCGCACGGCCCGCGGGGTGAACGCGGCCGAGACGATGCGCCGTAGCCGCGCGTGCCCCGGCGGGTCCTGGTTGAGCATCATGGCCCGCACGAACGCGAGGTCCTCCGGGGTGTCCGGGTCGGCGACCTGGGTGGCGCCCAGATACGAGGAGTAGACACCGGGCGTACGCAGCACGTGCTTCACGTCGGCGTGCCGGAAGACCGCCCAGTAGCCCGGTCCCCCGGGCCAGGGCCCGACGGCCGGTTCCCCGATACGGCATACGGGATGTGTATCCCGCAGTTCCCGGAAGCGTTCGTACGGCACTCCGCGGGCATAGGTCGAGGGGAGGAAGACGTCGGCGGTCACCTCGGGCCCAGTCGTATCCGGCACACCGGGGACCGTACGCCCTCCTCTCGCGGGCTCGTCAAGGGCTCGCGACAATGGCGGAGAGCCCCATGCCCCTTGTGCCGTACGGGTGCGGCCGCCGGTCGCACCGCGACAGGGGCGGAGGGGACCACGGACGGAGGTACGGATGACCGAGACCGAGTCCGACTTCGGGACGGTGCCCGCCCGGGTCGTCGGCGAGACCGACGCGGACACCCTGGTCCGGGGGATCTGTTTCAAGACCGGGCCGCCCAGGCTGCTCGGTGTCGAACTGGAATGGCTCGTCCACGACCTCCGCGATCCCACTCGCCCCGTCCCCCCACCGCTGCTGACAGCGGCCGTCGACCGGCTGCGGACCCTGCCGCTGCGGTCCCTGCTCTCGGTCGAACCCGGTGGCCAGGTGGAGCTCAGCTCCCGGCCCGCCGGCTCCCTCGCCTCCTGCGTGGCGGACGTCTCCGCCGACCTCGCCCTCGCCCGCCGCGCGCTCCGCGGCCTCGGGCTCGCCCTCGCCGGATACGGCATGGACCCCTGGCAGCCGCCCCGCCGGGTCCTGGACACCCCGCGCTACGCCGCGATGGAGGCCCACTACGACCTGTTCGGCGCCGCCGGGCGCAGCACGATGTGCCGGACGGCGTCCGTGCAGGTGTGCGTGGACGCGGGCTTCGAGGAGCCGGGCCCGCTGGGCTTCGGGCGGCGCTGGCGGCTCGCGCACCTGCTGGGCGCGGTGCTGGTCGCCGCGTTCGCGAACTCCCCGCTGGAGGCGGGCCGCCCGACCGGCTGGCGCTCCAGCAGGCAGGAGACGTACACGCGGATGGACCCCGGGCGCACCCTGGCCCCGGTGGAGGAGTTCGACCCGCGCGCCGGCTGGGCGGCGTACGCGCTGGACGCGCCGGTGATGTGCATACGGTCCGAGGGCGGCTGCTGGCGGCCCCCGCAGGGGCTCGACCTGCGTGGCTGGCTCCGCTCCGGAGAGCCGCGCCCGGCCACGGCCGACGACGTGGCCTACCACCTGACGACGCTCTTCCCGCCGGTGCGCCCCCGGGGCCACCTGGAGCTGCGCATGATCGACGCGCAGCCCGGGGAGGACGGCTGGCTGGTGCCGCTGGCCGTCACGGCCGCCCTGTTCGACGACCCGGTGGCCGCCGAGACCGCCTACCGGGCGGTCAAGGCCCTCGCCGACACCGCGGGCCCGGAGCCCGCGCCGCGCAACGCCCTGTGGCGGAACGCGGCGCGCGACGGCCTGACCGACCCCGAACTGCGGGCCGCCGCCGTCACCTGCTTCGCCGCGGCCCGGGAGGCACTGCCCCGGCTGGGGGCGCCGCCCTCCGTCCTCGCCGCGGTCGACGAGTTCACCGCGCGCTACGTCGACCGCGGGCGATGCCCGGCCGACGACGTCCTCGACCGCGTACGCGGCGACGCCCCCGGAACCGTCCCCGGCGGTGTCCCCGGCGGTGTCCCCGGAATCGTCCCCGACAACGTTCCCGGCAATGTCCCCGGCAGGGAGGCCCGCCCATGACCACCACCGCCGGACCGGACCCCGAACGCCTCCGCTCGCGTGCCGTGGCCGCCCTGACCACGGCACGCGAGCGCACCGCCGCCCTCACCGACTGCGTCGACGAACGCGAACTCACCTCCCAGCACTCCCCGTTGATGTCGCCCCTGGTCTGGGACCTCGCGCACATCGGCAACCAGGAGGAGCTGTGGCTGCTGCGCGCGGTGGGCGGCCGGGACGCGCTGCGCCCGGAGATCGACTCGGTGTACGACGCGTTCCAGCACCCGAGAGCCGAACGGCCGGCGCTGCCGCTGCTGCCGCCCGCCGAGGCCCGGACGTACGTCGCCGACGTGCGCGGGCGGGTCCTCGACCTGCTGTCGACGGCGCCGCTGCACGGCACGCCGCTGGTGACGGCCGCCTTCGCCTTCGGCATGATCGCCCAGCACGAGCAGCAGCACGACGAGACCATGCTGATCACCCATCAGCTGCGGCAGGGGCCCGCCGCGCTCGCCGCGCCGGAGCCGCCGCCCGCGGCACCGGACGCGGGACTGCTGCCCCCTGAAGTCCGTGTCGAGGGCGGCCCGTTCACGATGGGCACCTCCACCGAACCCTGGGCCCTGGACAACGAACGGCCCGCCCACATCCGCGTCGTGCCGCCGTTCTTCATCGACACGCTGCCGGTGAGCAACGGCGCGTACCTGCGGTTCGTCGAGGACGGCGGCTACGAGGACCGGCGCTGGTGGCATCCGGAGGGCTGGGAGCAGGTGCGCGCCCACCGCCTCCGGGCGCCGCTGTTCTGGCGGCGCGAGGGCACGGGCTGGGTGCGGCGGCGGTTCGGGACGGTGGAGCCCGTGCCGCCGGACGAGCCGGTGCTGCACGTCGGCTGGTACGAGGCGGCGGCCTACGCGGCCTGGGCGGGCAGGCGGCTGCCCACGGAGGAGGAGTGGGAGAAGGCGGCCCGCCACGACCCGGCCTCGGGCCGCTCCCGCCGCTACCCCTGGGGCGACGCGGACCCTACGCCCGAGCACGCCAACCTGGGACAGCGGCACCTGCGGCCCGCCCCCGTCGGCGCCTACGCGGCGGGCGCGTCGCCGCTGGGCGTACGGCAGCTGATCGGTGACGTGTGGGAGTGGACGGCGAGCGACTTCCTGCCGTACCCGGGCTTCCGCGCCTTCCCCTACCGCGAGTACTCGGAGGTGTTCTTCGGCCCCGCGTACAAGGTGCTGCGCGGCGGGTCCTTCGCCGTCGACCCGGTCGCCTGCCGGGGGACGTTCCGCAACTGGGACCTGCCGGTCCGGCGGCAGATCTTCGCCGGTTTCCGCACCGCCCGTGACGCGGAACCGTTCTGATGTGCCGTCATCTGGCCGTGCTGGGACCGGCGGAGCCGATGCGCACGACCCTGACCGATCCCCCGTACTCGCTCGTCCGCCAGTCATGGGCGCCGCGCCGGCAGCGGCACGGCACGGTCAACGCGGACGGCTTCGGCGTCGGCTGGTACGCGCCGGGCGACCCGGTGCCCGCGCGCTACCGGCGGGCCGGGCCCGTCTGGGGCGACACGGCCTTCGCCGACCTCGCCCGCGTCGTGCGCACCGAGGCGCCGCCCGCGTCCGTGCGCGACGCCACCGAGGCGGGCG
>NZ_JAINFC010000517.1 GCF_020740835.1 Streptomyces sp. UNOC14_S4
TCCTTCGGGGGCGCGGGGCGGTCGAGCGGTGGGCGGCCGGGCCGCGCGTCGCTCCGGACAGGCCGTGGGGGCTGCTCGCCGAGGAGTACGTCGATGCCCGGCTCCACCACGTCAACGGGGTCATGGCCGGTGGCCGGATGCTGTTCGCCTGGTCGAGCGCGTACGTCCGGCCTCCGCTGCGGGCCCTGGAGGAGGGCCTGCCGCGGTCGGGGACCATGCTGCCGCACGGCGGCGAACCGGCCCGTCGCCTGGAGGCGTTCACCGCGGCGGTGATCGCGGCGCTCCCTCCCGTCGCGGAACCGACCAGTTTCCACGCCGAGTTGTTCCTGGCCGCCGACGGCACGGTCTCGCTGTGCGAGATCGCCGCCAGGACGGGCGGCCGGGGCATCAACGACGCCACACGTCTGTCCCACGGTGTGGATCTTGACCGCTGCTCCGCTCGGGGGCAGGCCGGGCTGCGGGTGGAACTGCCCCCGCCGGACGCCCCGCCCCGCCGTCTCGTCGGGTACGTGGCCCTGCCACCGCGCCCGGGCGAACTGCTCGACATTCCCACCGCCTGCCCGCTGCCCGGCGTGCTCGACTACCGCGCGCGGCTGAGTCCGGGCGCGCGTGCCGTCGGCCCGTCCGGGACCGCCGCCGTCGCCCTGGTCACCGGGGCGACACCACGGGAACAGGCCGACCGTCTCTCCGCCGTGGAGCGCTGGTTCTCCGAGCGGGCGCGCTGGCGCCGCCCCGAACCCGACGCGCTCCCGCCCCGCGCGCACGGTGGCTACGAGGCCGGGGACGAGACCGTGGACAAGGCCGTGGCGGAGGCGCCATTGACAACACCCGACCGTCCGGGAAGGTGGTGACCGCGTGCCTTCCGCCCGTCGAGAGGCGAACCGATGACAGCCGATCGCAGTGGCGTCCCCGTCAGTCCCCCGGTCACGGACGCGGACGTCTACGTCGTCTCGTTCCCCAAATGCGGCCGTACGTGGCTGCGGGCCCTCATGGCCAAGGCCATCTCGACGGCTCACGGGATCCCACTGGAGGTCTGCCGGGACCTGAATCTCTTCGAGTTCAGCACGGTGAACCCCGCGCTGCCCCGCATCGTCTTCTGGCACGACGACCATGTCCACCGCCGGAGCCCGGCCGAGCTGTCCCTGGACAAGAGCTTCTACCGCGACCGCAAGGTGGTGCTCCTGGTCCGTGACATCCGGGACACCGCCGTCTCCCGCTACTTCCAGCAGAGTCGGCGCGGCGATACCCCGTACACGGCCGGCCTCGGAAGCTTCCTCCGCGAGGAACACGGCAGTGTCAGGACCTGTCTGGCCTTCTGGAACATCTGGCACGCCCACCAGGACGTGCCCGCCGCGTTCCTGCTCACCTCGTACGAACGGCTGACCGCCGACACCGTCGGCGAGCTCGCCCGCGTACTGCGCTTCTGCGGGCTGCCGACCGGCGAGGAAGTCCTGCGTACGGCGGTGGAGTTCGCCGACTTCACCGCCATGCGCGCCATGGAGGTCGCCGACACACTCGGCACGCACCGCCTGCGGCCCGCTCTGCCCGGCGACCCGGAATCCTTCAAGACCCGCCGCGGCGTCGTCGGCGGCTTCCGCGACTACCTCACCGGCGAACAGTCCGCGCACCTCGTCGCCCTCGTCCACCGGTTCCTCGCGCCACCGTGGCACCCGGCGGCGCTCGCGGCTGAAGCCCCGCACCACCGCACGACACCGTCGTCGCCGGTCTGAACCCGTGTCAGCCCGCCGGCCCGGCAGTGGGCACGGTGCGGACCATGACGAACTCGTCGGCGCGCTCCCCCGTGGCCGCACGCCGGAACCCGTGGCGCGCGTAGAGGCGTTCGGCGGTGACGTTGCCCGCGGCGACCGTCAGCCGCACCTCGGTCACGCCGTGCTCGTCGGCCCAGTGCAGCGCGGCCCGCAGCAGCAGGTCGGCGGCACCCCTGCCGCGCGTGCCGGGGCGCACCCAGACGGACACCAGCTCGGCGGCGCCGGTGCCGGCCGGGACGACTCCGGCGAGGCCGCACGGCTCGCCGTCCTCCTCCGCGAGGAACTGGCTGCGGCCCTCCAGGCGCCGTCGCCACTGTTCCTCGGTGAGGGACTCCTCGCGGGCCAGTGTGGAGCCGAACGCCTCCGGCGCGTCGCGGAGCGCGGCCAGCCGCAGCTCACGGCACAGCTTCCAGTCCGCGGGCGCCAAGGGACGTACGGTGATGGGGCACATGGACCCGACCGTGACACACGCGGCTCCGGCACTCAAACGTGCTCCCGCCCGATTCACCCGTCGGTGCGCGTCCCGTGCATCCCGTACGCCTCGTACACACCTTCCGGCACGCCCCGGACGGAGGCCCCGTGGACGGTCCGCGCCCGCGCCGCGACGATGGCGGCATGACGCTGACACGCACCCCCGTGGTCCCCGGCGCTCCCAGGAGTCGCTGATGCCCGGCTCCCGCCCCCGCATCGCCCTCGTCCTGCGCGGCGAGGCACACCAGAACGGCGGCATCGGCACCAGCGTGCGGCGGCTGGCACGCGGCCTGGACGCGGACGGCCGGTTCGCCGTGGATGTCGTCGCGCTCGTCCCCGACGTTCCGCCCCCGCCGGGCAGCGAGCCGGTGCCCGAGGAACCGTGCGAGAGGGACGGCGGGGTCGGCGTCTTCACGTTGTACGCGGGGGATCCGGCTCTGCCGGGCCCCGACCGCGAAGTGCTCGTGCAGCAAGCCCTGGTCGCGCTGGCGCGCCGACGCGGGTACGCCCTGCTGCACGGTTTCTACGCGAGCTCGGCCGGCTACCACGTGGCCTGGGCGGCAGCCGAGTGCGGCGTGCCGTCGGTGGTGGGCATCCGCGGCAACGACATCCACGGCAACGTCTTCGACAACCGGCTGCCCCGTCTCCAGTGGGCGCTGTCCCACGCCACCCGGATCATCGCCGTGAGCGGCGAGGCCGCCCGGAGGGCCGACATCCTCACGGGCTGCGGGGCGCGTACGACGGTGGTGCTCAACAGCATCGACCCGGCGCCCTACCGCGACGGCTCCGTCCGTTTCCCCGGTTCGCCGGTCGTCGGCACGCTGGGCCTCATCCGTCCCAAGAAGGGCGTCGGCCTGCTGATCCGGGCCTTCCCCACGGTCCTGGAACGGCATCCGGAGGCCCGTCTGGTGCTGGCCGGGGAGATCCGCGAGGACGCCGACGCGCTGCTGGACCTGGCCGCGGTCACCGGCGTCGCGGACCGCGTCGTCCTCACCGGGCCGCTGCCCAGGGGCGATGTCCTGCGGAACCTCCGTGGCATGGACGTCTTCGTGCTGCCGTCCTTGCACGAAGGCTGCCCGAACACGGTGCTGGAGTCCATGCTGGCGGGCACGCCCGTGGTGGCCACCGCCGTGGGAGCCGTACCGGAGATGGTGGTGGACGGCGAGGAGGCCGTGCTGGTGCCCGAGCCCGGTTCCTGGCGGGCGCTCGCCGACGGTGTCCTCACCATGCTCGCCGCCGATCGGCAAGGCATCGCCGAGCGGGCCCGCCAGGCCGTACGGAAGCGGTTCGGCCTGTCACGGGAGGTCGAGGAGAACGCGGCCGTCTACCGCGCCTGCCTCGGCTGAGTCCGGTCCCACGACGCCCACGACGCTCGTGTCTCCCCGTCGTCACCGTCCGCCCGTGCGCGTGCCCTTGAGTGTGTCGGGCAGCACGACGCCCGCGGCCGCGAGCGCCGCGTTCCTGCGGCGCAGTGCCCAGGGGTCGTCCTTGTTGACGGACAGGTGGAGGAGCGCGACGCCGTCCAGCCCGGCGGCGTCGAGGTCGCGGGTCCCGGGTGCGAGGCGCAGGGCGCGTCCGGGCATGAAGTTCCAGCGCAGGGGCAGTTCGCCGGTGCGGATCGCGTCGCGTGCGGCGAGCAGGGTGAGCCAGAGGCACAACTGGTCGTTGGGGACGAACCGGTCGCGCGTGGGCCCGGTGACCATGTGCCGGTACCGGTCCAGCCAGGGGCGCGCGATGCGGCGCAGGGCGGTGCCCGTGCCGTGGACGACGCCGGAGTTCCAGCAGGGCATGGCGCCGAGTTCGGCCGTCGTGAGGGCCAGGCCGAAGGTCTCGCGGATCAGGGCGGCGATCTCGTCCCGGCCGAGCTCCGTGTCGGTGAAGTTGTGGCGGCCGTTGGTCCACAGGGTCTGCACCTTCGGCCGCCGCAGCAGCATGCGGACGTCCGCGTCCGTCCCGGGGCCGACCGGGCTCTCCTCGACGAGGTCCGCGACGTCGTCGAGGAGGAGGGTGTCCGCGTCGAGGTGGAGGCAGGTCCCGGACTCCCCCGGCACGGCCTCCGTCATCGCCCGGATCTTGAGCATGCGCGACCGGATGTGCTCGCTGTGTCCCGGAACGTGCCGGACCTCGACCGTGAAGCCCGCGGTCGCGGCGATGCCGTCCAGTTCCGGGGGCTTGTCGTCGACGAAGAGCCGGACGGGGGCCGTGCGGTTGTACGACCGCAGGGAGCAGATCGCGGCCACGGCCAGGGGAAGGTAGCCGCGCGTACTGGTGAGGGTGACACTCGGGGCGCTGATGATCGCCCACCTCCTCGTGGTCCTCGGGTTCCGGTGGGGTGTCGATGCCGGTCAGCCGCCGTCCGGGAGGTCCCGCTCGCGCAGCCACTCCAGGGCGGCCGCGGCCTGGGCCGCCTGGAAGCGGCGGAGGGTGGGGATGCCGGGCGGCGGCGGGCGCAGCGACCGGTCGGTGAACATGCCCGCGAGCGCGGCAAGGGCGACGGTGACCGCCGCCGGGTCGGCGTCCGCGGCGACGGGGTGCGCGGTGAAGAGCGCTTCGGGCGGCGGGCCGCCCTGCATGCGGATGCTGGGCAGCAGGAAGAGCAGGTCGAGCCAGGGGGCCGCGAGGCAGGCGCGCGGCCAGTCCACGACGTGGACGCGGTCGGGGGTGAGGAGGAGGTTGTCGGCGCGGAGGTCGCAGTGGGCGAGGGTGTCGCCCGCGACCGCGTCGGCCCAGCCGGTCTCCAGTTCCGCCAGGGCGTCGAGATGTCCGGCGGCCCAGGGGTCGAGGCCGTCGCGCGTGGCCCCCTCGGCACGTTCCCGGGCGAGGTTGCGCCAGCCCCGGAACTCGTCGGCCAGTGCGGTGGCGGCGTCGGGCACGACGGCGGCCACGGCGGGCGGTGCCGGGGTGAGGGAGGCGGCGAGGCAGGCGACGGCGTCCAGGACGCGGGCGATGTCGGCGGCGCGC
>NZ_JAINFC010000518.1 GCF_020740835.1 Streptomyces sp. UNOC14_S4
GCTGCACCGTCGCCCGGTCCTCGGGCGGCAGCGGCCGGGAGGAAGAGGCGGCCCCCTCCGGCGGCAGCGGCCCGTGGACAGCACCCTCCGGCGGCAGCGGGCGCGATACGGCCCGCGGGGTCCGCTCGGGCCGGAGCGTGGTCACGCCCCGGCCTTGCCCACCACCGGCGCGAGGCCCGTCGAACGCTCGACGGCGCCCGTGTCTCCGCAGGTCACCAGCCAGTTGGCCAGCATCCGGTGGCCCCATTCGGTGAGCACCGACTCGGGGTGGAACTGCACGCCCTCGACCGGCAGCTCGCGGTGGCGCAGGCCCATCGCGATGCCCGACTCCGTCCAGGCCGTGAGCTCCAGCTCCGCGGGCCAGCTCTCCCTCTCGACGGCCAGCGAGTGGTAGCGGGTGGCCGTGAACGGCGAGGGGAGCCCCTCGAAGACGCCGGTGCCCTCGTGGCTCACCAGCGAGGTCTTGCCGTGCAGCAGCTCGGGGGCCCGGCCGACGACTCCGCCGTACGCCACGGCCATCGACTGCATGCCCAGGCACACGCCGAAGACCGGCACGCCCGTGGCGGCGCAGTGCCGCACCATGTCGATGCAGACGCCTGCCTGCTCCGGCGCGCCCGGCCCGGGCGACAGGAGCACGCCGTCGAAACCGTCCTGGGCGTGGCTCAGCTCGACCTCGTCGTTGCGCAGCACCTCGCACTCGGCGCCGAGCTGGTAGAGGTACTGGACGAGGTTGAAGACGAAGCTGTCGTAGTTGTCCACGACGAGGATGCGCGCACTCACCGGTTGACCGCCATTCCGTTGTCGACCGTCACATCGTTGAACGGCAACAGCGGTTCCGCCCACGGGAAGACGTACTGGAAGAGGACGTAGACGATCGCCAGCACGAGTACCAGCGAGGTCAGTGCCCGCACCCATGTATTGCCCGGCAGATGCCGCCAGATCCAGCCGTACATGCCGTCCCCACTTGCCGATGACGTAGTAGTCGGTTCGCGATTTCCAGCACCAGACTACGGGGAGCGGAAGGGCCCGGTGGGTCAGCTGAGCAAAGCCTTGGGCTTGCCGTCCGCCATGGGCCTGGTGGCGTCCAGGTGGGCCCAGACGATCAGCCGGTGGCTGTGGCCCCACTCCGGCTCGCAGGTGGTGAGGGTGAGGTAGCGGCCGGGTCCGCGGTAGCCGGACTCGGCGGGTACGGGGTCGATGACGCCGACGTCGTCGGGGCGGGTCGTGAAGGGGGCGCCGTCGACGACGTACGTGAACCACGTCGTGCCGTCGGTGACCACCACCGGGTCACCGGAGCGCAGTTCGGGGAGGTCCTTGAGCGGGTCGCCGTACGTCCTGCGGTGCCCGGCGACCGCGAAGTTGCCCGTCTGGCCCGGGCCCGCGGTGCCGTCGTAGTGCCCGAGGCCCTTCTTCAGGACGTCGGTGCCGGTGCCCTGGAGCACGGGTTTGGCCCAGCTCCGGCCGAGGCGGGGGATGTACATGACGGCGAAGGACTCACCGGAGGGGGGAGGGTTCTTCCGGGGAGCCGTTTTCGCGCCGGGGCCCGTGCCACCGGCCCCTTTCCCCGCGCCTGTCCCCTGGCCGGTCGCGGACGGACTCGCGGGGGTGTCCGTTCCGGCGGCTGCCCCGGTCCCTCCGTTCCCTCCGGTCCGGGCTCCGGGGTCCTGCCCCGGTAACTGCCCGCCGCCGGCGGCGGCCGACCAGCGTTCCTGGAGGCGGTGCACCTCGCTGTCCATCGCGCTGTTCGCGCGGACGCCGGTCCAGTAGAGGACGTAGACGACCAGCAGGACGATCAGGGTGCCTACGGTGACGCACAGCTCGCTGAGTGTCCGGACGACGAGCCTCGTTCCCATCGGCCGACCCCCTCCCGGGTTACCCCATGGGCTTGGCGTAGTGGAGATCCACTGTGCCCGAGTACCCGGGAAGAGTCACCGCGTCGTGCTGGTCGACTTTCCAGCCGAGCCCGTACGCGGTCACGTACTGGAGGTAGTTCTGGATCGCGGGGGAGGTGTCCAGGGCCTTGCGCAGGGCGCCGCGGTCACCGACGGCGGTCACCTTGTACGGCGGGGAGTAGACGCGGCCCTGGAGGATGAGGGTGTTGCCGACGCAGCGGACGGCGCTGGTGGAGATCAGCCGCTGGTCCATGACCTGGATGCCCTTGGCGCCGCCCTTCCACAGGGCGTTGACGACGGCCTGGAGGTCCTGCTGATGGATCACCAGGTCGTTGGGCTGCGGGTCGGGTACGCCGGGAATCCTGGGCGTGGCGTTGGGCGGGGCGTCGGTGAGGGTGACGGTGAGGCCGGAGCCCTGGATCTTCTCGGTGCCCGCATCGGCCTCCAGCGCGGCGAGCTTGCGGTTGTCCTCGGCGTTGTTGCCGTTGTCGCGCCGGGCGAGCGCGTCGACCCGGGAACGCAGCCCCGCGGCGCTGTCGTCCAGGTCGGCGTTCTTGCGGCTGCGTTCCTGGATGAGGTCGGACAGCCGGAGCATCGAGTCGTCGGTGCGGATATTGGTGCCCTGCGCGGTGTTGAAGCTGGTCCAGAAGATGAGGCCGGCGAGCGCGAAGACCCCGCCGGTCAGCAGCCGCACCGGCCGGAATCGCCGGGAAGACGTGCTGGTGGAGTCCGCAGAATTGCTCAACGTACCCTTATCCTCTCCGACGCCGCGGAAGCACTACGCTAACGGACGCCCGGGAGAAGGTGGCGTTCCCTGCGCTTCCCGACCCGGCGGACAGCCCTTGAGCATCCCCAGCGCGGTCACGCAGCGCATCGACAGGAGAGTTCCTCGTGCCGAAGTCACGGATCCGCAAGAAGGACGACTTCACGCCCCCGCCGGCCAAGCAGCAGGCCATCAAGTTGAGCAGCGGCCGCGGCTGGGTCGCTCCGCTGATGCTGGCGCTGTTCCTGATCGGGCTGGCCTGGATCGTCGTCTTCTATGTGACCAGTGGCGACATGCCCGTGGAATCGCTGCACAACTGGAACATCGTGGTCGGTTTCGGCTTTATCGCGGCCGGGTTCGTGGTCTCCACCCAGTGGAAGTAAGGACTCCTCGGGGGAGTTATCCACACCCTCGTCCACAGTGGGGAAAACTCAGAAGATCTGTGGATAACTTCCCCGGCATTGACGCCGGTGTGACTGATCACTGAGCCGGTGTAGCCCGCGTCACAGGGCTTCGCAGGGCCGCTTCCAGCGGAAACGGGATCCGGCGCACAGCGGGCCCGGCATTCCCCACGGCGTGCACAAGATCCCGTACGTGCTGTGGACAACCGCCGGGCCACTGGGCGTGATCCCCGCGGACGCGAGGATTCCCCCGGGCGCGGGAAGGCAGGGAGCGCCGGCTCAGCCGCTGAGCTGGAGCGTCCGGAAGACCACGGCGACCACGATCACCAGCAGCACGGCCCCGTAGGTGGCCCGCTGCACCAGCTCCCGCTTGTGACGCGGCGCGTGCACCAGGCCGTACGCCACCGCCGTGCCCGTCACCAGGCCGCCGATGTGGGCCTGCCAGGCGATGTTGGCCCAGGCGAAGGTGAAGATCAGGTTGAGCACGAGCAGGGCGATGACGGGCCGCATGTCGTAGTTGAGGCGCCGCATCAGCACGGCTGTCGCCCCCAGCAGGCCGAAGACGGCGCCCGAGGCACCGAGCGACGGCTGCGTCGGATCGGCGATCACATAGGTGAGCGCGGATCCGCCGAGACCCGACAGCAGATACAGGGCCAGGAACCGGGCCCGCCCCAGCGCGGCCTCCAGCGGCGGGCCGAGCCACCACAGCGAGAGCATGTTGAACGCGATGTGCATGGGCGCCTGCTGCAGGAACATCGAGGTCAGCAGGCGGTACCACTGGCCCTCGGCGACACCCTCGACCGGTCCGCCGTAGGTCAGCCGCGCTCTGCCGAACAGCTCCAGGGCGTCCACGAGCCGGTCGCCGACGACGAGCACCGCGACCCACAGGGCCACGTTGAGCCCCAGCAGCACCTTGGTCACCAGGCGGGGGTCCATGACGTGGGCGCCGCCGGCGATCGTGCGCGGTGCGGCGGCCCGCGGCGGAGGGGTGCCGTCCGCGCCCGGGCCGTGCCCGCTCACGCACTCCGGGCACTGAAAGCCGACGGCCGCGCTGACCATGCACTGGGGGCAGATCGGACGCTCGCAGCGGGTACAGCGGATACCGGTCTCGCGGTCCGGGTGCCGGTAGCAGCCGACGGCTTGGTCGTTCATGCGTTCCCCTCGCGCCTGTCACGGCCCCCCGGACGGAATCCGGGGGTGCCCCAGGGCCGATCCGGTGACGCGCGGCCCCTCCCGTCATACGGACGGGCCGCGCACCGGGTTCCCGGCCGGCCACCCCCGGGAGGGTGAAGATCCGGCCCCGGAGGTGACGCCCGGCCGGACCGGGGCCGCGTCGGCCCTCGCGGGACTCGACGTCAGCCCCCGTGGGACCCGATCGTCAGCCCTCGCGGGACTCGGTCGTCAGCCCTCGCGGGACTCGATGACGACGGATTCCAGGACGACGTCGGTCACCGGGCGCTCGGTGCGCTCGGCGGTCTCCACGGCGGCGATGGCGTCCACGACCTTCTTCGAGGCGTCGTCGGTCACCTCACCGAAGATCGTGTGCTTGCGGGTGAGCCACGGGGTGGCCGCCACCGTGATGAAGAACTGCGAGCCGTTGGTGCCCGGCCCGGCGTTGGCCATGGCCAGCAGATAGGGCTTGGCGAAGGCGAGGTCGGGGTGGAACTCGTCCTTGAAGGTGTACCCCGGGCCGCCGGTGCCGTTCCCGAGCGGGTCACCGCCCTGGATCATGAACCCCTTGATGACGCGGTGGAAGACCGTGCCGTCGTAGAACCTGTCCGTGGACTTCTCGCCGGTCGCCGGGTTGACCCACTCGAGCTCCCCCTGCGCGAGCTCCACGAAGTTCCGCACCGTCTTGGGCGCGTGATTCGGCAGCAGCCGGATCTCGATGTCGCCCTGGGTGGTCCTCAGGGTGGCGTACAGCTGCTCGGCCACGTTCTACCTTCCATAAGTCTGCGCTGGCGGCTACTGATCCTCGCACGGACGGCTTCACGCGAGTAGCGGGCAAACACGAGCAATTGTCAAATCCTGTGGATCGGCGGGTTGTTCATGCAGCAGCGGGCTCGGGTCGTTCAACGAGGTGACCGCGTTCGAAGCGGGCTCCGGCTCGCACGAGGGCGACGAGGTGGGGTGCGTTCA
>NZ_JAINFC010000519.1:0-3835 GCF_020740835.1 Streptomyces sp. UNOC14_S4
GCACCCGTTCCCGGGCCTGTTGCCCCTTCGGCGTCAGCCCGCCTCCCTGCGCGTACCTCATGAACACGGCATACCGCAGGGATCACGAGCCGTCACGACCAGCCGCTATCGCGAGTTCAACCTCAGTGACCGTCACACCAGCGTGCGCGTCCCCCTCCACACCGAGCCCGGCGAGCAACGTGATGCTGTCCCGGTTCGGCTTGGTGAACGAGTACTCGGCGTTGCGACTGACCGCTGTCACTATCCCGTTCATACTCCGGATCGCTCCCCCTGCCTCGGTAACAACGACCTCCACGAGCCTAACCTCGGCCGTCAAGGTCACACCTTGAACTCGACAGCGGAAGCAACAGCACGAGCGGCGGAGGGGGCTGGCCGATCTGAACGAATACCAAATGACAACCCCGCCCCGCCCGTTGTGTTCGGGCGAGGCGGGACCGACTACGGAGGTGCCGATCACTCCATGAGCGACGCGCGCCAGAACCGCAGGGCGATTTCACGGTAGGCGGTATGGGAACGGTGCTGCCCGCTGTGGGAGAAGGCCCAGTTCCGCGCCTCTTCGAACTCCCGGCAAGGACCGGAGCGGTCGAAGCACACGACGCACTCAAGGTCGTGCGTGAGGCGCGGAACGGCTGGGATCTTCTCCTGCGACATCTCCCACCGAGCGGGCCGGGCAACGGCTCGGGTCACGTCCTCCCACCTGCTTCCCGCGTTCACGACCTGCACCTTGGTGGCCAACGTCTCGGCATCCGTAGCGGGCCGGACATCGCTCGGCAGAGCGTCCCACTCCCGCCCACCCCCGGGCGGCCGAAGCTGAACGTGCGGCCCTTCATGCCCCATGACTTGCCCGATCGTGTTCCGGCGCGTGTCCATGACGTACGAGCCGATGGCGGGCTTCCCATGGCTACTACGGCTCATCGGCCCGCCTCCGGACTACCCGCCCGACAGGTCGCCATGTTGATACCGTGCGCGGTGACCCAGGTGACGGTTGCGGGCACCCCGATGTGGGGCGTGTTGCCACAGTGAGAGCACCGTGGCGCCGACGAGGGCGGTACGGGCGCCACGTCAGCGGGACAGCTGACGGAGCCGCCTCGAGGGACGGTACTGGGTGCGAGGAGCGCCCTCACCCATTCGAGGCATCGAACGATACAGTTGACCACTGTCGACCTGCTTCCTCAGGTTGGCCGCGCCCCGGGACCGGTCGGACGGTCGCCGGGGTTTGTCGTTCTACGCGGCTGGATTGTTGGCACACGGGTGCCCTGAACGCCCACCAAGATCACTCAAAGCAACCCCAGGGGAACGCTCCGCTCAGTGTGCTCTGAGTCATAGATCATCCGCAACCGTTCCGGAACATGTTCCGAGCGCTATGTCCAGCTGTAGCCTGAGCCAACCTTGGTCGCTGGCATAGGGGGTTGAGCTCATGTCTGAACCGCGCCCGTCCGTCCGCCGTCGCAGACTTGCCACACTCCTCACCCGGCTGCGGGAGGAGGCGGGCAAAACACCGGAAGAGGCTGCCGAGCGCATCGGATGCCACCGGTCCAGGATCAGCCGCATCGAGAACGCGCGCCTGGGCCTTTCACTCGGAGAGCTCCGGGATCTGCTGACCTTCTACGGGGTCGACGACCCAAGGTACGTGGACGAACTGTGCAGCCTCGCACGGCGAGGGAATGAACGGGGTTGGGTGCAACGCCTGGGGGTTGCCATGCCGTCCTACGCCGACTACATCGACTACGAACAGACAGCAAGCTACATCCGCTCCTACCAGCCCATGCTGGTAGCCGGACTCTTGCAGACCGCTGACTATGCCCGTGCGCTCTTCCGTGCCTCCCCGGTCAGGATGCCGCCACACCGGGTCGACGAACTCGTGACGGTACGCATGCAGCGGCAGGAGGTACTCGCCGGCGGACGCGCCCCTCACGTATGTGTGATCGAGGGCGAAGGCGCTCTGCGCGGGCAAGTCGGAGGGCCCAAGGTCATGCAGGCGCAACTGGAACATCTCCAGGCAATGGCGGAAGCCGTCGACCTCCAAGTGCTCCCGTTCCGTGCGGGTGCCCACGCGGGCGTGATGGGATCGTTTGTCCTCTTCAGCTTCCCCACGCCTGCGTTCTCAGACGTTGTGTGCATCGAACACCGAACGGGGACCCTCTATCTGGAGACTCCGGAGGAAACAGACGTCTACACGCTCACGTTCGACTCACTTCGATCGGCCGCCTTGAGCCCCTCCGAGAGCCTTGACCTGATCACTCGCATCAAGCAAGAGCTTTGATCCGTAACACCGTTGAGGAGCAAGAATGATCAGCGATCACGACAAGGCGCTCCGGCGCAGAAGCACGTACTGTGGCGACTCCGGGGATTGTGTAGAGGCTGTTGACGACACTCTCGGCGTGATACCCGTGCACGACTCCAAGACCCCGCACAGCCCTTCCCTTCGCGTCGCCAAAAGAGCCTGGGCCCGGTTCATGTCTGCCATAGAGGCTGGAGCCATCTCTGCTGTCAAATGACTTCGCCCGCGAACACTGCCTCACGTGAAGCAGCCTTGCCGAGGGATCCCCTCAGCAAGGCCAGCTTGGGCCATGAAAAACTCCGGCTTACAACGACCGGCAGAATGAGGCATGCGCCGTACGTAACTACGATTCCCTGTTCATTCTCGGCGTGCTGCAGACCGAGGACTACGCGCGCCGCCATCAGAGGCGTCTTACCGATGGCAGGTACCGGAGAAGTAGAGCAACGGGTACAAGCGCGAGTCGAACGGCAGGGAGTGCTCACCAAAGACGACCCACCCCTCTGGGCCATTATGGACGAAGCCGCCCTGCAACGCGTGGTGGGCAGCCCGGCCATCATGCATCCCGTTCAGCGCAGGGACGCACGCGGGTATGCCAGGCTCATTTGTGATCAGGAGCTTCCCTGAAGTCGAAGATCCGGAGGTCATCTACATCGACAGCATGGCCAGCGACCTGTTCCTCGAGGCAGAAGCGGATGTTCGCCGGCACATGAGGCTCTTCGACAACCCGCGAGCCGCGGCTATCAGCCCTGACGACTCGTCGAACCTGATTGCCGCACTGTCCAAGGACCTGCAATGAAGGAAGAGACATCAAGGATGTACCGAGTCACAACCCACCGGAACATATGGCTGAAGAGTTCCTACAGCAGCGGAAACGGCCAGTGCGTAGAGGCCACCCTTCAAGGCGGAGCTACGCAGACGCGCGACAGCAAGGACACCCACGGAGCGACGATAGCCTTCAGCAAGGCTACGTGGACGCAATTCATCAGCCGCATCCGAGGAAGTCATCTACCGGGAATTTATTGATTCGACGCCGCTGCCCGCCACTGGCCGGAAATGCCGACCTGTGGCGGGGCAAGCCGGGCAGGCTGCTATTCCAGGTACTCTGACCCGGGAAGCGACCGGGGGACGCTCAGGAGACGGTACGGGCCTCTTACTGACCGGTCTCCAGGAACCGCACCCGGTCCTCGGGGGTTCCCTCAATCGCCTTGCGGGCCGCCTTGCGGAGCGCCGGGGACGCGTCCTTGGCCGACATGATCTGGGTAATGCGTATCTTGTTGTCCATGTCGCGCGCGTCGTACTGGCCCTTCTCCAGGAAGCGCACCTGGTCCTCCCGGGTTCCCATGAGCGCCTTGTTCACAGCCTCCTTCATCGTCGGCCCGACGTCCTTACCCGACCCGAGCTGGGCGATGCGAAGCATGTCGTCCATCTCGCGCGCGTCGTACTGGCCCTTCTCCAGGAAGCGCACCTGGTCCTCCCGGGTTCCCATGAGCGCCTTGTTCACAGCCTCCTTCATCGTCGGCCCGACGTCCTTACCCGACCCGAGCTGGGCGATGC
>NZ_JAINFC010000519.1:3935-5174 GCF_020740835.1 Streptomyces sp. UNOC14_S4
GAAGCATGTCGTCCATCTCGCGCGCGTCATACTGGCCCTTCTCCAGGAAGCGCACCTGGTCCTCCCGGGTTCCCATGAGCGCCTTGTTCACAGCCTCCTTCATCGTCGGCCCGACGTCCTTACCCGACCCGATCCGGCTGATCGTCAGGGAGTTGTCCATGTCGCGCGCGTCGTACTGACCGGTCTCCAGAAAGCCGCGCATGTCCGTGGGGGTGCCATCGAGCGCCTTCTGGGCCTGCTCCCGGAGGATCTCGCCCGACGCCTTGTCCGCGAGGATCCTGGCTATCGCCGCGCGGTCCTCTTCCGCAGACGGGGCCGCGGCCTTGGCGGCCGCCGGGGCGGGGGCCTTGGCGCCGGTGGCGGCGACCGCCGGGGTGGAGAGCAGAACAGCCGGTGCGATCACGGCGGCTGCGACGAGCCCTGAGACGCGGGTGAACTTCATGCGCAACACTCACTTTCCCTGGGGAAGATCCTGGAACTTCCCTCTCACCCTAAAACGATCTTGGCGTACGTTTCCACCGACTAACAGCCATGAACCCCTGCCTACTTGAAATCACAGGTCAAGGGACTGGTGTGACTGGTGCTCGGGTGCTCATGCTGGTCGCAGGTGGCAGGTGGCAGTCTGCGGAGTAGATCCTCTGTCAGAGGTTGACTTCGAGGTTCGCCAGTTCCGCGCGCCGCGCGGTGATCCGTTCCAGCAGCTCGGGATCCGGCATGAACCGGATCGTAAGCTGAGGAAACCGAGATGGCCTCGTATGGCTTTCGGAAGGTAAAACTCGGGGCGGCGATCCCCTGGAGCGCCTTGCTGCCGACACAGGACGGCATCGGCAGCAACGGACCCGGCGGACATGGTGGTGTCCGCTTCGCAGCGAGGTCAGTCGAGGACGTCGGGGATCGGCTTGGTGTTGCTGCGCAGGAGGGCGCTCCTGGAGCCGGCGGCCGGGCCGAGGGCCCAGTCGGAGAGGGCCATGGAGTCCATGTAGCGTTCCTCATCGTTCAGCAGGACACCGATGATCGTCTTGCCGTTGCGGGTCACGGTGAAGACGAGGCACTTGCCGGAGGCGGTGGTGGTGCCGGTCTTGACACCGAGCGCGCCCGGGTACGCGTAACCAGTGGGGCGTTCGCGGATCAGGAGGTTGGTGTTGCCCCAGGCGGGGACGGTGGCGGTGCCGCCGGTGCTGTAGGTGGTGGTCTTCACCAGGGTCTGGAACAGGGGGCTGGTCATCGCGTGCCGGGTGA
>NZ_JAINFC010000052.1 GCF_020740835.1 Streptomyces sp. UNOC14_S4
CGGGTCGGCGCCCTCGCCGACCCGCTGCCCACCACACCGGGCGGCGTGGTGCCGACGTCCGTGCACGCCGAGCCCACCGGACCCGAACGAGCCCTGCTCAGCGGCACGGTGACGGCCGTCGCGGGCGCGCCCGGCGCCGACGTGCTCCTCGTCCCCGCCGACGCCGGGCTCTTCCTCGTGCCCGCCACGGCGGAGGGGGTCACGGTCGCCCCGGTCACCCCGCTCGACCTCACCCGGCCGCTCGCCCGCGTCACCCTGGCCCGTACCCCCGCCGCTCTCCTCGCCGGACCCGAACGGGCCCGCACCGCCGTCTCCGACGCCCTCCTCACCGGCGCCGGACTGCTCGCCTCCGAACAGCTCGGCCTCGCCGAGTGGTGCCTGACGGAAACCGTCCGCCACACCGTCCAGCGACGCCAGTTCGGGCGGCCCGTCGGCTCCTTCCAGGCGCTCAAACACCGGCTCGCGGCGCTGTGGCTCGACGTCACCTCCGCGCGCTCCGCGGCCCGCAACGCCGCCGACGCCCTGGCGACGGACGCCGCCGACACGGCGGTCGCGGTCGCCGTGGCGCAGTCCCACTGCTCCGAGGTCGCGGTCCGCGCGGCGCACGAGTGCGTGCAGCTGCACGGCGGTCTCGGCATGACCTGGGAGCACCCCGCCCACCTCTACCTCAAGCGCGCCAAAGCCGACGAGATCGCCCTCGGCACGCCCGGCCGCCACCGTCAGGTCCTGGCCGGGCTGGTCGACCTGCCCGGACCCGTCGCCTGACGGCTCGTCGGCCCGCTGGCTCAGCCCTGGCCGGAGGCACCGGCAGCGGGCCCGTCCACCGGCTCCGTCACGAAGCGCACCGACGCGTCGAGCCCGCGGACCAGCTCCTGCGCCTCGGCCGGGGTGTCCGCCCCGACGGCGATCAGCGCCACACGGTTCTCGACCATCCGATGCGGCTCGATGACGTCACCGGGGGAGACGGCCAGCTCGGCGTGCAGGACCGCCGGGTGGGCGAGCACCTCCTCCCAGCCCTCGACCGCCACCAGCCGCCCGGGCGGCGGCGTGAGGAAGCGGATGGCCGAGCCGCGCACCGGCTTCAGCGCCGCCTTGTCGACGGGGCGGCCCAGCACGTCGTCGTAGACGAGCCCGAACCATTCGAGGCCCGGGATGACGTGCGCCAGCATCCGGTGGATCCAGCCGCCCGCGTTGCGGACGTGCGACTCGCCGAGGACGACGCCGCGGTCGGTCAGCCACAGCTCCACATGGAACTGGCCGAACCGCAGGTCCAGCGCGGTAAGGGCCCGCGTGACCTGCTCCTCGATCTCACGGCGCGTGTCGTCCGGCACCAGTGCCGGGATGACGTACTCGGTCTCGAAGAAGTTCGGCGGCGGGAGGAGCTCCTTGGACGTGAGCGCGAGGACGTGCGGGACACCGCCGATGAACACGCCCTCGGCGCTGAACTCCGGTCCCTCGACGAACTCCTCGACGATGAACGGGCCCTGCCCCGGCAGGAACTCCAGAGCGGCCTCCAGTTCCTCCGCCCCGTCGACGCGGGTGACACCCGCGCTGCCCATGGCATCGCGCGGCTTGACCACCCAGGGGCCGGTGGAGCTCTCCAGGAACGCGGCGGCCTCCGCCGCGTCGGCGCACACCCGGAAGGCGGGCTGCAGGAATCCCGCCTCCGCGAGCGCCGCGCGGGCCTCGTCCTTGGTGCGCACCCGGTGCACGGCGCGCGGCGAGTTGCCCGGGAGGCCGAGTGCGTCGGCGACCTCGGCGACCGCCTCCTGGGCCATCTCCCGTACGCCGAAGACGATGTCGAAGGTCTCGCCCGCCGCGACCCGCCCACGCGCCCAGGCCGCGCTGTCCCCCGGGCGCTCGAAGTCGACCGCCGACGCGGCGTCGGCGAGGGCGCTGACGGTGGGGGTGGCGGCGAGGGTCGTCTCCTGGTTGGTCACATGTATGCGCAGGCCGCGTTCGCGGGCCTGGCGCATGGCCGTCTCCACGACGTCGACGGCGAGGGTGGCATCTCCGGCGCCACCTACGAAGAGGAGGTTGGGGGTGGTCGGGTCAGCCATGGGGAACTCCTACGAAGTACGGACGGACAGAAAAGAAACAAAAGGGGAGAGGCAAAGGGAGTGGCGTCACGACGGCGGCGGAGCGGGGCTCTCACCGAAGACGTTCAGGAAATAGTTGATGTCGGCGGTCAGCCCCTTCACCATGTCGCCCAGCCCCGCGCCGGCACTACCGGCACCGGCCGAGGCGAGGCCGCGCGCGTTCCGCTTCCTCGTGTGGCCGGAGAAGGGCAGGGAACCGGTCGCGAAGTAGCGTATGGCCCCGTCCGGCGCGCGCCGCGGGATGATCTCGGACAGCGCGTGGCGACTGGCGCTGAACGGGATGTCCAGGCGCCCGGCCGCGAAGGCCGAGGCGATCTCCGCGTACAGGTCAGGAGCCGCCAGCACCGGGTCCACGATCTCGGCCACCTCCTGGAGTATCCACTCCAGTTCCTCCGCGATCCGGTCCTCGTCCAGGGTGATGAAGCCGAGCAGCGGGGAGTTGGCGCGGGAGGCGAGCAGCAGCCCGTCGACGTTGGCGCGCGTGTCCGGGATGCCGTACGCCTCCAGATAGGTCTTGGTGATCAGTTTGGTGGCCCCGCCCAGCCGGGCGACCAGGGCGCCGTAGAGGATCAGGTCCTCGGCGTTGGCGCGCTCCCGGGGGAAGACCCCCATGAACTCGTGCAGTACCGCGTGGACCTCGACCGAGTCGGGCAGATACCGGGCCGCGAGCGCGGGAATCGCCCGCAGGGCGGCCACGTCCTGCTCGAAGTGGCCGCCCTGCGGGTAGGCCATCGAGACGCACCGCACGCCCTCGCGCGCGGCCGCCACGGCCTCCAGCACGTTGATCGCGAGGCTGATGGACGGCGGTACGAGGACGGCGGTGAGCGTGCCGAACAACTCGCGGTCGACGACCAGACCGCGCTCCGCCAGATCGCCGCAGAGCGCGTCGACCTCCTGCCAGGCCGCCAGGGACTCCGCGAGCGGCACCGCCTTCGAGTAGGGCAGGTTGTACGAGATGCCCCCGCCCTCGAACGAGGTGATGCCCGAGGCGACCGCGGTCCGGAACAGCGCACGGGCGTCGGGCGAGCCGTGCCGGATCTCCAGCGGCGCCGACACGGCCTCGTTCAGCTCCCGCCCTCGTTCCCACCCGTGGGTGACGAGGGGGTAGCCGTTGAGGTCCGCCGGGTTCTGGAGCAGCACGGCCCTGGCGTTCTCGAAGCGCTTGAGCCGGGTGTGGGAGTCGATGGTGAGTGACAGGACGTCGGGCCTGGCATGCCGCTCCAGGTCCCGCAGCAGGGTCATCATCTGGGCGTGGGAGCCGACGCCGCAGCGGGGCTGCAGGGCGACCCTCTCGGCGGACCGGGCCGAGCGCAGCACCTCCGCGGAGGTGGGCTTGCCCAGTTCCTTGACGTACGCGACGGATTCGTCGTGCGAGGGGAGCCCGGAAGGGCCGGGCAGGGGAGCGGAGTCGTTCATGCGGCGGTGGAGGAGACCGGTACGGGGCCCGAGCTCCTGCTCCCGCGCAGCTCGTCGAGGGTCGCCGGCAGCAGCGCGGGGTCGGAGAGGATGACGTCCACCCCGAGCGCGCGGAGCCGGTCGAGGTGGGAGGCGTCCTTGCGGCTGCCCACGGAGAGGTTGCCGCCGAGGACGACCGGGCAGCCGAGAAGCCCCCTGGCGCGGGCGGCGGGAAGGTCCTGGAGGTCCTCGTAGGCGTGGCCGTTGAGGCTGCCGACGAGCACGGCCTCGGCCCAGGGGTACTCGGCATGGGCCTCGGCGAACTCGTCGACCGTGGTGCAGGTGCCGAGGTTGACGACATGGAAGCCCTTGGCGCGCAGGGCGTGGGCGATCAGGTGGTTCGCCACGACGTGGCTGTCGCTCGCGGCCACACCGAGGATGACGGTGCGGGTTTCGCTTTCGTGCATCGGAGAACCTCCGTCGAAGACAGAAGGAAGCAGAAGGAAGACAGAAGAAGTCAGGGTGTATGCGTGTCAGTCGTCGAATGCGGCGAAGAGCTCCCGCTTGCTGACCTCGCGAAGGCGTGCGACGTCGAATTCCTCGGGGTCGGCGACGGACAGCGAGTCGAAGACGTGATTGATCGCGGGCACCAGGCCCCAGACCTGCGTGTAGGGGGGCCAGCCCGGGCTCCCCGCGTCGGCGTCGGCCTGGCGGGCGAAGAGGTAATGCGCCCACTCGGGTGTGGAGGGGTAACGGTGGTGGAAGTCGTGGACCACCGTGTCCCCGGTGAGCACCAGATAGCGCGAGGGCGCGTGCACGAAGAGCATGCGCGCGGTCCAGGAGAGCCAGGCGCCCGTCCGCCGGACGAAGGGCAGCCCGGGCGTCGGTGCCGGCGCGCCGATGAATATCGCGTTGGTGAGGCTGCCGAAGTACTCCTTTCCGCGCCGCACTTCGATGCCCCGGGCGGGGAAGGTGTGCTTGACACACAACCGGAGGGTATTGCTCACCTGGAACAGCGGAATCAGCGGGACGAACCAGACGACCAGCAGCGTCTGCCACGTTCCGGTGGCGACGGTGGCGGCGCCGGCGACCGTGTAGAGCGTGAGCGAGGTGACCTTCTCGCCGGCGGCGGACCCGTGCCAGAAGGAACGAGCGCGGGACACCGCGAAATTGAGGTGGAACCAGGGCGAGAACAGCTTGCCCAGCACCCGCCGCCACATCTGCCGCCGGGTCATGCCCGGGCGCAGCCCCAGGCTGACCAGGAAGGCCTGGACGGTGGGGTCGCGCAGGGTCATGTGGTGGGCGGCGTGGTGGTCACTGACGTGCTCGCGGCTGTACCGGGCGAAATTCTGGATGACGAGCAGGCTGGAGGTCGCGCGGCCGATGGCCGTGTCCAGCCTGCGTCTTCGGTACATGTTCCGGTGCGAGCACTGGTGGTAGACCATCATCCGGAGATTGCGCATTCCGTGCAGCGTGACGGCCCAGCCCGGCAGCAGGAGAAGGAGCCCGGCCCCTGACAACTCCAGGCCGATACAGCCGATCACGACTCCGGCGGCCATGGAGAGCACGGCGGTCGCGAGATGGAATCCCGGTGTCCACCAGGACAGGGGCTTCTGCTCCGGCAGCGGTTTTCCGGTGAAAACGGTCAGCGGGTACTGGGTGAACCGGGGCAGTGCGCGCATGGTGTCGCGGGGATCGGGGAATTCCGTATGGCCACCGGTCCGGAAGCCGTCTTCGATGACCGCCATCGCACTCCTTAGGGTCAGGGATCAGGGCGTCCGATCCGGTCGGCCGTCGAGCCGGACGGGAGGTCGTACGCGTAACTTCTGTGCCTGGGTGCGGACTTGATGCTTTCATTACCCGCTGTTGGGGTCAACCGGTTGTCGGCGGGGATTCGTGCCGTTCTTTTCGGAGGGCCTGTCGGGAGCCGTATGAATTCAGGAATCCGTCGCCGGTGCTTTTGCGGCAGGTGCCTCCTGCGGCTGCTGCTGGGGCAGCTCGCGCCGACGGCGCACGGGGGAGAGGAAAACGGGAAGGAAAGCGGTGGAGACGAAGGCCGCGCCCACCCACAGCGTGGTATGGACCGTCGTCAATTCGCCGATCACACCGGATATCGCGGCACCGACGGCGAGCGCTCCGGTGAGCAGGAATCGGAATGTTGCGTTCATACGGCCGAGCAGGGAATCCGGCGTCATCCGCTGGCGCAGGCTGACGCCGAGCACGTTGTCCATGCCCACCTTGAACATGGCGACGAGCCAGCCCGCACCGGCCAGGACGAGCCAGGCGCCGTGGTCGAGGAGCGGCACGAGCAGCCCCGCGGGCGCCAGGGTCACCCCGGCCAGGCCGAGGGTGCGGCCGTGGCCCAGCCGGGCGGCGATGGGCCGGGCGCAGCGCGCCCCGAGCAGCAGCCCCGCCCCGCCGGCCGCCCAGAAGAGCCCCAGCGCGCCGCTGGAGAGCCCGAGATCACGGACGAACACGATCGGGAGCATGGTGTTGATGATCTGGGAGCCGAGGTTGCCGAGTGCCGCCGTGAGCGCGAGGGCCCGGAGCTCCGCGTTGCCGAAGACATGACGCACGCCCTCGGCGATCTGGGCCCGCAGCCGGGTGCCCCGCCCGGGGAGCGGCGCGGGAGGTGCCGGGGTGCTGTGGATGCCGAAGAGCCTGAGGCCCGACGCGGCGTACGCCACGGCGGTGCAGACCACGGCCACCGGCGCCGTGAGCAGCGCGACGAGGCCGCCGCCCGCGCTCCGGCCGGCCACGTTGCCCGCCGCGATCAGCGTGTTGATGTCGGCGTTGGCCTGGACGAGGCCCTCCCGCCCGACGAGCTGCGGCAGCACGCTCTGCGACCCCACGTCGAAGAAGACGGTGGCGCAGCCGTTCAGCAGGACCACCGCGTAGAGCTGCCCGAGCGTCAGGACGTCCAGCCACCACGCCACCGGAACCGTGACGAACAGGAGTGCCCGGGCCAGGTCCGCGACGATCAGCACCCGCCTGTGGCGCATCCGGTCCACCCACGCCCCGGCCGGCAGCCCGATGAGCAGGAAGGCGACCGTGCTCAGCGTGGCCAGCGCGCCCACCTGACCGGGGCTCGCGTCGAGCGCCGACACGGCGACGAGCGGCACGGCGACATAGCCGACATTGGTGCCGAGCTGGCTGAGTGTGGTCGCGGTGAACAGGACGCGGAAGTCGGCGATCCGCCAGGGGGAGTTGGGTTGCATGATCCGTTCCTCGGGTGGTCGGCACGGAGTCCGCCGCGGCCCCGCGGCTCCGTCGTCGTGGGTGTCGGCGCCGCCATGGCGGGCGGCGGCCGGACGCGAGAGACCGAACACCGGTCGGTACGAAGCGAATTCACGGCATGACGCACCGCGACAAAAGTGAAGGAGTGCCGTATCGGGTATTCGGATCGGGCCGGACGGCAGGCCGTATCGGTCGACGACAACTCCCCAGCCCCCTCGGCCTGTTCGGGGATATCCCGAGATGCTTCCTGCGCCTCGGCCCCGGCGGCTCCCCGCCTGCAAGGATCGACGATATCTCTCCCATTGGGCAAAGTGACGTGCATCACATATTGCGGGTGATGGCAGCTTCAATGACCTTCGCACGAATAACGCCATAACGCGTTGACACCGGAAGGGAGTTGGGTGAGCATCGAGGAAGATCCGGGGGGATGGGCCTCTCGACGCGTCCTGCGTCGGATGCGGAGTCGGTTACTCCAATTCGAGCGCAATGCAGCTGAATTAGCGTCTGCTGCGCATAGCACTGCTCTTTTCAGAAGTTCCGGGCAAGGCCCTGGCGCTACGGGGCCGCCCGGCTCGGGTGAGCCGGGTGAATCAGCATGGCCGCGCGCACTGCGCCCCGTGACCGTTGCCGAGAGAGGACCGAACAGCAATGTTGTCGTTGACGTACAGGTCGCTGCACGCAGGGGTGGCCGATCCCGAGATGGATTCCATGCGGATCCTCAGCGAGACCGCGCTGAAGTACCCGGACGCCCTGTCGTTCTCGTCGGGCGCGCCGTACGACGGGACCCACGACCTGGCGAACCTGTCGTTCTACACCGACCGGTACATCAAGCACCTGCGCGACCGGGGGATGACGGAGCGGCAGATCACTCGGCTCTTCTTCCAGTACGGACCGGTCAACGGCGTGATCAGGGACGAAGTGGCCCTGATGCTGAAGAAGGACGAGGACATCGACGTCCCCGCCGACGCCGTCATGATCACGCACGGCTTCCAGGAGGCGGCCCTCATCGCCCTGCGGGGCCTGTTCGCCTCCCCCGACGAGGTGCTGCTGAGCGTCTCCCCGGCCTACGTCGGCATCACCGGAGCCGCCCGCATGCTCGACATCCCGGTGCGGGGGATCGTCGAGGGGCCCGACGGCCTCGACCCCGAGGACGTGGCCGCCGCCGCCCGTGCCCTGCGGGCCGAGGGCAAGCGCGCCGTCGCGCTGTACCTCGTGCCGGACTTCTCCAACCCGTCCGGCACGGTCCTCCCGCTCGAAGCCCGTCGGCGCCTGCTGGAGGTGGCCGCCGAGGAGGACCTGGTCGTCCTGGAGGACAACCCGTACGGACTGTTCGCCCGCGACGGCCGGTCGATGCCCACCCTCAAGTCGCTGGACACCGAGCGACGCGTCGTCTACCTGGGATCCTTCGCCAAGACGGCCTTCCCCGGCGCCCGCCTCGGGTACCTGGTCGCCGACCAGCCCGTCACCGACGACACCGGTACGACCCGCACGCTCGCCCAGGTGCTGTCGAAGGCCAAGGCCATGTTCACCGTCGGCTCCTCCACGCTGTCCCAGGCGGTGATCGGCGGCATCCTCGTCGAGCACGACTACGACCTGCGCACCCCCACCAGGGAGCTCGCCGCCGTCTACCTCGAACGCCTCGACGCCACGGTCGAAGCACTCACCGAGCACTTCCCGCCCGCGCGGTACGCGGACCACGGGGTGCGCTGGAACACCCCGCACGGCGGCTTCTTCCTCACGGTGCAGGTCGGCTTCACGGCGGACCTGGCGGCCATGGAGCGCTCCGCCCGCGACTACGGCGTCAGCTGGGCGCCGATGAGCATGTTCTACGTCGACGGCGGCGGGGACCGCGCCCTGCGGCTCGGATTCAGCAACCTCACCCCGGAGGCCATCCGCGAGGGCGTCGCACGGCTCGCCCGCTTCATCAAGGAAACCCCGCGCGGCTGACCGGCTCCCGGCAGGTGCCGGAGCCGGAGCACGACCTATTCCCCGCGCTATTCCCCGCGCTATTCCCCGCGCTGTTCCCCGCGCGTGAAAGGCGACGCACATGAGCGACACCCAGGACCGGCCCCTCGTCGTGGTGATCGACGGATACTCGGCCGGCAATTTCTACCCCTCCGCCTTCGCCGCCGTGGGCGCGCGCGTGATCCACGTGCAGAGCACGGCGGAGTTCATGCCCACCATGATGGCGCCCGACCTCTCGGCCTACGCGGAGAACATCGTCCACACCGACGAGGACGGGCTGGCCGAGCGGCTCCGCCCGTACGCCCCGGCCTGCGTCGTCGCGGGCCAGGAGTCCGCCGTACGGCTGGCGGACCGGGTGAGCGAGGAACTCGGCCTCGCCACCAACGGCACCGCGCTCTCCCCGGCCCGCCGCGACAAGTACGAGATGATCGAGGCGCTGCGCAGAGCCGGGGTGCGCTGCGCCGAGCAGCTCAAGAGCACCGACCCCGGGGACCTGGTCCGGTGGGCCGAGGACCGGGGCGGCTACCCGGTCGTCGTCAAGCCGCTGAGCTCGGCGGCCTCGGACGGCGTCGTCGTCTGCCAGAACGCCGACGAGGTGCGCGCCGCCGCCGAACGCGTCCTGGCCTCGCGGGACATCTTCGGCACCCCGAACACCGAGGTGCTCGTCCAGGCCTACCTCAAGGGCGCGGAGTACGTCGTCGACACCGTCAGCTGCGACGGCCACCGCTACACCTGCGGCGTCTGGAAGTACGACAAGACCCTGCTCCCGTCCGGCCGGAACATCTACAACCGGGACATCCTCGTCGCCCAGGACGACGCCCCGGTCCCTGCCCTCGTCGCCTACGCGGGCGAGGTCCTCGACGCCCTGGGCGTGCGGTGGGGCCCGTCGCACGCGGAGGTCATGGTGACGGAGGACGGGCCGGTCCTCGTGGAGATCGCCACCCGGCTCAACGGCCAGCTCAACCCCGCCTTCCAGGACACGTGCCTGGGCCACGACCAGGCGGGGCTCACCGCGCGGGCGTACACGGACCCGGAGGGATTCGTCCGGGAGTACGGCGATCGCGTCTACACCATGCGCCAGCCGGGCTACTCCTACAACCCGCCCACCGAGCTCGACGGCGTCGTCGAGTCCGTGGACCAGCAGGTCGTCGACGAGATCAAGGCGCTCCCAAGCGTCTTCCTGACCAGCGTCAAGTACGCGCCGGGTGCCCGTATCCGCCCGACCGTCGACCTCATGACCACGTGCATGCGGATCTACCTGACCTCCCCGGACGAGGACGAACTCGTCGCCGACTACGAGAAGTCCCGCAAGCTGAAGGATCTGGTCTACCGGCTCGCCTGACGGCCCGCCGAGGGGACGGGGCCGGTGCCCCCGTCCGTGTCATCACCGTCATCACCTTTTTCTCGTCTTCTTTCTTGCCTTCTTTTCTTGCCTTTCGACGTTGGAGGAGAGCAGTGCACAGCCGAATCGGCCTTTTCCTTTCCCCCGTTCACGAGACCGGCCAGGACCCGCACCTCGCGATCCAGCGCAACCTCGACCTGGTCGAATACGCGGACCGCCTGAACTTCGACGAGGCGTGGTTCGGCGAGCACCACACCCTGGGCTGGGGCCTCGTCGGCGCACCGGAGACCATGATCGCCGCCGCGTCCCAGCGCACGCGCCAGATCCGGCTCGCGCACGGGGTCGTCCCGCTCTCCGGGCACCACCCCTTCCATGTCGCCTCCCGCGCCGTGCACCTCCAGCACCTGACGCGCGGCCGCTACATCCTCGGTGTGGGCCCCGGCGTGCCCTTCGACGCGCCGATGTTCGGCCTGGACGGCAACGTCCAGCGCAAGCGCCTCGACGAGGCTCTGCCGACGGTGCTGGAGCTGGTCAACGGGGAGTCCCGGGTCACGCAGAAGACGGACTGGTACGAGCTGAAGGACGCCAAACTGCAGCTGCCCCGCTTCGGCCCCGGCCCGCTGGAGGTGGCCATGGCGACCTCCGGCACCTCCGTGACCGGCCCCCGCCTCGTCGGCCGCCACGGTCTGAGCATGACCTCGTTCGCCCTGCCGTTCGCCCTGATGACACCCGGCGCACCGGACCACATCGGCCTGGCGCAGCAGTGGAAGCACGCGGAGGAGGCGGCCGACGAGTACGGCCAGGTCATCAGCCGCGAGGACTGGCGCATCGCGCTGCCCGTCCATGTCGCCGAGACGAGAGAGCAGGCCTTCGCCGAGGTCCGGGAGGGCTACGACCGCTGGCTGTTCGAGTACTTCGCCAAGGCGGCGGGACGCACGGTCATCGGCCCGGACACACCGCGGGAGACGATGCTGGAGGCGCGGGTCGAGGCCGGTGGCGCCCTGGTCGGCTCCGTCGACGACGTCGTGGCGGGCATCCGCCGGATGCAGGAGGCCACCGGGGGCTTCGGCACGGTCCTCGTGTACGTCGCGGACTGGACCACGTACGAGAACACCGACCGCAGCCTGGAGCTGCTCGCCCGTTACGTGGCACCGCGGATCACCGGCGCGGTGGCCCGCCCGCAGGAGGCCGTCGACTGGGCGATCGCCGCTCGCGGTCGGTAGGACACGTCCGGCCGGGACCGTACGGCCAAACCGGATCGTGCGGCCGGATCCGGACCGTGCAGCCGGACCCGGACCGTACGGCCGGACCCGGACCGGATCGACCAGTGGAGGCATTACGTGCTCGATCAGCGTTCGTTCCGCACCATCCTCGGACGGTTCGCCACCGGGGTCGTCCTGATCACCGCCCAGGCGGACGACGGGCCCGTCGGCATGGCCGTCAACTCCTTCACCTCCGTGTCACTGGACCCACCGCTCGTCGGCCTGTGCGCGGCCCACACCTCGACCACGTGGCCGAGTATCCGGAAGGCCGGCGGCTTCGCGGTGACCATCCTCGGCGACCGGCACGCGGAGCTGTGCCGTCTCTTCAGCACCAAGGGGGCCGACCGGTTCCGCGGCCGGGACTGGGCGGTCACCCGGGCCGGACACCCCATCCCGGCCGACGGGCTCGCGTGGCTGGACTGCCGGATCACCGCGCTCCACCCGGCGGGCGATCACGAGCTGGTCATCGCCTCCGCGGCCGAGGGAGCCGTGACGGACGCGGCCGATCCCCTGGTGTTCCACGCCGGCCGCTTCCGGGAGCTGGTGGCCTGAGAGACCCCGTCACCTCTTTCCCGCTCATCCCCCCATTCCCTGCCCCTGTCGTTTCCCGAACCCCTACTCATCGGCACCGCACGCACGAGAACACGCTAGGGAGAAGCAGAAGCCGTGGGACGTTCGCACTGGCAAGAACACTGGAACGCGCGCCGGGCCGCCTTCGCGGAAGAGTGCAGGCAGGCCCGCGCGGCACTGCTGGCCGACCTCAAGGACCCGAAGTCCGCTCAGGAACGGGTACTCCGGGACATCGTCGAGCTGTGCGCGGGCTCGCTCCACTGGAAGGAGCGGGGGTACGACTCCGTCGCGGCCGAACCGGAACGGTTCCGGTCCGTCCTGCCCATCATGCGCTACAGCGATTTCCAGGAGGAGATCGAGCGGGAGACCCGCACCAAGGGCGGCGTGCTGTCGTGCAGTCCGGTCCTGCGCTGGCTCAGGACGAGCGGCACGACCGGGGTGCCCAAGCGGGTCCCGTACACCCTGCACTGGCTCCTGACCTACCGCATCCCCGCGATGCAGGCCATGTGGGGAACGTATATCGAACACCATCCGGAGATCCTTGCCGGTCCTTACGCCACCCTCGACACACAGACCGTCCACGAGACCGTCGGCGACTTCGTGCACGGCGTCCCCTACCAGGCGATCAGCAACCGGCACCCGAAGGTCAACAGCCGGGACTGGAACCCGCCGTGGTCCGAATCCCCCTGGTTCGGCACCGAGGCGCCGTCCTCGCACGCGGGCCGGATGTACCACCGCGTACGCCATCTCGTCGGCCAGGAGCTGCACTTCATCTCCGCGATCAACCCGAGCACCCTCATCTCGCTGCGCGACCTGATCGCCGAGCGCGGGGAGGACCTCGTACGCGACCTGCGGGAGGGCACCCTCGAAGGGAGGCCCTTCGGCGAGCCGGACCCGGCGGCCGCGCGCCGCCTCGCCTCGGTGCTGGCCCGGGACGGCTTCACCCTCAAGGACGTCTGGCCGTCGCTCACGCTCTACAGCTGCTGGTTGTCCTCGTCCGCCGGGCTCTACCAGTCCAAGCTCGACGCCGTCCTGCCGGGCGTCGGCAAGATGCCGTTCATGAGCTGCGGCACCGAGGGGGTGACGACCATCCCGGTCGACACCTCGCTGGACAGCCAGCCGCTCGCCGTCCACCAGGCCTACTTCGAGTTCGTGCCCGCCGACGTGCCCCTGGGGGAGCTGGTCGGGACGGGCGCCCCGGTCGACACCCTGCTGTTCGACGAGGTGGAGCCCGGCCGCGACTACCACCTGATCATGACGCAGGGCAATGGCCTCTACCGGTTGTGGAGCGGTGACATCTACCGCGTCGACCGCGTCGTGGACGGCACCCCGTGGATCCACTTCGTCCACCGCGACGGTGTCTTCCACTCGTTCACCGGCGAGAAGATCACCGAGGCCCAGGTCACCCAGGCCATCGAGCAGGCCATGGCCGCCGGTGACCTCGGCAGCGGCCTGTACCTGTGCGGGCCGCAGTGGGGCGAGCCGCCGTACTACGCGGTCGTCGGCGAGGTCCCCCGTCCCCACCCCGAGCTGGACAGCGCGCTCTCCGACGCCGTCGACGAGGCGCTGAAGGCCATCAACATCGAGTACGCGTCCAAGCGGGACAGCGGCCGGCTCGGGCCGCTCGAATTCTTCACCGTGCCCCCCGACACGGTCGCGGCCTACACCGAGTCCCGCCGCCAGCAGGGGAACACCACGCAGTACAAGTACAAGCCGTTCCAGCAGGACGCCGAGTTCGTCTCCGTCCTCGTGGGCCGGCCGGGGGAGTGACGCGGATGATCGAGACCAGCAGACCGCCGCAGAACACCCGCCGCGAGATCATCACGCTCTCGTCGGACGGAGCCGACCTCGCGCTGCACCTCTGGCGGCCGCGGAGGATCAAGGGCGCCGTCTTCTTCTTCCACGGCCTGCGGTCCCACGCCGGCTGGCTGTGGGAGGCGGGGCCGAGGTTCGCCGACAACGACATCGCGTTCTTCGTGCTCGACCGGCGCGGCAGCGGCATCAGCACCGGCGCACGACAGGAGATACCCGACGTCGGGACCGTCATCGCCGACTACGTCCACGCCGTCGCGCACGTACGGGAGTACGTCGGGGAGGATGCCGGGGAGAACGTCCCGCTCTCGTTGTTCGGCCACGGCCTCGGCGGCTCCTTCCTGGCCGCCCTGATGCACCACCCGGACTTCACCACCCGCTACGAGGCCGCCGTCTTCTGCTCGGCCTGGCTCGGGCGGCTGCACGCGACCCTCGACGACACGGAGCGCGCGGCGCTCGCCGCCGAGCGGAGCACGGAGCTGTGGGACACCGGTCCGAAGGCGTCCGACTTCACCGACGACGCCGTGCACCGGCACTTCATCGACAACGACGACCTCGCCGTCCGCAGCCTGACCAGGCGCTCCCGGGCCAGGCTGCTCGGCCTGGAACGGCTCTACCTGGAACCGCGGCGCGAACTGCCCGACATACCGGCCGTGTTCGTCTCGGGCCTGAGCGACCCGCTCGTCGACCTCGACGCCGCGCACCGGGCGTTCACCACGATGGTCTCCGGGCGCGGCACGATCATCCAGTTCCCCACGGACCGGCACTTTCTCTTCCACACCCCCGTCAGCGGCGACCTGATCGATTGGGCGTCGACCCACACCCTGCTGCAGGGGCTGGATCGCGGCGCCTGAGGGACGGCCCCCGGATGAACAGCCCCCGATCATGACCGCTCTTTTACGTATTGTTTAATTGCGACTGGTTCGCAATAGCAGCAAAACGTGAGTAAGAGGTGTGGGCAATGACGGCCCGGTCCGTACGGGGAGTGGCCGCCGCGGCCATGGCGGGGGTTCTGGCGGCAGGTGCCGCGGCGTGTTCGACGCCCGGCGGCGGTGACGGGGCCAAGGGCGGCAAGGGGGAGAAGGACGCGCTGGTCGTCGGGCTCGCCAACGAGCCCGAGACGCTCAGCCCGCTCCTCGGCTACGGCAAGGACGGCAACTCCAAGATCTTCGACGGGCTGCTCCGCCGCGACGCCTCGATGAAGCTCCGGCCCGCCCTCGCCGAGGCGCTGCCCGAGGTCACCGACGAGGGGAAGACGTACACCTACAAGCTCCGGAACGGGGTGACGTTCAGCGACGGCAAGCCCTTCTCCGCCGCGGACGTCGTCTTCACCTACCGGACGATCCTCGACGAGAAGACCAACAACGCCGCCAAGGGCGAGCTCGACGCCATCGACGGCGTGACGGCCGAGGGCGACGACAAGGTCGTCTTCAAGCTGAAGTACCCCTACGCGCCGTTCGCCGAGCGCACCGTCCTGCCCATCGCCCCGGAGCACGCGGCCAAGGGGCAGGACGTCAACACCGGCTCGTTCAACACCGCGCCGATCGGCACCGGCCCGTACGTCCTCACCGGCTGGAGCAAGGGCGAGAAGCTCACCTTCAAGGCCAACCCCGGCTACTGGGGCGGCGAGCCGAAGATCAAGAAGCTCACGATGGCGATCATCAAGGACGACGACGTCCGCGCCACCCGTCTGCGCAGCGGCGACCTCGACGGCGCCATCCTGCCGCCCAACCTCGCCAAGGGCTTCAAGAACGACAAGTCCAGGCTCACCGTCACCGCCCGCACCACCGACTTCCGTGGCGTCAGCCTGCCCACCGCGAACAAGGTCACCGGCGACCTCGCCGTGCGCCGGGCCCTCGACCTCGCCGTCGACCGCAAGGCCATGGTCGACAAGCTCCTGGAGGGCGCGGGCAAGGAGGGCCACGGCCCGGTGCCCACCGACAGCGAGTGGTTCGCCAAGGGCACCGAGCGCCCGCACGACCTCGACAAGGCGAAGAAGCTCCTCGACGACGCGGGCTGGAAGCCCGGCGACGGCGGCATCCGGGAGAAGGACGGCAAGCGCGCCGAGTTCACCCTCTGGTTCCCCGCCGGTGACAAGCTCCGCCAGGACCACGCCCTCGCCTTCGCCTCCGACGCCAAGAAGGCGGGCATCAAGGTCGAGGTGCAGAGCGGCACCTGGGAGGTCATCGAGCCGCGGATGAAGGACGACGCCGTCCTCGCCGGCGGCGGCAACCCCGCCGACCCCGACTTCGACCTCTACAACCTGCTCCACTCCTCCCTCGCCCTCGACGGCTTCAACAACATGGCCGCCTACGCCGTACCCGACGTCGACAAGGCCCTGGAAGAAGGCCGCCGCAGCGGCGACAAGACCGTCCGCAAGGCCGCCTACGACAAGGTCCAGCGCGGCCTCGCCGACAACCCCGGCTACACCTTCCTCACTCACGTCGACCACCTCTACGTCATGAACGACGAGTGGCAGGACGTCACCACCCAGGTCGAGCCCCACGACCACGGCCTGGGCGCGGGCCCCTGGTGGAACGTCGAGTCCTGGCAGCCGAAGAAGTGACCGCCCGGCTCCCCTGGGGGCCGATGGCGCGCATGACGGGACGGCGGCTGCTGGCCGCCGTCCCCGTGCTCACCGTCGTGACCTTCGGCGTCTTCGCCCTCGCCGCCGCCTCGCCCTTCGACCCCGCCAAGGCCTACGCGGGCTCCGCCGGCCTCAGCGCCGGTCAGGGCGTCCTCGACCAGCTGAACGAGAACCTCGGCACCGACCGGCCCTTCGCCGCCCGCTGGTGGGACTGGCTCACCGCCGCCCTCACCGGCGACCTCGGCGACTCCGCCTCCCTGCGCCAGCCCGTCGCCCAGGTCATCGGCGAACGCATCGGCTGGTCCCTCCTGCTGTGCTCCCTCGCCTTCGCGCTGGCCGTGACGGTGGGCACCGCGCTGGGCGTCCTCGCCGCGCGCCGCCGGGGCGGCCTCCTCGACCGCGCCGTGACCGGCCTGGCCTACGCCCTCGAAGCGGCCCCGCCCTTCTGGCTCGGCCTGCTCGCCATCTGGTTCCTCGCCCTCAAACTCGACGCGCTGCCCGCGGGCGGCCTCACCGACACCGGCAGCGACACCGCCACCGCCGGGCAGATCGCCTCCCACGTCGTCCTGCCCGCCCTGGTGCTCGCCGTCTCCCAGCTGCCCTGGTTCGTGCTCTACGTACGCCAGGGCGTCGGCGACGCGCTGGACGAGGACCCCGTCCGCGGGGCACGCGCCCGCGGCCTGAGCGAGCGGACCGTGCTCCTCGGCCACGCCCTGCGCTCCGGACTGCTGCCCGTCCTCACGCTCATCGGCTCGCGCGTCCCCGAACTGATCACCGGCGCGCTCCTCGTGGAGACCGTCTTCAGCTGGCCCGGCATCGCCTCCGCGACCGTGGAGGCGGCCACCAAGGTCGACTTCCCGCTGCTCGCGGCGCTCACCGTGCTCGCCACGGCCGCGGTCCTGGTGGGCAACCTGCTGTCCGACCTGCTGTACGGACTGGCCGACCCGAGGGTGGGGTTCGATGGCTGACACCCTGAGCCGCCGGACTCTGCGGCTCCCGCGCCTGGGCCTCTCCTTCTCCGGAGCGGTCGTCGCGGCCGTCGTCCTCGTCGCGCTGCTCGTCCCCGTCCTGTTCCCCGTCGACGAACAGGCCGTCGACCTCGCCGCCAAGCTGCGGCCACCGTCCTGGGACCACCCCTTCGGCACCGACGAGGTCGGCCGCGACCTGTTGCTGCGCTGCGTCCACGGGCTACGGATCTCGCTGCTCGTCGGTGTCGTCGCCGCGCTCGTCGCGACCGTCGTCGGCACGGCGGTCGGCGCGCTCGCCGGTGCGCTCGGCGGCTGGGCGGACCGCGTCGTGATGCGGGTCGTCGACCTCTTCTCCTCCGTGCCGCACCTGCTGCTCGGCATCTTCGTCGTGGCCATGTTCCGGCCTGGCATCTGGCCGGTCATCGCCTCCGTCGCGCTCACCCACTGGCTGTCGACCGCGCGGATCGTCCGGGCGGAAGTGCTCTCGCTGCGCTCGCGCCCGTACATCGACGCGGCCCTCGTCGGAGGCGCGTCCCGGTGGCGCGTCACGGTGCGGCACCTGCTGCCCGGGGTGCTGCCCCAGGCCGGGCTCGCCGCCGTCCTGATGGTGCCGCACGCCATCTGGCACGAATCCGCGCTCTCGTTCCTCGGCCTCGGCCTCCCCGCCCACCAGGCCAGCCTCGGCAACATGGTCCAGGCGGCCCGCGGCTCGCTCCTCGCGGGCGACTGGTGGCCGACCCTCTTCCCGGGCCTGTTCATCATCGTCCCGACCCTCGCCATCGCGGGCCTCGCGGCCTCCTGGCGCGACCGCCTCCACCCCCGCCGCCGATCGGAGCTGACGCTGTGACCACGCACCGGCCTCCGGCGACGCCCCGGCAAGAGACGCACGAGGACGGCCCCGTCCTCGACGTCCGTGGCCTGTCCGTCCGCTTCCGGACGCGTGACGGCCGGGACGTCGCCGCCGTCACCGACGTGTCCTTCACGCTTCGCCCGGGGGAGTGCCTCGCCCTCATCGGTGAGAGCGGCTGCGGCAAGTCCGTGCTCGCCTCCGCCCTGCTCGGCCTTCTGCCGGGCAACGCCCGTACCACCGGCCACGCCCGCCTCGGCGGGCTCGATCTGCTCACCGCCGACGAGCGCACGCTCGCCCGCACGGTCCGCGGCCGCCTCATCGGCCTCGTACCGCAGAGCCCCGCCGCGCACCTCACCCCCGTCCGCACCGTGCGTTCCCAGCTCCACGAGACCGTGCGCGCGCTCACCGGCACCCGGAAGCCGGGGCTCCGAGCCGCCGGTGAGGCCGCGGCCGAGCGCGCCGCGTTCCCGGCCGGCCACCTCGACCGCCATCCGCACGAGCTCTCCGGCGGCCTCGCCCAGCGGGCCGCGACCGCGCTCGCCCTCGTCGGCGACGCCCCGCTGCTGCTCGCCGACGAGCCCACCACCGGACTCGACCGCGACCTCGTCGACCGCACGGCCGACGAACTGCGCCGCCACGCCGACGCGGGCCACGCCCTGCTGATGATCACCCATGACCTCGCGGCGGCACAGCGCATCGCCGACCGGGTCGCCGTGATGTACGCGGGCCGCGTCGTGGAGCTCGCCGACGCCACCGCCTTCTTCGGCGCCGAGGGCCCCCGCCACCCGTACGCCCGCGGCCTGCTCGACGCGCTGCCCGAACGCGCCTTCACCCCCATCCCCGGCATGCCGCCCGAGCTCGGCGACCTGCCGCCCGGCTGCGCCTTCGCCGCGCGCTGCCCGAAGGCGACGGCCGTCTGCGGGACGGTCCCCGACCCCGTCGAGGGCGTGGCCTGCCACCACCCGGAGGAGACCGCACGTGCTTGAGCTGAGCCGGATCACCGCCGGATACGAACGCCGGGCCCCCGTCGTACGGGACGTCTCGCTGGCCGTCGCTCCGGGCGAGGCCGTCGGGCTGCTCGGGCCCAGCGGCTGCGGCAAGTCCACCCTCGCCCGCGTCGCCGCCCTGCTGCACCGGCCCTACTCCGGCACGGTCGTCGTCGACGGCCGCGCCGCCCACGGCTGGCGCCACCGGGCCCCACGCGAACAGCGCACGGCCTTCGGCGTCGTCTTCCAGCAGCCGCGCCTGTCCGCCGACCCGCGCATGCGGCTCGCGGACCTGATCGCCGAGCCGCTGCGCGCCACCGGCCGCCGGGACGAGGCCGCCGCGCGCGTGGACGGACTGGCCGGACGCGTGGGCCTCTCCGCCGAACTGCTCCGGCGCCGCCCGCACGAGGTCAGCGACGGCCAGCTCCAGCGCGCCTGCCTGGCCAGGGCCCTGGTGCTGCGTCCGCGCTGGCTGATCTGCGACGAGATGACGGCGATGCTGGACGCGTCCACGACCGCGGCCCTGGTGGCGACGGTCGAGGAATACCGTGCCGAGTCCGGGGCGGGACTCCTGACCGTGGGCCACGACAGCGTCCTGCTGGAACGCTGGTGCGACCGCACGGTGCGGTGGGAGGACTTGGTGAACGGGGCGGGGTGAGTGCCCTGGGATGCGTATCGGGCGGGCCGGGAATTCCCGGCCCGCCCGACGGTTTCCGATGCGGAGGTGTCGCTAACGGCGGCTGCTCGTACCCACCAGTTCCCGCTCCCGCTTCTCGGAGCGGGCGTTCGTGGAAGACCGTGCCACCCCACGCCGTACGGAAGCGACGGCCACGCCCGCCAGTACGAGCACCCCGCCCAGCATCGCACTCGCCGAGGGAACGTTGCCGAGGAGCACCATGTCCAGCCCCAGCGCGGCCACCGGCACCGCGTACAGCACGAGGGAGGCCGTCGAGGCCGTCGTCGCCCGCAGTGTGCGGGACCAGGTCCAGAAGGCCATGGCCGTACAGCCCAGGCCCAGCCAGAGGACGGCCAGCGTGCGGTGTCCGTCGGCGGCCGCGACCTGCCCGACCGCGCCGGGCGCCGTCACCAGCAGCGGGAGCAGTCCGAACAGGCTGCCGTAGAAGACGCACTCCGCGCCCGAGTACTTCTTGAGCAGCGGCTTCTGCAGCGCGAAGGACGTCGCCTGGGCCGCCGCGGCGAGCAGGACCAGCAGTGCGCCGAGGAGCGAACCGCTGCCGCTGCCCGAGGTGACGGCGACCATCAGCGCGCCGCACAGGGCGATGCCCAGACCGGCGAGGCCCTGCCGCCCCGGCCGGTCACCGAGGAAGGCCATGCCCAGGATCGTGGTGAAGACGGGCGAGGCGGCGATCAGCATGGCGGCGGTGCCCGCGTCCACGCTCTGCTCGCCCGCGCACAGGAGCACCTGGTAGGCCGTCATCCCGGTGAGCCCGAAGGCGGCCATCCGCAGGGCGTCGGCCCGCCGCAGGGGCCCGATGCGCTTGAGCAGGAGGCACGGCAGGAGCAGGACGACGGTGATCGCGATGCGCAGCAGCGCGATGCTCGTGGGCGAATAGTCCGGCAGCGCGATGTGGATCGCGGTGAACGCGGAGCCCCACAGCACCGCTGTGGCCGCCATCGGCAGCCAAGGGGTCGCTGCACGCTGTGCCGTCGTCATGGGAAACACCACCAGCTCGGTCAAGGACTGACTGAGCTCGAAATTAACAACGGCCGATCTATAAGGCAAATAATGAATTCTATCGAGAACTCAAAGTAACTCTTTTGTTGGTGTTCTGAGGAGGGCGTTCAGAGCCGTCGTACCAGCGGGAACGGGAGCGTCTCGCGGATCGACAGACCCGTCAGGAACATCACCAGCCGGTCCACCCCGATCCCCAGCCCACCGGTCGGCGGCATCGCGTACTCCAGGGCCCGCAGGAAGTCCTCGTCCAGCTCCATCGCCTCGGGATCGCCCCCCGCGGCCAGCAAGGACTGCGCGGTCAGCCTGCGGCGCTGTTCGATCGGGTCGATCAGCTCCGAGTACGCCGTGCCCAGCTCCGTGCCGAACGCCACCAGGTCCCAGCGCTCGGCGAGCCGCGGATCGGCGCGGTGCGGACGGGTGAGGGGCGAGACGTCGGTCGGGAAGTCCTTGTAGAAGACGGGCAGCCCCGTCCTCTCCTCGACCAGTCGCTCGTACATCTCCAGCACGATGTCCCCGCGCCGGTCCTCCGGCTTGTGCGGCACCCCCGCGGCGTCGCAGTACCTGCGCAGCGCCGGGACGGGCGTATCGGCGTCGATCTCCTCGCCCAGCGCCTCCGACACCGCGCCGTGCACCGTCTTCACCGGCCAGCGGCCCGAGATGTCGTGCTCGACGAGTTTCCCCTCGCCGTCCGCGCGCAGCACGACGGCGGCGCCGTGGGCGGCCGTGGCGGCGCCCTGGACGAGCTCCCGTGTCAGGTCCAGCATCACGTCGTAGTCCGCGAACGCCTGGTACGCCTCCAGCATCGTGAACTCGGGGTTGTGCTTGTAGGAGATGCCCTCGTTGCGGAAGGTACGGCCCAGCTCGAAGACCCGCTCCATGCCGCCCACGCACAGCCGCTTCAGATACAGCTCCGGCGCGATCCGCAGATACAGGTCGAGGTCGTAGGCGTTGATATGGGTCGTGAAGGGACGGGCGTTGGCGCCGCCGTGCACCTGCTGGAGCATCGGCGTCTCGACCTCCAGGAACCCGCGGTCGAGCAGCCCCTGGCGGAGGGCCTGCACGGCCGCGCTGCGGGCCCGGACCGTGTGCCGGGCCTCCGGCGAGACCGCCAGGTCCACATAGCGCATCCGCACCCGCGCCTCCGGATCGGCCAGGCCGCGGCGCTTGTCCGGCAACGGGCGCAGGCACTTGGCGATGATCCGGAACCGGGACACGAACACGGTCAGCTCGCCGTGGTCGGTGGTGCCCACCTCGCCCTCCGCCTCGACATGATCGCCGAGGTCGACGTCGCCGCCGAAGCGGCGCAGGCACTCCGCCCCCGAGTCCGCGCGCGTGAGGGTCAGCTGGAGATCGCCGGACCAGTCGCGGAGCACGGCGAACACGACCCCGCCGTGATTGCGGACGAGCAGCACGCGCCCGGCCACCGTGACCCGCTCGCCCGTACGGGACGCCGGCGCCGGCCCCGGATGCGCCGACCGCAGCTCCGCGAGCGTATGCGTACGGCGGGCGTCCACCGGATACGGGTCGATCCCCGCCTCCCGCAGCCGGTCCAGCTTCCGCCGCCGGACCCGCACCTGCTCGGGCAGACCCGCGAGCTCGTCCCGTACGACCGCGCCGCCCTCGCCGTCGCCCAGCCCGAGCTCCGACAGCGGGGGCAGCCCGGCCGTGGAGACGGGGCTGGCCATGCCGCGCGCCCGGCCGCGGCCCCACAGCTTGCCCAGGCTCGGCACGGAGACGAAGCCCTCGGCGATGCCGGACGCCAGCCCGATCCGGGCCAGAGCGCCCGCGTCGGCGTAGCACAGGAAGCGCGGATGCCACTCCGGGTTGTACTTCACGTTCGACCGGTAGAGCGCTTCCAGCTGCCACCACTTGGAGAAGAACAGCAGCAGCCTGCGCCACAGCCGCAGCACCGGCCCCGCGCCGATGCGCGCCCCCTCCTCGAACGCGGAACGGAACACCGCGAAGTTCAGCGAGATGTGCTTGATGCCGAACCGCCCCGCCTGCGCGCACAACTGGGCGACCATGAACTCCATGACGCCGTTGGGCGCCGCCCGGTCGCGCCGCATCACGTCCAGCGAGACCCCGTCACGGCCCCACGGCACGAACGACAGCAGCGCGATCATCGTCCCCTCGCTGTCGAACGCCTCCACCAGCAGGCAGTCGCTGTCGGCGGGGTCACCCAGCCGCCCCAGCGCCATCGAGAAGCCCCGCTCGGTCTCGGTGTCCCGCCAGGCGTCCGCGCGCCGGATGACCTCGCCCATCTCCTCCTCGGACAACGCCGCGTGCCGTCTGATCCGGGTGGTCGCGCCCGTGCGCTCCACCCGGTTGACCGCCTGCCGCGTCACCCGCATCTCCCGGCCGTCGAGGTCGAAGGCGGCCACCTGGAGGATCGCCTCGTCACCCAGCTGGAGCGCCCCGAGCCCCGAGCGCGCGAACGCCTTGGCCCCCGTCTCGCCCGCCCCCATCACCGCGGGCTGCCAGCCGTACCGGCCCGCGAGCGCCAGCCACGCGTCGATCGCGGGCGTCCACGCCTCGGGGTCGCCGAGCGGGTCGCCCGAGGCCAGACAGACACCCGCCTCCACCCGGTAGGTGACCGCCGACTTGCCGCTGGGGGAGAAGACCACGGCCTTGTCCCGCCGGGTCGCGAAATAGCCCAGGGAGTCCTGGCCGCCGTAGCGGCTGAGGAGCGCCCGGATGCGCTGCTCCTCGTCGTCGTGGAGCGCGGCCTCCAGCCGCTGCGAGCGGAACAGCACCATGGTCGCGTTGAGCAGCGCCAGCGCGCCGAACAGGCCGAGCAGGAAGAACAGCCAGTGCGGCGGGTGCCCGGTGAAGTGCCGGCCGCTGACCAGGCCGCCGCACACCTTGTTGGCCACGAACAGCAGCCGGTTGCCCCCGCCCTTCTCCAGCGTCCCCGGGAACGCCGCCACCAGACCCCAGCCCACCAGGATCGCCACGGCGAGCCCCGCCACCAGCACGAGCAGGGCGCGCAGGAACGCCCCGCGCCGCGACGCCGCGTAGAACTCGCGCCGGGCCAGGACGAGCAGGACCATCGCGGCGACGCACAGCACCAGCGAGGGCAACGTGTCCCAGTACCCCACCGCCAGCAGCAGCACGTTCGCGATGAGCAGCAGCGTGAGATAGCCGAGGACGAACCAGAGGGCCACCCGCTTGCGGGCCGCCGTCGCCGTGGCCAGGAGCAGCAGGAACACGGCATAGGCCAGGTTCGGCGCGGTGGGCACCGCCAGGGTGTCCAGGGCGTCGGTCAGCGGCCGCGCCGCGCGCCGCAACGGTATGAACAGCGAGGTGACGGCGCAGAACACCCCGAGCAGGCCGAAGAACGTCGCGAAACCGCCCGGCACCTTGTGCAGCAACCGCTGCCAGGCGGTCCCCGGCTCGCCCTCCCGGCCGCCGGGCCCGGACCCGGTCGCGGCGGACGGCGCCACGGCGCGCTCGCTGTCCGGGGCTGTACGGCTCATTCCGTCAGCCTAGGCAAGGCGGGGCCCGACTGCCCGCCGAGCGCCTCCCCGGAGCCCGGCGGCATGCGGGCGCGGTCGCACTCATACCCATTTGGAGTACAGGCTCTTCGCAGGTCACCGCCGTGCGATGGGTCAGACTGACGGACAACCACTCCGCAGAGGAGGCTCGCCATGGCCCTTTCGATCTCCGTGGTCCTACTGCTCCTGATCTTGGTGGTGGTGTTCCTCCGCAGCGGTGCGCTGAGGGTCTCGCACGCCGTGGTCTGCGTCCTGCTCGGCTTCCTCCTCTCGGGTACCAGCATCGGGCCGACCATCGCCCACGGGATGTCGGCCACCACCCGGATCGTCAGCGACGTACAGCGCTGACGATCCCGG
>NZ_JAINFC010000520.1 GCF_020740835.1 Streptomyces sp. UNOC14_S4
AGCTGGAGGGGGCGGGCGATGTCGTCGGCTGCGAGGACGACCCGCCGTGCCCGCTGCGCGGCGCGTGCAGACTGCGCGGCGCCCTGCGCGACGCGCAGGAGGCGTTCTTCGCCGCCCTCGACCCGATCACGGTCGAGGATCTCGCGGGCCCGCCCACCGGCGCCCTCCTGCTGACCCTGAGTTCCCGCCCCGCGGACTGACCGGGAGAGAACACCCCGCCGGGCAGCCCTTGCGCACGCCCAAAAATACGCATCTCGAATACCAATTAAACCCGGACGTCAGGAGCCCTCCATGCTGTCCCCGCAGTCCACCGAGATCGTCCGCGCCACCCTCCCCGTCGTCGGCGGCGCGATCGGCGAGATCACGCCGCTCTTCTACGACAAGCTCTTCGCCGACCGCCCCGAGCTGCTGCGCGATCTCTTCAACCGGGGCAACCAGGCGAACGGCAGCCAGCGCCAGGCCCTCGCGGGCTCCATAGCCGCCTTCGCCACCGCGCTGGTCGAGCACCCAGAGGTCCGCCCGGACGCGATGCTCGCGCGCATCGCGCACAAGCACGCCTCGCTGGGCATCCGGCCCGAGCAGTACCCGCTCGTCCAGCAGCACCTCTTCGCCGCCATCGCCGAAGTGCTCGGCGACGCGGTCACCCCCGAGGTCGCCGCGGCCTGGGACGAGGTCTACTGGCTGATGGCCAACGCCCTGATCGCCATCGAGGCCGGGCTGTACGCGGCAGCGGGTGCCGAGGACGGGGACACCCGCATACCCTGCCGCGTCGTCGGGCGGCTCCGGGAGACCGCCGAGGTCGCCACCTTCCTCGTCCGCCCCCTCGACGAGCGGCCGCTGCCCGCCGCACGCCCCGGGCAGTACGTCTCCGTGCAGGTGGAACTGCCCGACGGGGCGCGGCAGATCCGGCAGTACAGCCTCTCCGGCGACCCGGACGACGCGCTCCAGTTCTCCGTCAAGCGGGACTCCGGCGACCCGGCCGGCGAGGTCTCGAACCACCTCCACGACCACGTGGGCGTGGGCGACGTCCTGCTGGTCAGCGCACCGTTCGGCGACGTGGTGCTGGAGCCCGGCACCTCCCCCGTACTCCTCGCCTCCGCGGGCATCGGCTGCACCCCGATGATCGGGATGCTCTCCCACCTCGCCGCGGCGGGCGACGGCCGCAAGGTCATCGCCGTGCACGCCGACCGCAGCGAGTCCACCCACGCCTTCCGCGCCGACCTGCTCCAGCTCACGGCCAAGCTCCCGGACGCGGTCGCGCACATCTGGTACGAGGAGCCCGAGGCCGACGGCCACCCGGCCGACCGTACGGGGTTCGCCGACCTCTCCCGTATCGACATCCCCGCGGGCACCACCGCCTATCTCTGCGGCCCGCTGCCCTTCCTCCGCACGGCTCGCGCCCAGCTCCTGGCGGCGGGCGTGGCGGCCGCCGACATCCACTACGAGGTGTTCGGCCCGGACCTGTGGCTGGGCACGGCGGCCTGACACCTCATCAACCCGACAGACACCGGGAGCACAGATCGTTACCCACGCGTAACTTGCCGGACCATTACCGCAAGTAAACAACTGAGGTTACCGTCAGGTCACTTCTCATCGGCGTGCCGCGCGGCCCCCCTTTCCCGCGCGGCACCGACGTCAGGAGAGTGACCCCGTGCGACACCCCCGGAAGTCCCTGCGCGCCACGGCCGTCGGCGTCGCCTCCGCCGCGTTGCTGGCGGGGGCGGCGTTCGGCACCGCGCCCGCCGCCCAGGCCGTGCCGGAGCGCCCGGCCGTCGCGGCGGCTTCGGCGGCCGCCACGACGGTTCGGTTCACCGACCTCCCCGGCTCCGGCGGCATCACCCTCAAGGGCAATGTCTTCGCCCCCGCGGACACCTCACGCCGCTACCCCCTGATCGTGTTCCCCACCAGCTGGGCCATGCCGCAGTTCGAGTACGTCGCGCAGGCCAAGCAGCTCGCCGAGGCGGGCTACGTCGTGGTCAGCTACACCGCGCGCGGCTTCTGGCTCTCCGGCGGGAAGATCGAGACGGCCGGGGCGCCGGATGTCGCCGACTCCGCCAAGGTCATCGACTGGGCGCTCGCCCACACCCCCGCCGACCCGGCCAGGATCGGCATGGGCGGCGTCTCGTACGGGGCGGGCATCAGCCTGCTGTCCGCGGCGTCCGATCCGCGGGTCAAGGCGGTCACCGCGCTGAGCGGCTGGGGCGACCTCGTCGAATCGATCTACGGCGAGCGCACCCAGCACCTCCAGGCCGCCGAGCTGCTGGGCGGCCTGGGCAAGCTCACGGGGAGACCCGGCGACGAACTCCAGCGAATACTGAAGGAGTTCCTGTCCTCCGATCTCTCCAAGGAACAGGACATGCTGGACTGGGGCGCCAAGCGCTCCCCCGCCACCTACCTCGACCGCATCAACGCCAACGGCACGGCCGTCATGCTGGGCAACGCGTGGGGCGACTCGGTCTTCACCCCGAACCAGTACGCGAAGTTCTACGAGCGGCTGACCGGCCCCAAGCGCCTGGAGTTCCGCCCCGGCGACCACGCGACCGGCGAGCTCACGGGCCTGCTCGGACTGCCCAACGACACCTGGACGCACGCCCGCCGCTGGTTCGACCGCTACCTCAAGGGCGAGTCCAACGGCATCGACCGCGAGGCCCCCGTCCAGCTCGCCTCCCGCTCCGGCGGCGCCTACGAGCCGTACGCGAGCTGGGCGGACGCCCAGGCGAACCGGCGCTCCGTGTCCCTGGAGGGCGCCCGGACGATCCGCACCGGCGTCGACTCGGGCGCGAACGGCGGCACCGCGATCCTGTCCAACGCGCTCGACCAGTTCCTCAGGATCCCGCCCATGGTGTCCGTGCCGCTGCTGCCGCGCTCGTACGCAGCGGTGTGGCAGACCGGCCCGTACGACCGCGAACAGCGCGTCCGGGGCGCGGTGACGGTGAAGACGTCGGTGACCAGCGACAAGGACACGGGCACGGCCGTCGCCTACCTCTACGACGTGGGCCCGCTGGGCGTGGGCCGGCTGATCAGCCACGCACCGTATACGTTCCGGGATGTGCGGCCGGGGAAGCCGTTCGACGTGAGCCTCGACCTCTTCGCGACCGCGTACGACGTCCCGGCCGGCCACCGGTTGGCGTTGGTGGTCGATTCCGTCGACCCCCTGTACATCTCGCACAATCCTGCGGGTGGGCGTTTGGCGTTCTCCTCGCCTGAGTTGTCCCTTCCTGTGCGCGGCTGAGAGTGCCACCGGATGTGCTTCGGCGACTGCGGGGCCTCTTCGGCTGGTCGCGCCCACGCGACGGAGCCGCAGATCGGTACAGCCCCGCGCCCCTTAGAGGGGCGCGGTACCCATCTCCGAGTCAGTCCACCGGGCGGTACGTCCCCGGTGCCACGTACACCGAGAAACGGGGCGAGGCCCCGCCCCGGTACGAGATGAAGTTCTGCGTGTACGACCGCGACAGCGGGCGGTCGGAGATGTCGGCGAGGAGTTTCCCGTAGGACGTCGGGTCGATGCCCTCCGAGCGGAGGAAAGCCGCCACGCGGTCGCGGGCCGCCTCGTCGTGGTCGTGCACGGGGATCATCGGCACGTACGCCGTGGCCACGGGCGTGTCCCGGCCGGGCTGGAGCGTGAAGGTCGTGACGGGCGGCTTCCGCTTCCAGGCGGGGGCGTCGTCCGGGCCGTTGACCGCCCGGAACGCGCGGGCGAAGGAGCCGGGCACGTGGCCGGGGTCGGCGGCGGCCTTGGCGTCGATGTCGTCGGCGGAGACGCCGGAGTGCGCGAGGTAGACCTGGGTGCGCAGCGCCTCGCCGGGCACGAGGTCCATGGCCAGGGCGACGGGTTCGTGCTCGGGGCCGAACGTGCCGCCGAGGTGCCGGGCGAGGGTGCGCCAGGGGCGGTCGAGGCCGAGGCGCTCCAGGGCCTCGGCCGTGCGGTCGGCCGCCTGGTCCCGGCCGTGCGCGGCGGGGTTGAGGAAGACCTTGTACGCGGGCGGGCCGTCCGGAACCCAGGCCACGGCGTGGGAGAGGGAGAAGTAGCCCTGCGGTTCGTCGGCGGTGAAGAGGTCCTCGACGCGCAGGTAGCCGTCGATGGTGACGCCGGGGCGGCCGGCGAGCCTGCGGGTGAGCTCCATGCCGTCCGCCATCCGCTCGCGGGCGGGGCCCCGGGGGGACTCCAGCGAGACGCGGACGCCCGCCTTGGTGCCCGCCCAGGCGATGGAGGTCTCGAAGGGCATGCCGTCGATGGCGACCCAGCAGGCGTGCTCGGGTGGCGTGCCGACGGGGAGTTCGCCCCAGGGGGTGATCACGTCGCGCAGGAGGGCGAGGATCGAGTCACGGGTCTCGCCGGTGAGTCCGAGGCTCTGCCGGGCGCGCCACACCTTGTCGGCAGCGACCTCGGCGTAGGTGTCGGTGGGCCGGTACCGGTCGGAGTCGAAGCGTGTGGGACGCCCGAACATCTCGGCTATGACCCCCGTGTCCGGGGTGAAGGTGTCGTGCCGCCGGGGCTGCGGGTGGCCGGGGCCTGCGGACTCCATCGTGTCTCCCTGTGCGTCGTGGTGCGTGCGTCGCGATGCGTGCGTGCGTCGTGGTGCCGTGACGGCGGATCGGTCGAGCGGCGGAAACGGTCGGGCGGCGGAACAGTGGAACAACGGGAAGCGCGGTACAGCGGAACAGTCGTGAACGACAAAGCGGTTGACAGCAGGCGGCAAAAACGATCGCGATCGTCCCATCGCGTGCCGCGCGCTGTCAGCGCTTTGCCCGACAATTGCCAGCGGGCCCGTTATCGGGCCTATGTTCCGGCCAACTTGCCGCCCTTCGCGCGCACGGCCGAGCCGCTCCACGACGCGCCGGAGGCCGCCCGGCACCGCGGGCGGGAGGCCGCCGAAGCGCACGCGACGCTCCGTCCATACCTGCGTATTACCCCCGGTTACAGCAGGGTCCGTGCGTGGGTCATACAAGAACGGCCGGATCGTGTTCGGCACTGGTCCGCTTCACGACGTTCTGCGACATGATCGCTACACATCGTTCCACCGGTGTGCGCTGCCCGCGGGCGATGCGCAAGGGATGTGCCCTGTCCACACGCGGCCAACCGGAGGGTGTCGGCGCCGCCGTGCTCCGGGAAGCCTGTGCAGAGGAGTTGTTGACGCGTGTCCGCACAGCACCACTCCGCCCCACCCCGGCC
>NZ_JAINFC010000521.1 GCF_020740835.1 Streptomyces sp. UNOC14_S4
CCGCATATCCGAGCGGAAGGCCCCCGGTGAGCAACCGGCGCGGTGCTGGAAGAACTTGGAGAAGTTCGCCGCGTCGTCGAACCCGATCCGCTCCGCGATCCGGGCGGCGGGCAGCTCGCTGTGCGCGAGCAGCCGCTTCGCCTCCAGCATCACCCGCCTGTCGATGAACTCCTTGGCGCCCACTCCCGCGCCCGCGAGCGCCGCGCGCGCGAGGGTGCGGGGCGAGTAGCCCAGGGTGCGCGCGTAGTCGGCGACCCGGTGGGTGACGGTGAAGTCCCGTTCGACGGCGGCGCGGAAGCGGACGAACGCGTCCCCCGGGGCGGGCACGCTGCTGCCCACCGGTGCCGTGAGGTGCGCGAGCCGCAGCACCAGCACGGACAGCAGGTGGCGCAGGATGCCGGAGTGCACGTCGGCGGGCAGTCCCTTGCTGGTGCGGAAGTCGTTCTCCAGGTGGTGCACGGCGCAGAGGACGGCTTCCTGGTCCTGGCCGACCGGCTGCCACAGCACCGGGCGGAAGGGGTCGTCGGCCACGGCCGCGACGGCCGTGTCGGGGGAGAGGAAGCCGGGCTGTACGAGGATGACGGCGCCCTCGATCTCCTCCACCGCCCCGAACTGCTGCACCTGCCCCGGGCGCACCCACAGCACCGAGCCCTCCTCCAGGGAGTAGCCCGTGAAGTCCACGGTGTGCCCGGCGGAGCCGGAGCGGACGACGACGATCTGGTGGAAGTCCAGCCGCTGCGGCCGGGCCAGCAGCCCTTCGGGCGCGCGGGCACGGAGCTCGGCGATCGTCATCACCTCGACCCCGGCGGGCGTCCCCGGTGGGGCCCGATACGCGAGCTCGACGATGTCCTCGTTCCGTGCTTGTCGCATTTTCACCATGAGAAGACCCGAGCGTACCTGGTAGGGGCTGGAAACCGGCCATAGCGTGGTCATAACGCACCACAGAGTGCGGGCATCACCTCGGCCGGACCCCGGCTGGACCCGGCTGAACGTTTCAGGGAAAGACATGGCACAGCACAAGCTCACTTATGCATTCGACGCCTATTGCGGTTGGTGTTACGGCTTCGGCCCGGCCGTGCGCGAGTTCGCCGCGGCGAACGCCGACCGGATCGAGCTGACCGTGCTCAGCGGCGGGCTCTTCACCGGCCCGCGCGCCCAGCCCGTCTCCGCGTACTCCTACATCCCGCAGTCCGACGTCCGGATCGGCGAGCTGACCGGCGCGGTCTTCGGCCCCGGCTACGCCAAGGCGTTCGCCGACGGCACGGCGGTGCTGGACTCCGCCGACGCCGCGACGGCCCTCGTCGCGCTGCGCGGGCAGGCGCCCGAGAGGACACTGGAATTCGCGGGCGCGCTCCAGCGCGCCTGGTACGTCGACGGCCTGAGCCTGTCCGACCCCGAGACGCTGCGCACGGTCGCCGGCGGCCTGGACGGCGTCGACGCGGAGGTCGCGGTGGCCGTCTTCGCGGACCCGGACGCCCGCCGCGAGGCGGAGGCGGACTTCCGCGAGGTGCGCAGGCTGGGCGTCGACCAGTACCCCACGCTGCTGCTGCACACCCCCGGCGGGGTACGGCGCCTCGGCGGGCCTATGTCGTCGGCGCAGGCGCTCACCCGGGCGCTCGACCAGCACTGACGCCCCCCACGTTCCCCCTTTTCCCTTCTCTCCTCAGGAGCCCCCCATGGCGAAGATCGCCCTCTTCGGTGCCAACGGCAACATCGGTCAGCGCATCCTGCGCGAGGCGCTGGACCGCGGCCACCAGGTCACGGCCGTCGTCCGCGACCCCGCCAAGGTCACCGTGACGCACCCCGCGCTGACCGTCGTCACCGGTGACGTCCTCGACCCGGCGTCGGTCGCCAAGGCCGCCGAGGGCCAGGACGTCGTCGTCAGCGCCGTCGGCGGCGGTGACGGCCCCGGCCACATCGCCACCATCAAGCCCGCCGCCGAGGCCCTGGTGGCCGGTGTGCGCACGCTCGGCGACGCCGCCCCGCGGGTGATCGCGGTCGGCGGCGCGGGCTCCCTGCGCACGCCCGACGGCAAGCAGGTCTGGGACGGCGAGGGCATCCCCGAGTTCCTGCTCCAGATCATGCACGCGCACGGTGACGCGCTGGACTTCTACCGCACCGTGAGCGACGTCCGCTGGACCAACATCAGCCCCGCCGGCCTCATCGAGGCGGGCGAGCGCACCGGTACGTACCGCACCGCGCTGGACGACCTCGTCGTCGACGCCGAGGGCAAGAGCCGCATCTCCATGGAGGACTACGCGGTCGCCCTCGTCGACGAGATCGAGAAGCCGCAGCACGTGGGCGAGCGCTTCACGGTCGCCGACTGACGCCTACGGCGCCCCTTCCGAGGGCCCCTCGTCCCACCGCCCCACGCGCCGGTCCCCCGCGGCGCGTGGGGCGGTGTCCTTGTGCGCTGTCCTTGTGCCCGGCGTCCTTGCGCCCGACGGCGGTGTCCGGCGGAAAGTTCGGCCTGAGAGGCGCTGGTGAGCGGCCTGATGGGTAGACACCTCGCGACGCTAAGGTGTCAAGCTGCGATGGCGAGTTCGGTGGGGAAGGCGGTCTGTTCGTCGAACAGCACGCCGTTCTTGAGGCAGTGGTAGAGCTGGCCGAGCATGCGGTTGAAGAGGTTCCTCTGAGCGGCCGCGTGCCAGTCTCCGTGGTCGTCGCGGCGGCGCCGGTAGTGGGCCATGGCCCCGGGCGATGCCCGCAGGGAGGCGAAGGCCCAGAGGTAGCCGGCGTGGTTGAGGCGGTCGTTCTTGACCCACCGCCGGGTGATGCTCGACTTCTTCCCGGACGCGCGGGTGATGGGAGAGGCGCCGGCGTATGCCTTGAGGCCGCGGGCGTCGGCGAAGCGTGTCCGGTCGTCTCCGATCTCGGCGAGCACCCGGGCTCCGAGCTGGACGCCGAGACCGGGGAAGCTGGTGATCACTTCGGCGTCCGGGTGCTGGGGGAAAGCCTCGTGGACCGCCTTGGCGAGGTCGTCGGCGGCGGTGCAGGCGGCGTTCAGCTGGGTGAGGAGGGCGAGCATCTGCTGGCCGAGCGCGTCCTCGACCAGCGGTGGCTGGTGGGCCCAGTCGGCGCGGAAGACCTCGCGGAGCCGCTCGGCTTCGGCGTCGATGCCGCGCTGGCGGCCGGCGCGCTTGAGGGCGGCGGCGATCTGCGGGCGCGTCAGCCGGGCGGCCCGGGCCGGGGTCGGGGCGGCCTTGAGGAGCTCACGGGCCTCGGGACGGCACAGGCCGTTCCGCCAGGGCTCGAAGGCGGCCAGGGCGGACGGGTAGTACTCGCGCAGGAGCGAGCGGAGCTGGTTGGAGAGTTGCTGCCGGTTCCAGGTCGAGTCCTGCTGGGCTCGGGCGAGGACGGCGATGGCGCGGGCGAGGTCGCTGTCGCCCGGCAGGGGCCGGTGGGCGTGCATGTCGGTGCGGAGGATGTTGGCCAGGACGAGGGCGTCGCCGGGGTCGGACTTCTTCCGGCTGACGCTGTGGCGGTCGCGGTAGCGGGAGGCGGCCATCGGGTTGATCGCGAAGACCTGCCGCTTGCCGGTCCGCAACACAGCGACCAGCAGGCCGCGGGACGTCTCGATCGCCACCGGGATCGGGGTCGCTTCGGTGTCGCCGTACTCGGCGAGCAGGTCCAGCAGGATCCGGTAGCCGGCCGCGTCGTCGGTGATGTGCCGCTTGGCCAGCAGCTGGCCCGAGTCGTCGACCAAGGCGACGTCGTGCGTCCTCTCGGCCCAGTCGATACCGCAGTAGATCAAGTGTGCTCCTCCCCTGAGCATGTGCATTTGTGCTGGTCACGAGCGCATGCGGGCCACGCAGCGACCTAATTCCAGGCCTCGAACCCAACGGGTCGGGCCGCCACCTCGCTAGCCGTTCGTGGCACCAGCGCGCCACGCGGGCCTCGGTCTATGCGGGAGCTCGGACGGGCTCGGGCGAATCGAGAGGTCACCGCGTGGCGGGCTCGCACCACGAAGATCAACGAGCGGGTCTTCAAACAGGTGGTGGCAGCAGCGGAGACGCCGCGCGTCGCTGGTCTGACCCGAGGCATGAACTGCCGGGCGGTTGTAAGGCATCCGCCCGGCGCCCACGCGACCGCCACCACCCCGAGCATGAGGCCCGCCCGCACCGTCTACCCAGAGGCTTCAACAGCCCAGCTCACTTGAGGCGTGACGGACCCCGACTCGAACACCACGGGTTCCTCCAGTGGACTCCCCGCGATGCTTACAAAGGAATTAGGCGTGACGGACCCCGACTCGAACACCACGGGTTCCTCCAGTGGACTCCCCGCGATGCTTACAAAGGAATTAGGCTCACTTGCCATGGAGCATGAGGTGTTCGTTCCGTTTTCCGTCGACTCCGTCCGCCGGGTCCTGGCCGACCCCGCCCGCGTCGTGCGCTGCGTTCCCGGCCTCCAGCAGGACGGCGCGGACGCCTCGGGCGCGCTCGTGTCCGGACGCCTGCGGCTGCGCATAGGCGGCTCGACCATCACCTACCGGGGGTCGCTGCACCTGACCGAGCAGGACGGCGCGTACGAGCTGTCGGGCGAGGGCACCGAGGTGCGCGGTTCCGGCACGGTGACGCTCGCGCTGCGCGGGGTGCTGGAACCGGCCGCCGACGGCGCCCGGTTGATCTGCACCGGCACGGTCGGCACCGGCGGCAGGCTCGCCGACTTCGACGAGAAGACCACGGAGGCCGTCGCCCGCCGCCTGCTGGACCGTTTCGCCGTCGCACTCGTGGAGGAGCTGCGGGAGGACGCGGAGGAGGAGGCGGGCGCCGCGGGCGACGGCCCGCGGCTGGACGGCGGCAGCGTCTTCGACACCGAGGTCCCGCCGTCGTCCCTCGACCCGGCGGCCGACGACGACCTCGACGAGGACGACGACGTGGACGACGACGAGCCGCCCGCGGAGGCGGCGCACGCGCGCCGCACGATGATCGGCCGCAGTGCGGAGGAGGTGGACCACGCGCCGCCGCGCGGCCGGTACGCGCCGGTCCCGGCCCCGGAAGCCGCGTCCGGAGCGGCGGCCGCGCTGCGCTGGGCCGCACCGGCGGCGGCGGTCGCGCTGGCCTCGGCGGTCGTGGTGACGCGGGCCTTGCGCCGCCGCCGCTGAGTTCTGACGCGAGGGGGCACCCCACTTCGTGCAGCCCTGCCCCGGGGGCTCCGCCCCCGGGGCAGGGC
>NZ_JAINFC010000522.1 GCF_020740835.1 Streptomyces sp. UNOC14_S4
CGGCGAGACGCGCAGGCTGTCCGACACCACCAGTGTCATCACCGTCCCCTGGACCCGCAACGAGCGCAGCGCGCTCGCCGGGCTGAAGTCCACCTCGTACGCCGAGAACGTCGTCGCCCTCGCCCGCGCCGCGGACCGGGGCGCCACCGAGGCACTCTTCGCCAACACCGTGGGCGAGCTCTGCGAGGGCACCGGCTCCAACGTCTTCGTCGTCCTCGACGGCGAGCTGCACACCCCGCCGCTCGCCTCCGGCTGCCTCGCGGGCATCACCCGCGCCCTCGTCGTGGAGTGGACCGGCGCCCGCGAGACCACCCTGCCCGCCGACGTCCTGGACCGCGCCGACGAGATCTTCCTGACCTCCACCCTCCGCGACGTCCAGGCGGTCGGCGCGGTCGACGGCCGTACGCTGCCCACGGCCCCCGGCCCCGTCACCGCCGAGGTCGCGAAGATCTTCCAGGAGCGCGCGGCGGCGGACATCGATCCGTAAAGCCCGTGACGTACGGGCGCGGGGCAGGTACAAAACAGGCGTGACCACCACCCTGCGCCCCACCGCACCCGAACAGCGCACGGCCGGCGGCGGCCGGTCCCGCTCGTACGACGTCTGCGTCAACAGCAGACCGGTCGGCAGGATCGACCTGACCACCGACGACCGGTTCGGCCCCGGGGCCGGCCGGATACTCCGGCTCGCGATCGGCGAACGCGACCGCCACCGCGGCCGCGGCACGGTCGCGGCACTCGCCGCTGAGGAAGTGCTGCGCGGCTGGGGGTGCGACCGCGTCGAGATCTCCGTCGACGCGGAGGCGGACGTGGCCCTGGGCCTCGCGGGCGCCCTCGGCTACGTCGAGCGCAACCGCAGCATGGCCAAGCCCCTCACCGCCGCCGCCCGGCTGCCGGAGGGCACGGAGGGGCGGCCGATGACGGACGAGGAGTTCGCCGTCTGGGAGGAGCAGGGGCGGGCCGACTACGCCCGGAGCTGGATCGACCGGGGCGTGCCCGCGGAGCAGGCCCACGCCAAGGCCGCGGCCGACCACCGTCGGCTCCTCCCCGAGGGATCCGCCACCCCCGGCACGGTCCTGCGGGTCCTCACCCACCACGGCGCCCGCGTCGGCACCCTGTGGGTGGCCCTGTGCCCGGACGGCCCCGACGACCTCGACGAGCCCGGCGCGTACGTCTACAAAGTCGAGGTCGCCGAGGAGCACCGCGGCCGGGGCCACGGCCGCTCACTGATGCTGCTGGCCGAAACGGAGGCCTTGGAGGGCGGCGCCACCACGCTCGGCCTGAACGTCTTCGCGGGCAACACGCCCGCCCTGACCCTGTACGAGTCCCTGGGCTACCGCTCTACGGCATTCCACCTGTACAAGCCGTTGCTGTAACGCGCCCCATAGGGGCGCGGGGAACGGCGCGCCCAGCCCCACGCAACCCGCAGCCGCGAGCGGAGCGCAAGTGGCACCCCAGTAGGCACACCCGCCCCGCGAGGATCAGGCGCCCAACAACCGATCCGCGATCTCGGCAATGCGCTCCCGCACCCCCTCCTGGTTCTGCGAGGCGTCCAACAGCTCCCCACCGATCACGTACGTGGGCGTACCGACCACGCCGATGGCCCTGCCCTCGGCGTGGTCGGCGTCGACGACCAGCAGGTGCCGCCCGTCGATCAGCGCCGTGTCCACCTCGTCCGCGTCCAGCCCCAGGGAGCGGGCCACGTCGACGAGCACCTCCTCGCCGCGGTCGGCCAGCTCCTCGACCCGGGCCAGCACCGCCTCGGCGTACGGCCAGCCCCGCCCCTGCTCGGCGGCCTCCTCGGCGGCCTGCGCGGCCGCGTACGCGTGCTTGTGCCGCTCCAGCGGGAAGTGCCGCAGCCGGATCTCCAGCCGGTCCCCGTAGTGGTCGCGCAGGGCGTGCAGGTCGGTGAAGGCGGTGCGGCAGTCCGGGCACTGCAGCTCGCACCAGACGTCGAGAGTGGCACGCGTGGTGGTGCCGGTAGTGGTGTCGCTCATGGGGCCAGTCTTCCAGCCGGGTCAGCCCTGGGGAGGAGCGCGCCCCCGAGATGACCCCGAGATCTCCCGGAGCCTCCCGGCCGACCGTGGCCAGTGCGGTGCGGACCGGTGCAGGATGGAAGGAGACGCCCGCCCGGGGAAGCCCGCCTGGGAAGCCCTCGTGCGGCGCGCCCGGAAGTACTCGCAGCAGGAGCAGGAGGAGCAGCATGCTGGCCTCGACGATGATTGCCACGGCCGCGTCCGCGGCCGGTCTGGGCATCGCCGCGCTGACGGCCTGGCGCAAGCGCTTCCTCGCCGCCGCCCGGATCACGGCCTATGCCCTCGTCCCGGTCGGCCTGGCCATGACCGGCATCCTCCGCTGGCTCACCGGCCTGGTCTTCAACCCCGGCGTGTGGCTGGGCTTCGGCGTGCTGGCGCTCTCGGCACTGCTCTTCATGGTGACGAGAGCGGTGGAGCGGCGCGGCGGGAAGCCGAGCCGCAAGGAGCGCAAGGCCGCCGAGGCGGCTGCCGGCCGTGAAGCCATGGCCCCGGGTGCTTCCTCTCCGTCACTGACCTCGGGCCGTGACATACCCCGCGCCCAGGCCAAGGGCAAGAAATCGGGCGGCGCCGAAGACTTCTCCGACATCGAGGCCATCCTCAAAAAGCACGGAATTTAGCGAGCTCCGGCACGGCGGTATTCCTCGCAATCCCGCGAAACGGCGGGGGCGCCCGCACCGCTGCCGGAGCGTCAGAAATCCGCTGCCCGAAGAGGCCCGATTCCCGGGGGCGCCGCGCAATGCCGGGTGCTCATCGCCCGTGTTTCCCGGATATTCCCCGGATATTCCGGGGGCGTTGTTCCTGACGCCCCGTCGGCCCTTTTCCGCGAGCCGCGCGCCGTCAGCTCGCGGCTTCCTTGCGGCGCGCCCGGTACGCGGCCACGTGGAGCCGGTTGCCGCAGGTGCGGCCGTCGCAGTAGCGCCGTGAGCGGTTGCGGGAGAGATCCACGAAGGCCCGGCCGCAGTCCGGCGCCTCGCAGCGCCGCAGCCGCTCCCGCTCGCCCGCGACCACGAGGAAGGCCAGCGCCATGCCGCCGTCCGCCGCGAGGTGCTCGGCGACGGACGCCCCCGGCGCGAAGTAGTGCACATGCCAGTCGTAGCCGTCGTGATCGGTCAGCCTGGGCGTGGTCCCCGCCTCCGCCACCAGCGCGTTCAGCAACTCCGCGAGCTCGGTCGCGTCCCCGGCCGAGAACGCCTGCGCGAACCGCTCCCGCACCGCCCGCACGGCCACGAGATCCGCTTCCCCGAGGACGCCGACCCCGCTGACGTCATGACGCCCGACGAACGCCCGCACCGCGGCGAGGTCCGTGAGGGTGTCGCCGGGACCGCCCTCGGGGCCCACGGCCGAGGTGTTCACGAGGTCCACCACGGCGTCGAGCGCGCACCGGGTGTCGTGGTTGATCAGCACGGTTCGTTCGCTCCCTGGCCGACGGGGGTGGGGCGGCATTTGTTCGATCGGGACCACGACTCTAGCGGCTCCGCAACACGACGGCGCCGTCACCCGCGGTGGATCCGCGGTGACGGCGCCGTACGGCCAGCCCTCTGCGGGACGACGCGCACCCGACCCCCCGAGTGGGCGGGCGCGCCCGATGTCAGCCCCGGCCCGTGCGTCAGCTCTCCGCGAGGATGTGGGAGAGCTCCGTGTCCAGGTCGAAGTGACGGTGTTCGGTGCCCGGCGGCACCGCGGCGTCGGTCCGCTTCAGGAACGACTCCAGGGCCCGCGCCGGGGCCTCCAGCAGGGCCTCGCCCTCCGGGGAGCTCAGCGCGATGCACACGACGCCCTGACCGTGGCTGCGGGACGGCCAGACACGGACGTCTCCGGTGCCGGTGGGCCGGTGCAGGCCCTCGGCGAGCAGATCTCTGGCGAAGACCCACTCGACCGTCTCTTCGGCTCCGGTGTGGAAGGTGGCGTGCACGGCATACGGATCGGCCGTGTCGTACCGCAGACCTGCGGGCACAGGCAGTGAGGATTCGCTCGACACGACGAGGCGCAGGTGCAGCTCGCAGCTGACCGTGGTGTTCATAAGCGCCAGGGCCTTTCGCTCAGTGTGCGCTCGGGGATTCGCACGTCGGCGAAATCGACATGCCACCTACGGTGCCGTTGTAAACCCCTCTGACCGTTTTGAGACTGTTCGGATACCTCGGACGGCGCAGCACTTCCCCAGCGAATACGGCCATTCCGGTGAGTTGCGGTTCGATCCGGTGCGCCGAGGAGTATGAATGCGGAGAGTGACGAGCGACAGCCCGGCGCGACCACCGCCGGAGCCGGGACCGGAGCGGCCGCCATCGGGGAGCGGTCCTCCCGGGACCGGAGTGGCCGCGGTCGGGGAGCGGCCCCGGCGAACGACCCTCGGCGCGGCCGCCGCCCGCGGCTCCCGCGCGCCACGCTCCATCCGGCGCTCCCGCGCCCTGTGCATCGGGGCGGCGGGCCGGGGCCTTCGCCGTCGGCCTCGCCGTCGTCGGCGCGTGCCTCGCCGTCCCTGTCGCGTGGTCGCGTGCCGTGCCGTCGCCCGCGGTGCCCATCGGTGTCCGTCTCGTCGGGTGTGGCAGGGCCATGCCCTGGAAGCGCCGCCGCCGAGCCCGCCGCCCGCCCCTGCGACGGCCGGTACCGAACACCCTCTGACATGCGGTAATGTTTGCGGTGCGCCCGGGCGATTAGCTCAGCGGGAGAGCGCTTCGTTCACACCGAAGAGGTCACTGGTTCGATCCCAGTATCGCCCACACGTGAAGGCCGATGGTCCGCAAGGTTCACCCTTGCGGACCATCGGTTTTTCCTGCGTCTTCGCCCGTTCCGCTGCGCTCCCGCGGCCGGGAGGTGTGCGCTGGCCCCATGCCCTTGCCCTCGGCGCTGGCCGACCCCCACCGCTACCGCTTCCGCGCCACGTGGACCTTCCCCGTCTCCCCGGACGTCCTCTACGCGCACCTGGAGCGCCCCGAGAGCTATCCCGTCTGGTGGCCCCAGGTGCGCTCCATGGAACTCTCCGGCCCCGACACCGGCACCCTCCGGTTCCGCTCCTTCCTCCCCTTCACCCTCGTCCTGACCGCCCGCGGCCACCGCGACCCCGAGGCCAGGACCCTCCGCATCGACATGACCGGAGACCTGGAGGGCCACGCGTCCTGGAC
>NZ_JAINFC010000523.1 GCF_020740835.1 Streptomyces sp. UNOC14_S4
GGGGCAGGGACGGGAGCCGGAGGAGGACGTCGAGGCGGGCCGCCGCGTCCCACAAGGCGGCGGTGGGCCACGCCTGCTGCCCGCCGGGGCTGGTGACCATGGGATTCTCCGTGTGGATCGGGTGTGGGATCGGGGCGTGCACCGGGGCGCGGGACCGGGTGCGGGGGGTCAGCCGACGACGAGCCGGGTCAGGGCCGTGGCGGCGGCCCCGAGGACGACGACGAGCAGGGTCGGCCACTTCCGCCAGATGCCGAAGGCCCCCACCAGGAGCCCGGCCACCCGGGCGTCGAGCACCAACGCCTTTCCGCTGCCGAACATCTGAGTGGATATCAGGGCCGCCAGCAGGGTGGGGGCCATCAGCGTCACCACCCGCTGCATGGCGTCCGGAAGCTCCTCGCCGCCCAGCAGCACCGGGCCCGTGGCCTTCAGCGTCATGGAGACGGCGCCCACCAGCAGCACTGCGAGCCACAGTCCGCTCATTTCTTCAACCCCAGGAGACAGGCGGCCGTCGCCGCGATCAACGGGACGCCGGGCGACGCGAACGGCACCAGCGTCAGGGTGATCGCCACACCCAGGGCCGACGCCACCAGCGCCTTGCGGCTGGTGATCTGCCCCTTGAGCAGGGCCATGAAGAGCACGGGGGAGACCACGTCGAGGCCGAAGCGCTCGGGATCGCCCAGATAGCGCGCGCCCAGCACACCGACGGCGGTGCCGCCGACCCACGCGGCGTACACCAGGACGCCCGCGCCGAGCAGCCGCCCCCGGGAGTAGCGGCCGCCTCCGACGTGGCCCACGGCCCACGACTCGTCGACCACCAACTGGGCCGACAGGAAGCGCTTGAGCACGCCGCCCGTCATCGCCGGGGCCACACTGATGCCGATCGGCAGATAGCGCGAGTTGAGCAGGACGGCCGCCACGATCGCCGCGGCCACGCCGCCGCCGGTGCCCAGCACCGAGGCGGCCGCGAACTGCGCGGAGCCCGCGAAGGTCGTCAGCGACATCACCAGCGGCGCCAGCACCCCCATGCCCGCGGCACGGGCGACCACGCCGAACGACACGGCGAAGCCGAACACCGCGATCGCGAGCGGCACGGCCGCCCGCAGCCCCTGCACCGCTTCCTCCCGGAAGACGGTGGAGGGAGAATGTGTTTCCGCAGCGGGAACGGGGGTGGCAGTGGTGGGTAACTCTTGTTGTGAATCCATCGAGCCCTCTGCTTCACAAGCGGGCGGCACACGTGGGGCAAATACACGTAGGGCAAACGCGAGCAGGACAAACAGGTGCGGCGCCGTGGAACCGCGAGTGCGGTGCCGCCGACAGACAGCCATAGTACGGAGTCATGGTGCGGTTTACTAGTTACTCAGAGGCTTCGGTGACGCTGGCTGAAGACCTGGTCAACACGTACAACATTGTGCGGAACGTAGAGAAAATGCCGGAAGTTGACGGCTTGTCCGCCCTCTTCGAGCGCTACGGCATGCCCCTCGACGCCCCGCTGACCGAGGCCGACCTCGCCGCGGCCCACCGGCTGCGCCCGGTGTTCCGCGAGGTCTTCGCCGCCCCCGACGAGGCCACCGCCGTCACCCTGCTCAACCGCATTCTCGCCGGGCACCACGCCGTCCCCCACTACACCGACCACGACGGCACCTGGCACCTCCACGTGGCCGCCCCCGACGCCGCCCCCGTCGACCGCTACGCTGCCAACGCGGCCATGGCCCTGCTCACCGTCGTCACCACCGCCGGCGTCGACCGCCTCCACGTCTGCGTCGGCAACCGCTGCGCCGAGGTCTTCGTCGACGTCTCCCGCAACCAGTCCCGCCGCTTCTGCTCCCCCGCCATCTGCGGCAACCGCGCCTCGGCCGCCGCCCACCGCGCCCGCAGGAAGAAGGCGGCGGCGGTCCAGGGCGGCTGAACCCGCGCGGGCTTCCAGCGAACCGGTCCGTGCCGCCCGGGCGCGGTCCGGGCGAAGGCCGGACGGTCCCCGGTCATGGGGTTCCCCGGAGGGGTGCGGGGCCGGTTCGCTGGAAGCCTGCGGTGACACGGGGGTGAGGGCGATGGACGTCAATGGTGCGGGTGCGCCGGTCGCGGCGGCCGTCGGGGTGGCCGGGACCCTGCTGTCGGCCCTCCTCACCCAGCGCGCCGCCGCGCGCGGACGGCGGCGTGAGCAGGAGCGCGCGGAACGTGCGGAACGGGTGCGGGCGCGGGCGCGGGAGGACGAGGAACGGCGGGCCTGTTACGTCGCCCTCAACACCGCCTCCCGGCAGTATCTGGCCGCCCTCACCGACCACTTGTACGCCCTGGCCCGCGCGGAGGATCCACGCGCGGTACGGCAGCGCCTCACCGAGGCCAGGGATCTGCACCGGGACGTGTACGCGGAGGCCCAGGTGCGGCTGCCCGACCCCGTACTCGCCCTGGCCGGCGAGGTCACCCGCGCGCTCGGCACCGCCTACGGCCGGCTCCGGCGCCTGGACGACGGCGTCCCGCGCCCGGGCGACTCGCTCGACGCAGTCCGGGCGGAGATCGACGCGCTGTGGGAACGGCTGCGGGAGCTGCGGGGCGGGATGCGGGCGGACCTGGGAGCGCCGAGGGCGCCCCGGCCGGGCCCGCCCGGCACCGGCCGGCCGCTCCGCCGCTGAGCCCGGCGCCCTGCCGCTTGTCGGCCGCTTGTCGTCGTGCGACGCGTGGTGCCATCGTGGGCCGCATGGAGCCACCGTCCCTCGACCACGCGGCACTTCTCCCGGAGTTACAGGCGGTCCGGCGAGCCGGACTGCTGAGGCTGCGCGGCCGTGCGCTGCCCGCCCTGGAGGCGGCCGCCGCCGCGACGGCGCCCGCGCGCACCCGCGAGGGCGCCGTGGAGGCACTGCTGCGCCGCGCGGTGGAGCGGCTCGACGCGGGCACGCTGCGGACCGCCGCCGAGTACACCCTGGGCCTGGCGCAGGGCACCCGGGACTGGCCCGCGTCCTCCCGCCGGGCCCGCGCGGCCGAGGTGTACCGGGTCAGCGAGGAGCGCTTCCGCAAGCACCACGAGGTGATGGTGCTCGGGCAGGTGGCCGAGCACATCGTGGAACTGGTGGAGAGCGGCGGCGAGCCGGACGAGGGCGGCTGGGAGGGCGACACCCACCGGACCGTGGACGTCCTGGTGGCCGGCCGGACCGTGCGCCTCACCCTCCACATCCACTCCGTCGACCTGCTGCGGGACGTGGACGTGGTGGTCTCCCCGGCCAACACCTACTTCGCGCTGTCCGAGCCGTACAAGTCCTCGGTCTCCGCCTCGCTGCGCCGGGCCGCCTCCGTGCGCGGGGTGACCGGCGAGCTGCTGGACGACCCCGTCCACGACGAACTGCGCGCGTGGGCGGCCCGGCAGGGCACTTCGGGGCGCCCGGTGCTGCCGGGCACGGTGGCGCCGACCGGTTCGGGAGCCATGGCCGAGTGCGGCGTACGGCGGATCTACCACGCGGCGGTGGCCGTGCCCCGGGCCGGGACCAACGACTACGACGTGCTGCCCGCCGACATCACCCGCGCCACCTCGCGCGTGCTCGCGCTGCTGGCGGAGGAGCGCGACCGGCACACCCCGCCGCTGCGCTCGGTGTGCTTCCCGCTGCTCGGCTCCGGGCGCGGCGGTCTTCCGTACCGGGTGAGCGCGGCCGCCGTGTGGAGCGCCATCGAGGCGGAGCTGGCCCGCGGGGCCTGCTGGGACGTGCACTTCGTGGTGCGTACCCCGGAAGAGGCCCGCGCGGTGGAGCGGATCCCGGCCAGGACCCGCCCGGGGCGCGCCCGGTCCGCGCCCGGCCGTTGCGTTTGACTGGAACCGGCGGGCCGCCCGGGCGGGGGCCGCGGGGGTGCCTTCCCCTCCGGGCGGACCGCTCCGTCGGTATGACGGACCGTCAGTCCCCTATGTCGCGGCTGCGCAGGTCCTCCAGGGTCTCCCTGCGGACCAGGAGGCGGGCGCGGCCTTCGGTGACGGCGATGACGGGCGGGCGGCCCACCAGGTTGTAGGAGGAGGACATCGAGAGGTGGTACGCGCCCGCGGCCGGGACGGCGAGGACGTCGCCGGGGCGGACGTCGGCCGGGAGGCGGACGTCCTCGGCGAGGATGTCGCCCGCCTCGCAGTGGCGGCCCACCACGGTCGTGGCGCGGTCGGCCGCGCGGGACTGGCGGCCGACGAGGCGGACCGTGTAGCGCACGCCGTAGAGCGCGGGGCGCGGGTTGTCGCTCATGCCGCCGTCGACGGCGACGAAGGTGCGGCCGCCGGTCGACTTCACCGCGATCACGCGGTACAGGGCCACGCCCGCCGGGCCCGCTATCCAACGGCCCGGCTCCACGGTCAGCCTGGGCACGGGAAGGCCGAACCGCTCGCATTGCAGGGCGAGTTCGGAGGTGACCCGGGTCGCGTACGTCTCCGGGTCCAGCACGGGGTCGCCGTCGCGGTAGGCGATGGCGAAGCCGCCGCCCAGGTCGAGTTCGGGGAGGGTTACCCCGTGCCGGTCGCGGAGCGCGGCCAGCAGGGGGACGAGGCGGCGCACCGCGGTCACGTACGGGCCGAGGCCCGCGATCTGCGAGCCGAGGTGGCAGTGCAGGCCGACCAGTTCGAGCCGGGGCTGCCCGAGGATCCGCTCGGCCGCGTCCTCGGCCTCCCCGGTCGCGACGGGCAGGCCGAACTTCTGGCCCTCCACGCCCGTACGGACGGCTGCGTGCGCACCGGCCGCCACTCCCGGCACGACCCGCACCAGCACCTTCTGGCGGGCACCCGGCGGCATCAGCGCGGCGAGGGAGGCGATCTCGCCGACGCTGTCGATGACGATCCTGCCGACGCCGAGGCGCAGCGCGGCCTTGAGGTCGGCCGGGCTCTTGGCGTTGCCGTGCAGCACGATCCGCTCGGCGGGGAAGCCGGTGAGCGCGGCGAGCTCCAGCTCGCCCGCGGAACAGACGTCCAGGCTCAGCCCCTCCTCCTCGATCCAGCGGATCATGGCGCGGGAGAGGAAGGCCTTGCCCGCGTACGCGACGTCGGCGCCGGGCAGCGCGGCCCGCCAGGCGCGGGCGCGGGCGCGCACCTCGCCCTCGTCGACGACGTACGACGGGGTGCCGAAGCGGTCGGCGAGCTCGGCGAGCGGTACGCCGCCGACGGCCAGGTCACCGGAGTGCAGGGGGCGGGT